>JADZBA010000308.1 GCA_020852355.1 Alphaproteobacteria bacterium
CCTCCACTCCGCCATCGTCGGAACCCGCCGCATCGGGCCGGCCGAGGCCGACCGGCGCGCCGCGATCCGGCTGGCCACCATCGACTCGACCCTGGCGCTGACCCTGGCGCTCGCCATCAACGCCTCGATCCTGGTGCTGGCGGCGGCCACCTTCCACGCGGCCGGCCGGCCGGAGGTCGCCGAGCTCGGCCAGGCGCACGCGCTGCTGACGCCGCTTCTGGGCGGCATGCTGGCGCCCTCCCTCTTCGCGATCGCGCTGCTCTGCTGCGGCCTCAACTCGACGGTGACGGCGACCATGGCCGGGCAGGCGGTGATGGAAGGGTTCCTGGCGATCCGCCTGCCACCCTGGCTGCGCCGGCTGGCGACGCGCGCTGGCCATCGTGCCGGCGGCGGTCGTGACCATCCTCTACGGCGCCGCGGGCAGCGGCCGGCTGCTCATCCTCTCCCAGGTCGTGCTCAGCCTGCAGCTCCCCTTCGCCGTCGTGCCGCTGGTTCTCTTCACCGCGGACCGCAGCAAGATGGGTGCCCTCGTCGCCCCACGCTGGATGACCGCGCTCGCCGCCGTCGCGGCGGCGCTGATCATCGCGCTGAACGCCAAGCTGCTGTTCGACCTCGCGGCGGGGTGAGGCGGGGTGCGCAATTCACCCTACGACACCGGCGGCCGCCGGTCGTGCCAGGGCCGCGCCGTCTCGAGCTGGGCGGCCAGCCGCAGCAGCGTCGCCTCGTCGGCGTAGCGGCCCACGAAGTGGCTGCCGATCGGCAGCCCGTCGCCGTTCCACGCCAGCGGCAGCGAGATCGCCGGCAGGCCGGCGGCGTTCTCGATCGGCGTGAAGGGGATGAACGCGCGCAGGTTCGCGCGGTAGCGCTCCTGATCCATGTCCATCATGTCGATGGCGCCGAGCGGCAGCGGCGGCTGCGCCAGTGTCGGCGTCAGCAGCACGTCGAAGCGTTCCATGAAGGTGCCCATGCGCCGGCCCAGCGTGTGGACGGTCAGGATGGCGCGGGCGTAGTCCGCCCCCGTCACCTGCGTGCGCCCCGCCTCGGCGAAGCCCCAGGTCGCGCGCTCGACCTCCTCGGGCCGCGCCTTCCGGCCGAGCGCCTTCTCGCGCAGGTTGATGGTGTTGGCGACGTGCGAGGCGATGATCGTGGCGAAGGCGTCCCACAGCGCCTCGTGGTCGACCGGCGGGTCGGCCTCCTCCACGACATGGCCCAGCCCGGCGCACAGCTTCGCCGCATCCTGCGCGGCCGCGACACAGTCCGGATGGACCGTGACGCCCGCGGGTGCGGCGGTCGACAGCGCGATGCGCAGCCGCCCGGCCGGCGCGCCGACCTCGGAGAGGAAGGGGCGCGCCTTGGGCGGGCAGGCATAGGGGTCGCCGACCGATGCCCCCTCGACGGCGTCGAGGGCCGCCGCCATATCGCGCACGCTGCGCGAGACGACGAGGCCGACGGCGAGCCCGTTCCAGCCCTCGCCGACGTCGGGGCCCATCGGGCAGCGCGCCCGGCTCGGCTTCAGGCCGACGACGCCGCAGGCGGACGCCGGGATGCGGATCGAGCCGCCGCCGTCCGTCGCATGCGCGATCGGCACCATGCGGGCGGCGACCGCCGCGGCACTGCCGCCGCTGGAGCCGCCCGACGAGCGGTCGGGCGCCCAGGGATTGCGGGTCGGGCCGAAGCGCACCGGCTCGGTCGTCGGCACCAGCCCGAGCTCGGGCGAGTTGCTGCGCCCGAGCACGGCGAGGCCGGCGTTGCGGAAGCGGGTGACGATCTCCGAATTGTGGTCGGCGAGGAAGCCGTCGTAGAGCCGGCTGCCGTTGCCGCTCGGCTCGCCCGCGTCCAGCGCGTAGAGGTCCTTCAGCAGGAACGGGACGCCGTGGAACGGGCCCTGCGGCAGGCCGAGCTGCGCCTCGCGGCGGGCGCGGTCGAACTGGCGGTGCGAGACGGCGTTGAGCCTGGGATCGAGCGCCTCGATGCGGGCGATCGCCGCCTCCAGCACCTCGCCCACCGACACCTTGCGGTCGCGGACCAGGGCCGCGAGGCCGAGCGCGTCGTACCGGTCGTACTCCTTGAACGCCATGTCGTCCTCCGTCCTCGCCGGGCCGCGGAGGCTAGCATGCGCCCGCGCGGCACCGCCAAATGCCATATCCCTTCCGCGGACTGTTCGCCCGGGGCGCCAGCGACTAGGATCGGCGCCCCATGCGGACCCTCTACCATTTCCCGCTCTCGGGCCCCTCGCGCAAGGTGCGCATCGCGCTGCGCGAGAAGGAGCTCGATTTCGACCTCGTCCTCGAGAAGCCGTGGGAGCGGCGGGCCGAGTTCATCGCCCTCAACCCGGCCGGCGAGGTGCCGGTGCTGGTCGAGCCGCACGGCACCGTGCTGGCCGACGGCCAGGCGATCTGCGAGTTCCTGGAGGAGGTCTATCCGCAGCGCCCGCTGCTGCCGCGCGACGCGCCCGCGCGCGCCGAGGTGCGCCGCCTGGTCGGCTGGTTCGACGGCAAGTTCGGCCGCGAGGTCACCGACGCGCTGGTCGGCGAGAAGATGCTGAAGCGCATGACCCGGCGCGACACGCCCAACTCCGCCCTCATCCGCCTCGGCCTCACGGCGATCCGCCAGCATCTCGACTATATCGGCGAGCTGGCCGAGCGCCGGCGCTGGCTGGGCGGCGACGAGTTCTCGCTGGCCGACATCTCGGCCGCCGCCCATCTCTCCACCGTCGACTATATCGGCGACGTGCCGTGGTCGGACTTCGAGCCGGCCAAGGACTGGTACGCGCGCATCAAGTCGCGCCCCAGCTTCCGCCCGATCCTGGCCGACCACGTCCCCGGCGCGCCGCCGCCGGCGCACTACGCCGACCTCGACTTCTGATCGGCGATCGCTCCGCGCGGGGCGAAGTCGCCCATCCGTGCGGCCCGCCCGGGACGGGGATGCGCATCAGCGGTCGGTGCGGACGTCGAGCTTCTCCAGGTTGGCGCGCGCCGCGTCGGCGGCGGCCCCCTCCGGCGTCAGGCGCAGGACCTCCAGCCAGTCGGCGCGCGCCCCGGCCTTGTCGTTGCGCAGGCGGCGGACGATGCCGCGCTCCAGCAGCGCGTCGACCGCGCGCGGGTCGAGGGCCAGCGCGCGGCGCAGGTCCTCCTCGGCCAGCTCCAGCGAATCGACGAAGCGGTAGGCGGTGGCGCGCAGCACCAGCGCGTCGGTGCGGCGCGGCGCCAGCTCGATCGCGCGGTTGAGGTCGTCGATCGCCTCCCAGTAGTTGCGGGCCGCGGCGAGCACGATCGAGCGGTCGATCCACAGATCGGCGTCGTCCGAGGCGATGCGGAGCGCGGCGGACAGCGCCGCATGGGCGCGCTCGGGCATCTTCGCCGCCAGCCAGCCCTGGGCCGCCTGCGACAGCAGCTCGACGCGCAGGCGCGCCGCCTCGCCGCGGCCGGTCGTCGCCAGCGTCTCCAGCCGGTTCGCGGCCTCGGCGTACTGCCCCATGGACATGAGGGCGACCGCCGCGCAATGCCGCGCGTAGAGGCCGCCGCCGCGACCCGCCCAGCCGCCCGCCAACTCCAGCCCTTCGGTCGGCTGCGCCCGGGCCAGCCGCATGCAGTGGCCGTACTCCTCGTCGCGCACGGTCTGTGCCGCGGCCGGTGCGGCGACCGCGAGAAGGAGCGCGAGGACGAGGCGAAAGGCGGGCATGGCGGCGCCACACTCGCCCTCCGTCCGTCCGAAGGCAAGGGCCACGCCGCCGCATCGGGGCGTCGCGATCCCGCCCCATTTGCGTGCGAGGATTCTCCGGGATGACTGCACAGGATCGCCGTTTCCTCTGCTTCGGCCTCGGCTATGTCGGGGCGGCCGTGGCGCGTGCGCTGGCCGCCGACGGCTGGGCCGTGGCGGGGACCGTGCGCGATCCCGCCCGCGCCGCGCCGCTGTGCGCGGCCGGCATCGCCGTGCACGTCTTCTCCGCCGCGGTGCCCCTCGACCCGGCCGTGCTGGCCGGGACCACCCACATCCTGGCGACCGCCGCCCCGGACGGCGCCCGCGATCCCGTGCTGGCGGCGCTCGGCCCGGCGATCGCCGCGCTGCCGCACCTGCGCTGGGTCGGATACCTCTCCTCGACGGCGGTCTATGGCGATCGTGCCGGTGCCTGGGTCGACGAGTCGGCGGAGACGGATCCGTCCGGCGCGCGCGGCCGCCATCGCCTGGCGGCCGAGGAGGCGTGGCGCGATCTCTGGCGCCATCACGGCCTGCCGGTGCACGTGTTCCGGCTGGCCGGCATCTACGGACCGGGGCGCAGCGTCGTCGACCAGCTCCGCGCCGGCACCGCGCGGCGCATCGTCAAGCCGGGCCAGGTCTTCTCGCGCATCCACCGCGACGACATCGTGCGCGTCCTGCGCGCCTCGATGGCGCACCCCGAGCCGGGTGCGGTCTACAACGTCGCCGACGACCTGCCGGCGGCGCCCGAGGACGTCGTCGCCCATGCCGCAACCCTGCTCGGCGTGCCGTCGCCCGCGGCCGAGCCGTTCGCCGAGGCGGCGGCCGGCATGTCGCCGATGGCGCTCTCCTTCTACGCCGACAACCGGCGCATCGCGAACGCGCGGATCAAGCACGAGCTCGGCGTCCGCCTCGCCTATCCGACCTATCGCGAAGGGCTGGCCGCCATCGTCGGGGCGAGCTGATCGGCCAGGGTCTCGACGGTGGCGACGAGGCGCGCGATGTCCTCGGGCCGCGACAGCCGGTGGTCGCCGTCCTTGACGAGGGTGAGCGTGACGTCGCTCGCCGCCAGCCGCTCCATGAGCATCTGCGACTGCCGCCACGGCACGTCGCGATCCGCGACGCCGTGCAGCAGGCGCACCGGGCAGGTGAGCGCGATCGGCGCGCGCAGCACGAGATGGCCGCGACCCTCTTCGATCAGGCGCAGGGTGATCGGATAGGGCGCCGCACCGTAGGCCGAGGGCTCGTGCCAGATGCCGTCGCGCAGCAGCACCCGGCGCACCGGCTCCGGGAACTCCTGCCACATCAGGTCCTCGGTGAAGTCCGGTGCGGCGGCGATGCCGACGAGCCCGGCGATGCGCCCGGGCCGCGCGAGCGCGGCCAGCACCATCAGCCAGCCGCCCATGCTGGAGCCGACGAGGATCTGCGGCCCCTCGGTCGCGGCATCGAGCATCGTGATCGCATCCGCGGCCCAGCCGCCGATGGTGCCGTCGACGAAGCGCCCCTCCGACGCGCCATGGCCGCCATAGTCGAAGCGCAGGAAGGCGCGGCCGGCCGCGCGGCAGGCGGCCTCCAGCGCCATCGCCTTCGTCCCCGTCATGTCGGACATGAAGCCGCCGAGGAAGACGATTCCCGGGCCGCGACCGGGCAACCTGTGGTAGGCGAGCCGCCGGCCCGCCCGATCGGCGATCGTCGCCGCGCTGGTGGCGGCACCTTCGGGCTTGGTATTCTGGGACATCATGGATTCGCAACCCGAGCTTAACATGGACCGCGCGCCGGCGGCGCCGGTCGGCCGCAGCGGCCGTGCCGTGCTGCAGCTCCTGCCGGCGCTCGGCGTGGGCGGGGTCGAGCGCGGCACCGTCGACGTCGCCGCGGCGACCGTGGCGGCCGGATGGCGCGCGGTCGTCGCGTCGGCCGGCGGCCCGCTGGTGTCCGAGCTGGAACGCGCCGGCGCGGTGCACGTCACCATGCCGCTCGACAGCAAGAATCCCTTCACCATCCGCGCCAACGCCAAGCGCCTGGTCGAGATCATCGGGCGCTACGACGTCGACATCGTCCATGCCCGCAGCCGGGCGCCGGCGTGGAGCGGCTGGCTCGCGGCGCGGGCCGCGGGGCGCCATTTCATCACCACCTTCCACGGAACCCATCGCCACGCGAGCTGGGCCAAGCGCAGGTACAACGCGATCATGGGCAAGGGCGAGCGGGTCATCGCGATCTCGCGCTTCATCGCCGAGCATGCGTATGCGGTCTACGGCGTGCCTGCCGACCGGCTGCGCATCATTCCCCGGGGCATCGACTTCCGCCGCTTCGACCCGGCTGCGGTCAGCGCCGAGCGCATCATCCGACTCGCGCGCGAATGGCGCCTGCCCGACGGCGTGCCGGTGGTGATGCTGCCCGCCCGCTTCAGCCGCTGGAAGGGCCATGAGGTGCTGATCGACGCGATCGCACGCCTGCCCGACCGCGAGCTGCGCTGCGTCCTCGTCGGCGCCGTCGACGCGCGCGACGCCTACCGCGCCGAGCTGGAGGCGCGGATCGTCGCCAAGGGGCAGGGGGGGCGCTTCCAGATGGTGCCGGACTGCCGCGACATGCCGGCGGCCTACATGCTGGCCGACGTCGTCGTCTCGCCGTCGACCGAGCCGGAGGCGTTCGGCCGGGTCGCCGTGGAGGGGCAGGCGATGGGCCGGCCGGTGATCGCCAGCGACCACGGCGGCGCGCGCGAGACGGTGGTGCCGGGCGAGACCGGCGTGCTGGTGCCGGTCGGCGACGCCGCGGCGCTGGCGGCGGCGATCGCCGATGCGCTCGACCTCGACGACGACGACCGCTTCGCCCTGGGCGAGCGCGCGATCGCCCATGTCCGGGCCAGCTTCGACCTGCGGACGATGTGCGCCGAGACGCTCGCGGTGTACGCCGAGGTGCTCGGTGCGGACGCCGCGCGCGAGCACAGCATCGCCGCGTGAGCGCTGCGGGCGCCGGGCGCATCCTCGTCATCAAGCTCGGCGCGCTGGGCGACCTCGTCCAGGCGCTGGGTCCGATGGCGGCGATCCGCCGGCACCACCCGGGCGCCCGCATCACCCTGCTGACGACCGCGCCGTTCCGCGACTTCCTCGCCGCCTGCCCGTTCGCCGACGCGGTCTGGATCGACGCGAGGCCGCCCCTCTGGAACCTGCCGGCGATCGTCGCACTGGCGCGCCGCCTGCGCGGCGGCTGCTTCGACCGCGTCTACGACCTCCAGACATCGCGCCGGTCGAGCGCCTATCTCCGCCTGTTCGGACGCCCGCGGCCGGAATGGTCGGGGATCGCCCCCGGCGCCTCGCATCCCCACGCCGACCCCGGCCGCGACGCCATGCACACGCTCGACCGCCAGGCCGGCCAGCTGCGCATGGCCGGCATCGGCGAGGTGCCGGCACCCGACGTCGGCTGGGTCGCCGACGAACCGCTGCCGGCGGGCCTCGCCGGCCGCCCGTTCGTCGTGCTGGTGCCCGGCGGCTCGGCGCATCGCCCGGAGAAGCGCTGGCCGGTCGCCGCCTACGCCGCGCTGGCCGCCCGGCTGGCGGCGCGCGGGCTGGTGCCCGTGGTGGTCGGCACGGGGGCCGAGCGGCCGCTCGCCGCCGCCGTCGCGGCGGCGGCGCCGGCCACGGTCGACCTCACCGGTGCCACGACGCTGGCCGACCTGGTGCGGCTCGGACGCCGGGCTGCGGCGAGCGTCGGCAACGACACCGGACCCATGCATCTCCTCGCGGTGGCAGGCAGCCCGGCGACCGTGCTCTTCTCCCGCGCCTCGGACCCTGCGCTGTGCGCGCCGCGCGGCCGAAAGGTTACCATCCTGCGCACCGACGACCTCGCGACGCTCACCGTCGACGCGGTCGCCGCGACCTGCCCGGACCAGGAGTAGACCATGCCCTATCTCGTCGCCGACGACCTGCCCACGACGCCAGCCGGCGAGCGCTTCCGCGCGCTGCTGGCGCGCCCGGGCATCCTGCAGATCCCCGGCGCCCACAACGGCATGGCGGCGCTGCAGGCGCGCGCCGCCGGCTTCGAGGCGCTCTATCTCTCGGGCGCCGCGATGAGCGCCTCGATGGGACTGCCGGACCTCGGCATCCTCACCGTCGACGAGGTCGGCTTCTTCGTCCGCCAGATCGCGCGCGCCGCCGGCCTGCCGCTGGTGGTCGACGGCGATACCGGCTACGGCGAGGCGCTCAACGTCATGCACATGGTCCGGGTGTTCGAGGATGCCGGTGCCGCCGCCGTGCATATCGAGGACCAGCTCCTGCCGAAGAAGTGCGGCCACCTCAACGACAAGAAGATCGCCGATCCGCACGACATGGCGGCCAAGGTCGCGGCCGCGGTGCGCGCCCGCCGCCATCTCGTCGTCATCGCCCGCACCGACGCCGCCGCCAGCGAAGGCATGGACGGCGCCGTGGCCCGCGGCAGGCTCTACCGGGAGGCCGGCGCCGACGTGATCTTCCCCGAGGCGCTGACCAGCGCCGAGATGTTCCGCGAGTTCGCGCGCCGGATGCCGGGCGTGCCGCTGCTCGCCAACATGACCGAGTTCGGGCGCACGCCCTTCTTCACCGCGGCCGAATTCGCCGACATGGGCTACCGGGTGGTGATCTGGCCGGTGAGCTCGCTGCGCGTCGCCAACAAGGCGCAGGCGGAGCTCTACGCCGCGATCCGGCGCGACGGCGGGACCCAGGCGATGGTCGAGCGGATGCAGACCCGGGCCGAGCTCTACGCGACCATCGGCTACCACGACTACGAGCGGCTCGACGCCTCGATCGTCGAGACGATCGTGCCGCGCGGCATGCCCCAGCGCTGACTCTCGGCGTCGTGGAATCGGCCGGCTCGTGCGCGCGCCCCTTGCATGGCCGGCCGCCATCGCTAGATTGGCGCGGGCGACGGCGGTTGCCGTCCGGCCCGTTGTCGTGACCATAGGAGACGATTCATAGCCAGACCCCCATTCGAGCCGACGCCGTCCCGCGACGGGCCGCGCGTCAACAACGAGATCCGCGTCCCTCGCGTGCGCCTGGTGAACGAGCGCGGCGACATGGTGGGCGTGGTGACGACCGTCGAGGCCCTGGGCATGGCCGAGGAGGCCGGCCTCGACCTGGTGGAGGTCGCGCCGAACGCCGATCCCCCCGTCTGCAAGATCCTCGACTTCGGCAAGTACAAGTACGAGGAACAGAAGAAGAAGAACGAAGCGCGCAAGAAGCAGAAGGTCATCGAGGTCAAGGAGATCAAGCTGCGCCCCGGCATCGACGACCACGACTACGACGTCAAGATGCGCGCGATGCAGAAGTTCATCGAGGAAGGGGACAAGGTGAAGGTCACCTTGCGGTTCCGTGGCCGCGAGATGGCGCACCAGGATCTCGGCCTGCAGGTGCTGATGCGGGTGCGCGACGACCTCGATCCGGTCGCCAAGGTCGAGCAGATGCCGCGCCTGGAGGGCCGGCAGATGGTCATGGTGATGTCGCCGAAGTGAGTTCCCCCGGCGGCTCGCCGCCACGGTCCGCGTTCCCGACCGGGCGGTCCGCCGCCCGGCTTGCCATCCACGACCGACATCGCTATAAGCCCGCTTCCCGCCGGCGGCCGGGCTAGCGTGCGGATGCGCGCGAACGGGCATGCCTTCGCTGCGGCGCGTGAACACCCGAGAAGGACCGAAATGCCCAAGATGAAGACGAAGAGCGGGGCGAAGAAGCGCTTCCGCGTCACCGCCACCGGCAAGGTGATGGCCAACGTCGCCCACAAGCGGCACCGGCTGGTGAGCAAGTCGCAGAAGATGAAGCGCAAGGCGCGCGGCACCATGATCCTCGCCGACGGCGATGCGCGTCAGGTGCTGAAATACATGCCGTATCTACGGGGTTAGACGACCATGGCCCGCGTCAAGAGGGGCGTCACCGCGCACGCCCGGCACAAGAAGGTGCTCGACATGGCCACGGGGTACCGTGGCCGCGCGAAGTCGAGCTTCCGCATCGCCATCGAGAAGGTCGAGAAGGGGCTGCAGTACGCCTATCGCGACCGCCGCAACAAGAAGCGCGATTTCCGCGGCCTGTGGATCCAGCGCATCAACGCCGGCGCACGCGAGCACGGGCTGACCTACTCGCAGTTCATGAACGGCATCAAGAAGGCCGGCATCGAGGTCGATCGCAAGGTCCTGGCGGACCTCGCGGCGCGCGAGCCCGACGCCTTCAGGGCGCTGGCGCAGCAGGCCCAGGCGGCGCTGGCCTGATGGCCGCGCGCGGCCGATTTACGGGCGCACGACCGAAGCCCCGCGGTTGACCGCGCGGGTCCCGGGCGGGTCATCCGCGCCCGTGGGCCAGCCAGGACCAAGGGGCCGCAGACGGCCCCTTTTTCTTTGCGCTACTCAGGAATGGTACCGATGGCCGACCTGGAACCGCTGCGCTCCCGCTCGCTGGCCGCCGTCGCGGCGGCGGGCGATCTCGACCAGCTCGAGGCGGTGCGCATCGCCGCGCTCGGCCGCAAGGGCGAGATCACCGAGCAGATGAAGACGCTGGGCGGCCTCGCCCCCGATGCCCGCCGCGCCGCGGGCCAGGCGCTGAACGCGCTGAAGGACGAGGTGACCGCGGCCCTGGAGGCACGCCGTGCCGCGCTCGAGACCGATGCGCTGGCGCGGCGGCTGGCCGCCGACCGCATCGACGTCACGCTGCCGCCGCGGCCCGACGCCGAAGGGCGCGTCCATCCGATCAGCCAGACCATCGACGAACTGACGGCGATCTTCGCCGACATGGGCTTCGCCGTCGCCGAAGGGCCGCACATCGAGGAGGATTTCTACAACTTCACCGCCCTCAACATTCCGCCCGAGCATCCGGCCCGCCAGGAGCACGACACCTTCTACCTGCCGCCGCGCGCCGACGGCACCCGGCTGGTGCTGCGCACGCACACCTCGCCGGTGCAGATCCGCACCATGATGCGCGACAGGCCGCCGATCCGCATCATCGTGCCGGGCCGCACCTTCCGCTGCGACGACGACGCCACCCATTCGCCGATGTTCCATCAGGTCGAGGGTCTGGTCGTCGACCGCACCACGCACATGGGCCATCTCAAGGGCTGCCTGATCGAGTTCTGCCGCGCCTTCTTCGGCGTCGACGACCTGCCCGTGCGCTTCCGCCCCAGCTACTTCCCGTTCACGGAACCGTCGGCGGAGGTCGACATCGGCTGCTCGCGCGAGGGCGGCCAGCTCAAGATCGGCCATGGCGCCGACTGGTTGGAGATCCTCGGCTGCGGCATGGTCCATCCCAAGGTCCTGGCCAATGCCGGTGTCGACCCGACCGAGTACCAGGGCTTCGCCTTCGGCATGGGCATCGAGCGCATCGCCATGCTGAAGTACGGCATCCCCGATCTCCGCACCTTCTACGACTCCGACCTGCGCTGGCTGCGCCACTACGGCTTCGTGCCGCTCGACGTGCCGACGCTGGCGGGGGGGCTCACCCGATGAAGATCACGCTCGCCTGGCTGCGCGACCATCTCGACACCGAGTCCGACCTCGCGACCATCGTCGCGCGGCTGACCATGCTCGGCCACGAGGTCGACGCGATCGACGATCCGTCGGCGCGCCTCGCGCCGTTCACGGTCGGCCATGTCGTGTCGGCGGTGCAGCACCCCAATGCCGACCGGCTGCGCGTCTGCGTCGTCGATACCGGAACCGACCGGGTCCAGGTCGTCTGCGGCGCGCCCAACGCGCGCGCCGGAATGAAGGGCGTGTTCGCGCGCGCCGGCACCGTCATCCCGCGCACCGGCCTGCTGCTGAAGGCCGGCCAGATCCGCGGCGAGGCGTCGAACGGCATGCTCTGCTCGGCCTACGAGATGGGCCTCTCGGACGACCACGAGGGGATCATCGACCTGCCGGCGGACGCGCCGGTTGGCCAGCCCTTCGCGAAGGTGCTGGGCCTCGACGACCCGGTCCTCGACGTCAAGGTCACGCCCAACCGCGCCGACTGCCTGGGCATCCGCGGCCTCGCCCGCGACCTCGCGGCCGCCGGCGTCGGCCGGCTCAGGCCGCGCGACGTCGTGCCCGTGGCGGGCCGCTTTCCCAGCCCGATCGGCGTCCGCCTCGACCTGCCGGCGGCCGTGGCCGGCGCATGCCCGATGTATGCCGGGCGCTACGTCCGCGGCGTGCGCAACGGACCCAGCCCGCAATGGCTGCAGCGCCGGCTGCTGGCGCTCGGCCTGCGGCCGATCTCGGCCCTCGTCGACATCACCAATTTCTTCACGATGGACGTGGCGCGGCCGCTCCATGTCTTCGACGCCGACGCGCTCGCCGGCGACATCGCGGTCAGGCCGTGCGTGCCGGGCGAATCGCTGCAGGCGCTCAACGGCAAGACCTATGAGCTGGACGGCGAGATGACGGCGATCGCCGACGACGACGGCGTCGTCGGGCTCGGCGGCGTGATCGGCGGCGAGGGCACGGGCTGCACCGCCGATACGGTCAACGTCTTCATCGAATCGGCGCTGTTCGATCCGGTGCGCACCGCGGCGACCGGCCGCAAGCTCGGGCTGCAGACGGATGCCCGCTACCGCTTCGAGCGTGGCGTCGATCCCGCCTCCGCCGTGCCCGGCATCGAGGCGGCGACGCGGATGATCATGGAGATCTGCGGCGGCGAGCCGAGCGAGGTGGTGGTCGCCGGCGCGGAGCCGGCGTGGCGCCGCTCCGTGCGCCTGCGCAACGCGCGCACGGCCGAGCTGGGCGGCCTGCCGGTGCCGCCCGAGGAAGGGCAACGCATCCTCGAGGCGCTTGGTGCGGCGGTGCAGCCGGAAGCCGACGGGCTGACGGTGGCGATCCCCTCCTGGCGCGGCGACATCGAGGGCGAGGCCGACCTGGTGGAGGAGCTGCTGCGCGTGCACGGCTACGATGCCATCCCCGTCGTGCCGCTGCCGCGCGAGCATGCGGTGACGCGGCCGGCCCTGACGCCGGCGCAGCGCCGGGCCGGCCATGCGCGGCGGGCGCTGGCCGCACGCGGCCTCGTCGAGGCGGTGACGTTCTCGTTCATGCCCGGCCGCGACGCCGAGCATTTCGGCGGCGTCGCGGAGGCGCTGCGGCTGGTCAACCCGATCAGCGCCGATCTCGACGTGATGCGGCCCTCGATCCTGCCCAACCTGATCGCGGCGGCCGGCCGCAATGCCGACCGCGGCTTCGCGGACGCGGCGCTGTTCGAGATCGGCCCGCAATACGCCGACGACACGCCCCACGGCCAGGCGCTGGTCGCCGCCGGCGTGCGCGCCGGCCAGAGCGGCGTCCGCCATTGGTCGGCGGTGCCGCGCCCGGTCGACGTGTTCGACGTCAAGGGCGATGCGCTGGCGGCGCTGGCGGCGCTCGCCGCACCGGTCGAGAGCCTGCAGACGACGACCGACGCGCCGGCCTGGTATCACCCCGGCCGTTCCGGCGTGCTGCGGCTGGGCACGGTCGCGCTGGCGCGGTTCGGCGAGCTGCATCCGGGCGTGCTCCAGGCGCTCGGCGCGAAGGGGTCGCTCGTCGGCTTCGAGGTCCTCGTCGACGCGGTGCCGCTGCCACGCGCAAAGGGCGGCGCGGCGCGCCCGGCCCTGGTGCTGTCGCCCTTCCAGCCGATCGTCCGCGACTTCGCCTTCCTGGTCGACGACGCGGTCGCCGCCGAGGCGGTGACCCGGGCGGTGCGCGCCGCCGAGCGCAAGCTGCTGTCGGGGGTCCGCGTCTTCGACGTCTATCGCGGTGCGGGCGTGCCCGAGGGCCGCAAGTCCATCGCCGTGGAGGTCACGCTGCAGCCCGCGACGGCGACGCTGACCGAGGAGCAGATCGAGGCCGTGGCCGCCCGCATCGTCGCCCAGGTGAACAAGACGACGGGCGGCGTGCTGCGCAGCTAGCCGGCGGGTTCCGCGAGCGCCGCCGCGATCCGGGCGGCGGGCGGGCCGTCGGGCAGCGGATCGACGCGGCGCGCGTGGCGCCGGACGAGGTCGCACACCGCGGCTTCCAGGCCCGGCGCCGGCTGTGCCGGAAGCAGCGCCCGGTCGATCGTGCTGAGGCCGAGGCCGTGGCTCTCGACGTCGGCGGGCCGCAGCCAGAACAGGATCCGCGACACCGTCGGGTCCTCCGCCGCGCGATCGAGCGCGTGGCGCGGCGAGA
>JADZBA010000309.1 GCA_020852355.1 Alphaproteobacteria bacterium
GCTTCCCCCACCGCTCGAAGTTCAAGGGGCGGATGCATGCCTGCGGCCATGACGGGCACACGGCGATGCTGCTGGGGGCCGCGCGCTACCTCGCCGAGACGCGCAACTTCCAGGGCACGGTGCACCTGATCTTCCAGCCCGCCGAGGAGGGCCAGGGCGGCGGCCGGGTGATGGTCGAGGAGGGCCTGTTCCGGAAGTTCCCCTGCGACAGCGTCTTCGCCATGCACAACTGGCCGGCCCTGGAGGCGGGCAAGCTGCAGATCCGGCCGGGGCCGATGCTGGCCGGCGGCGGGCGCTTCGACATCACGGTGAAGGGCCGCGGCACCCACGGCGCCAAGCCGGAGACGGGTGTCGACCCGGTGATCGTCGCCGCCCACATCGCGACCGCCGCGCAGAGCATCGTCGCGCGCACCGTCAGCCCGCACGAGCCGGTGGTCCTCAGCGTCACCCAGATCCATGCGGGCGACGCCTACAACGTCATCCCCGAGACCGCCGTCCTGCGCGGCACCATCCGCTGCTTCACCACCGAGGCGCGCGAGCAGGTGCGCACGGCCTTCACGCGCATCGCCACCGAGATGGCCGCCGCCTTCGGCGCCGAGGCGAGCGTGTCGATCAAGGACGGCTATCCGCCGCTGGTCAACGACGCGCAGGAGGCGGAGTTCGTGGCCGACGTCGCCGCCGGCATCGTCGGCGAGGAGAACGTCGAGCGCAACGGCCCGCGCATCATGGGCTCGGAGGACTTCTCCTACATGCTGCAGGCGGTGCCCGGCGCCTTCATCATGCTGGGCCAGGGCGGCATGGCGGGGCCATGCGGCTGCGAGGTGCACAACCCCGGCTACGACTTCAACGACGACGTCCTGCCGATCGGGGCCACGCTGTTCGCCCGCCTCGTCGAGGCCAAGCTGTCCGCCGAGGCCGCCTGACCACCGCCATCCGCTCCGAGGAACCCGCCCGATGAAGATAGAACCGCGCATCGCCGCCTGGCACCATGAGCTGACCCGCATCCGCCGCGACATCCACGCCCACCCCGAGCTCGGCTTCGAGGAGCAGCGCACCAGCGAGATCGTCGCGACCAAGCTGCGCGAATGGGGCTGCGAGGTGACGACGGGGATCGCCAAGACCGGCGTGGTCGGCACGATCCGGGTCGGCAACAGCCCGCGCGCCATCGGCCTGCGCGCCGACATGGACTGCCTGCCGATGGAGGAGACCAACACGTTCGCCCACCGCTCCACCATCAAGGGCAAGATGCACGGCTGCGGCCATGACGGGCACACGACCATGCTGCTCGGCGCGGCGCGCTACCTCGCCGAGACGCGCAACTTCCAGGGCACCGTGCATCTGATCTTCCAGCCGGCCGAGGAGGGCGGCGGCGGCGGCCGGGTGATGGTCGAGGAAGGCCTCTTCAGGAAGTTCCCGTGCGACAGCGTGTTCGCCATGCACAACCGGCCGAGCCTGCCGGTCGGCAAGTTCTCGATCCGGCCGGGGCCGATGCTGGCCGGCGGCACCCGCTTCGACATCCGCGTCCGCGGCAAGGGCGCGCACGGGGCGCGGCCGGAATCGGGGGTCGACCCGATCGTCGTCGCCGCCCAGATCGTGACGGCGGCGCAGACCATCGTCGCCCGCAACATGAGCCCGCACGAGCCGGTCGTGCTTAGCTTCACCCAGATCCATGCGGGCGACGCCTACAACGTCATCCCGGAGACCGCGGTGCTGCGCGGCACCATCCGCTGCTACCGCACCGAGGTGCGCGAGCAGGTGCAGGCCAACCTCGAGCGCATCGCCCGTTCGGTGGCGGCCGCCTTCGGCGCGGTGGCCGAGCCGGACATCCGCCACGGCTATCCGCCGCTGGTCAACGACGCGGCGGAGGCGGAGTTCATGGCCGACGTCGCCGCCGCCATCGTCGGCGAGGAGAACGTCGACCGCAACGGCCCGCGCGTGATGGGCTCCGAGGACTTCTCCTACATGCTGGAGGCGGTGCCGGGCGCCTTCATCCTGACCGGCCAGGGCGGCACGCACGGCGGCTGCGAGGTGCATAACCCCGGCTACGACTTCAACGACGCGGTCATCCCGCTGGGTGCCACGCTGTTCGCCCGGCTGGTCGAGGCGAAGCTGTCGATGGAGCCGGAGCCCGCGGCGACCTGAGGGCAGGCGGGCGGCCCGCCCTCAGCCGGCGGGCTGCCGTGCCTTGTTGACGTTGACGATCAGCACGCGGCGGAACAGGTCGGCCTCCGCCACCGGCTCGACGCCGTGGAAGCACCGGTCGGATTTCGCGAAGCCGAACATCGTGTTCGGCCGGTAGGGCATCGTGGCGACGACGCGGAAGTCCGCGCGCGGGTGGTGCGGCCCGCCGGGGCAGCGGAAGCCGGGGGCGACCGGCTCGTAGAGCGTCGTCCCGAGATGCTCCTGCCCCGGTCGGTCGGGCAGGTAGATGAGCGCCGTCACGACCTTGCGCTGCGCATCGGTGTGCGGCGGCAGCGCGTAGCGCACGGCATCCTCGCAGTAGACGGCGTCGACCGATACCGCATCGAGCCCGTCGGGGAAACGTGCCGCGATCTGCGGACGGAAGCGCCGGGCGATCGCGTGCGCTACGGCGGGACTCCGGATCATCGGTCCGAGCGCCTCCCAGAAGCCGCGAATCCGCGCGGGCAGCGCCTGGATCTTCGCCGGATAGAGCTCCAGCACGCGGCGCTCCTCGGGATAGCCGTCCATGACCCGGCCGGTGCCGAGAAGCGTCGGGAGGTCGCCGGCCGCGGGCAGGCTGGCCAGCAGCAGGCTGTAGAGGTCGTCGGGCAGGATGCCGTCGACGAGAATGTGCGGGAACGGCCGCTCGATGACCGGCGCCGCCGCGACGCGCGCGGTCAGGTGACGCTGGGCGGCCGCGACGAGGTCCGCGACGCGGGCAGCGGCCTTCGACGCGGTGGATTGCATGCGCGACCTCTCCGACGACGACCCGGGCGCGATGCTATGCGAGCGCGCCCGCGCCGAGCAGGTTTGGGGGCGTACCCCGGCATTCTTCGCCCGGCACTCGGCCCCACGGCGGCGACCGCCGCCCGCCGCCTCAGATGATGGCGAAATCGCCCGAGTTGCCGCCGCCGGCCCCCTCGTCGAACTGGGCGAGCTGATTGACGGCGGTGATGTTGTTGAACGTGGCGATCAGCACGGCGCCGTCCGTGCTCACCATGTTCGTGTCGAACCAGATCTCGCCATGGCCGGCGCCGGCATCGAAGAAGATGTAGTAGCCGGGCTTGTCGGTATCGGCGGCGCCGGCCGTGAGGAACTGGTCGAACGTGTTGATCGCGTAGGACTGACCCGTGGCGATCAGCAGGTTGTCGTTCGCCGAGGCGCTGGCGCCGGCCGTCCCCTTGTAGCCGTCGATCGCCGACACGCCGTTGAAGGCGTCGCCGTTGAACAGCATCTTGTCGGTCAGCCCGGTGAAGTCGGCGATGACGTCGGGGTAGGCGGCGCTGTCCCACTCCTCCAGGGCGCGGAACAGGTCGGGTCCGCCGCCGCCGACCAGCAGATCGCTGCCGGTGCCGCCGTGCAGCGTATCGGCGCCGGCACCGCCGATCAGGGTGTCGTCGCCGTCCCCGCCGTGCATGTGATAGGTGCCGTCGGTCTCGCGCGATCCGTCCATGCTGTCGGAACCGTCGCCGGCCTCGACGATCAGGGTGCCGCCGGCAACGACATTGCCGTCGGCGAACTTCGCCGCGTCGGAGCCGTCGCTCCAGAACACCGTCTCGATCTGCTCGATCGACTGGTCGCGCAGGATCAGCGTCGTCGGTCCGGCGAACGAGATCGTGTCGTTGCCCTCGCCGCCATTGTTGGCGTCGCCGATGGAGAGGCCGCGCGCATAGGCGATGCCGTCGTTGCCCTCGCCGCCCATCACCGTGACATGCGTCGAGGCCGCGATGCCGCCGGGACCGCCGGAGGAATCGAGGATCGCGAACTCGTCGGCGCCGAAGCCGCCGATCAGCAGCTTGCCGCCGATCGCCCCGCCGCTGATCTCCAGGTAGTCGTCGTCGCTGCCGCCGTCGAGCGTGTCGGATCCGAAGTTCTGGGCCACCAGCTCGTCGTTGCCGTCCTGCCCGAAGACCTGGATGTCGCCGGCATTGGCCTCGAGGAACGCGTGATCGTCGTTGTCGCCGAGGTAGGCGATGTGGCTTCCCGTGGTCGAGATGATGTTCAGCTGATCCTGGAGCTTGTCCATGTAGACCAGCTTGTCGCCGGTATCGCTGTTGCCGATCGACACGGTGTCGTTGCCGTTGCCCGCGAAGATCGTGTCGTTGCCCGTGTCGGGGTCGATCACGTCGTTGCCGGCGCCGCCGTAGAGGATGTCGTTGCCCGATCCGCCGTTGACCTGGTCGTTGCCGAGGTCGCCCGCGACGTTGTCGTTGCCCGACCCGCCGGAGACCGTGTCGTTCTCCTGGCCGCCGTAGATCGAATCGTTGCCGGCACCGCCGTTGACGTTGTCGGCGCCGGTGTTGCCGTAGTCGCGGTCGTTGCCGTCGCCCGTGGTGATGGTGTCCGCGCCGCCCAGGCCGAACACCTGCACCGACTGCAGCTGCGTCGAGAGCGCGGTGGCATCGTTGCCGTCGTCGTCCAGGATAGTGTCCGTCAGGCGGTCGCCGACATAGATCTGGCCGCCGTTCGACAGCACGATGTTCGAGCTGACCGGATCGCCGTCCGTGCCGCCGACCTGGCGGATGATCATGTTCGGGATGAAGGCATAGCGCACGTCGGCGGCGGCCAGCGGCACGCCGTTGATGTCACGCGCCTTCACGATCGCCAGGTTCGTCCCGTCCTCGACGAGGTCGAACTGCTGCGCCTGCAGCGTGGGATCATTGATCTGAAGGACGTCGGAGCGGAAGTCGAAGACCTGCTGAAGGATCTTCAGGTCGAGATTGGAAGCCCCGTTCCAGGTGAAGATCGCCATCGTCGCCTCCCACGCGGCATCGGGCCGCTCCAGATGGGGCGACTATGCACAAGAAAGGGCCGGGGGAAAATCCCCCGGCCCTCATTCAGAAGCAGCCTGGTCGCGATCAGATGATCACGAAGTCGCCCGAGTTGCCGCCGGCGGGGCCGTCGTTGAACTGGGCCAGCTGGTTCACCGCGGTGATGTTGTTGAACGTGGCGATCAGCGTCGCCCCGTCCGTGCTCACCATGCTGGTGTCGAACCAGATCTCGCCCCGGCCCGAGGTCGCGTTGAAGAAGATGTAGAAGCCCGGCTTGTCGGTGTCCGCGGTGCCGACCGTGAGGAAGGCATCGAAGGCGCCGATCGACGAGTAGCTCTGGCCGGTCGCGATCAGCAGGTTGTCGGTCGCCGTCGCGCTGTTGCCGGCCGTGCCCTTGTAGCCGTCGATCGCCGAGATGTCCCCGAAGTTGTTGCCGTTGAA
>JADZBA010000310.1 GCA_020852355.1 Alphaproteobacteria bacterium
CGTAGCGGACGCTGGGCGGCCGTACCCGTCAGCACCGTCTCCCATTGGTCGGCGATGGCATAGGCCGACCAGTCCAGCGCGATCGCCCGTTGCCCCTCGCCGACGCGGCGGACCGCCTCGGCCGGGTTCTCGCAGGCCCAGACGATGCCCTCGACGAGATCCCGGCCGATCCAGGCGAAGTCGGCGAAGGGCTGGTAGGAAGGGATGGGATCGGCCACGACGAAGCGTCCCGCCTGGATCGATTCCAGCAGGCGGTTCTGGCTCTTCACCTGCTTCTTCATGTCGTCGGCCGACGGGATCACGACGATGTCGGCGTCGGCCAGGGCCTTCCAGGTGGCGTCGATCGACCACGGGGTGAAGCGGAGGGCGCATGTCGCGGGGGCGGCCGCGCGCAGCGCCTCGACCTTGGCGGTGACCTCGGGCAGCGGGGTGGTGACGACGTGCAGCTCCCAGGGGAAGGCGGCGGGCAGCGCGGCGAGCCGGGGCACCAGCGGCCACAGCGTGTCGAGGCTCAGCGGATGGCCGAACCACAGCAGCTTCACCCGCGGGAAGCGCGGCTCCAGCACGGGCTCGCGCCGCCGGCCCTCGACGGGGTCGCCGATCACCGTCGCGCGGCGGCCGCTGCGGCGCAGGATGGTCCGCGCCATCTCGTCGGTGCTGGCGACGATCTCGTCGGCGAGGTCGATGATGCGCGCGAACGCGGCGCCGCTCTCGGGATGGTCGAAATAGTCGTCGGACGCGTCGAACACCACCTTGGTCCCGCGCTCGCGCAGCGAGCGTGCCAGCGCGATGTCCGAGCGCTGGAAGCTCTTGGCGAACACCGCCACGTCCGCCGTCATGGCCCGTGCCGTCTCGGCGTCCCAGCCGTCGGGAGGGGTGACCCGGATGTCGACGGCGTGGCCGCGCCGCACCAGTTGGCGCGCCGGCAGGATGACGCGATAGCGCACCGACGCCAGGAACGAGGTCAGCTGCCCCGTCTCGCTACGGGTCACGGGGGCAGGGGAGACGTAGAGGATATTCATGGGGCCGCTCCTGACGCGAGACGTGAGAATACAGGAACTGCGCGGCGCTTACCGCCGGCCCCGTGCGTCGCTATCTTCCGCGGCAGCCACTCCCGAGAGGTCGTCGATGATCGAGCCCGTGATCGTCCGCGCCGCGACCGGCGCAGCTGCGCCGCTGGTGCTGGATTCGCCGCACAGCGGCACGGTCTACCCCGCCGACTTCCGGCCGGCCTGCGCGCCGTCGCTGCTGCGCCAGGCCGAGGACGCCTATGTCGACGAGCTGTGGGGGGCGGCGCCGGCGATGGGCGTCGCCATCGTCGCCGCCGCCTTCCCCCGTGCCTATATCGATCCCAACCGGTCGCTCGAGGACATGGACCCGGAGCTGCTCGATGCGCCCTGGCCGGGACCGGTGGCGCCCGGCGACAAGACGAACCGGGGCATCGGCCTGATCTGGCGGCTGGTGAACGCGTCGCATCCGATCTACGACCGCAAGCTCACCGTCGCCGAGGTGCAGGGGCGCATCGACCGCTGCTGGCGCCCGTACCATGCCGCTCTCGACCGCACGCTCGACGAGGCGCAGTCGCGCTTCGGCACGGTCTGGCACATCGACTGTCATTCCATGCAGTCGCGCGGCAACCGGCTGTCGGTCGACGGTCCGGCGGCGCGCCGCGCCGACTTCGTGCTGGGGGACCGCGACGGCACCACCTGCGCGCCGGCGTTCACGCGCTTCATCGCCGAGCGCGTCGCCGCGATGGGCTATTCGGTCAAGGTCAACGATCCCTACAAGGGCGTCGAGATCGTGCGCCGCCATGGGCGACCGCAGGACGGCCGGCACAGCCTGCAGATCGAGCTGAGCCGCGCCCTCTACATGGACGAGGAGAGCCACGCCCGCGGTCCCGGCTTCGCGAAGCTGCAGGCCGATCTCGCGGCCTTGACACGTGACATCCTGGGCTTCATCGGAAAACAGCAGTGAACCCGACCTTCGCCACCCCGCCGACGTTCCTCGGGACGGCGCGCACGGGCGCCGGCGCCCGGTTCAGCGTCGCGGGGATTCCCCACGACATCGGCACGACCAACCGCGCGGGCAGCCGCTTCGGGCCGGCGGCGATCCGGGCCGCCAGCCGGATGCTGTGCGACGGCGTGAACCCCTACCATTGGACCAGCCCGACCGCTCTCGACCTCGCCGACATCGGCGATTTCGAGATCGCGCTGGGCGACATCGCCGAGAGCCTGCGCCGCATCGAGGCGCAGGCCGGGGCGGTGGCGGGCCAGCTCGTGGCGCTGGGCGGCGACCACACCGTGACGCTTCCCTTGCTACGGGCGGCGGCCCGCCGCGCCGGGCCGCTCGGCCTCGTCCATTTCGATGCCCATGTCGACACGTGGCCGGACAGCTTCGGCCAACCGATGGGCCACGGCTCGGTCTTCTATCACGCGATCCGCGAGGGGCTGGTCGACCCGCGCCGGATGATCCAGGTCGCGATCCGCTCGCCGGTCCAGCGCGAGGTCTGGGACTGGACGGTCGGGCAGGGGGTGACGATCCTCACCGCCGAGGACTGCCACCGCACCGGTGTCGACGCGGTGGTCGATCGCATCCGGGGCGTGGCCGGCGACGGCGCGACCTACCTCACCTTCGACATCGACGCGCTCGACCCGTCCCAGGCCCCGGGGACGGGCACGCCCGAGATCGGCGGCCTGTGGACGTGGCAGGCGCAAGCCATCATCCGCCGGCTGGGCGGCATCGACTGGCGCGGCATGGACGTCGTCGAGGTCAGCCCGCCCTACGACTTGGCCGAGATCACGGCGCTCGCCGCCGCCACCATGGCATTCGAGTATCTGAGCCTGTTCCGGCCGGGCTGAGGCCGATCGCGCCGTTCTGGACCGGATTGGCGCGGGCGCCTCTCGCGCGCTGCGTCACCATCGGTGTAGGATGGAACGCGAAAATTGCCCGGGTGGTGCGACCATGCGCACGATCATGCCGTCCGCAGCTCTCCCTCGCCGCGCGCCTGCCTTCCGCTATCTCGCCGTCTTCGTTCTCGCGCTGGCCGCCGCCGCGTGCGCCGACCTCACCGCGATTCGCAAGTTCGCCGACACCTCCGCGGAATCCGCCCAGTACACCAGGCTGGCGCAGGACTACGCGGCCGCACCCCTGCGGCAGAAGCGCTACCAGCCGGCGGAGCGGCATGCGCAGCTCGACGAGCGTGCCAAGGTCCGTGCCGAGCAGGTGACGGCGATCCTGGCCGAGCACGCCCTGATCGAGGAGTACATGCGCGCCCTGGGCGCGCTGGCTGCCGACGAGGCGCCGGTCTTCGACAGCGAGATCGACGGCCTGACGGGCGCCGTGACCAAGGCCAAGTTCGCGACCGACGCGGAGGCCGGGGCGGCGGCGACCATCGCCAAGCTCGTGCTCCGGGCGGCCGCCGACGGCTGGCGGCAGGCTCGGCTGCGCGAGCTGATCGAGCAGGGCAACGCGCCCCTGCAGACGATCATCGCCGCTCTGCGCGACGTCACCGCCAAGGGCTTCCTGGTGGAAGTGACGATCGAGCAAGCGGCGGCACGCTCCCACTACAACACGCTGATCGTCTCCTCGAAGGATCCCGCCGGCCGCGCCGCCATCCAGGAATGGGCCGAGCTGCGCATGGCGGAGATCGCCGGCCGGGAGGCGGCGGCCCGCAGCTACGACGAGATCCTGGCGCGCATCGCCGAGGGCCACCAGGCGCTCTACGACGGCCGCAACGACATCGGCCGGAAGGAGCTGCTGCGGCAGCTCCAGGCCTACGCGAAGATGATCCAGAAGGCGGCGAAGGCACTCATGTAGCGGGGGCGCATCATGAAGCTGACATCTGCGGAAGCGTTCGAGCTGGCGGTGGTGTTCCGCGACGCGGCCATCGCGGTGGGCGACACCAAGATCAAGAACTGGGATGCGATGACGCCCAAGCAGCGCAAGGACCTCGAGGATGCCGAGTGGTCGCTGCTCAACGCCGCCTCCGACATGGTGACCATGGCCGTCGGCCTGGTGCTGGACGAGACGCAGTTCGCCCTCGCCAGGCTGACCGGCGTCGTCGGCTCCGCCCGCAAGGCGCTGAAGCGTCTCGACGACATCCGCAAGGCGATCAAGGTGGCGACCGCCCTCGTCGGCCTCGCGGCCGCGGTGATCACCCGCGACTTCGGCGCCATCGCCAAGAGCGCCCAGGGGGTGGCGGACGCGATCGACCTCGGCAGCCTGGGGATCACCCTGCCCAAGCTGCCGGTCTGACCGGGGCGGCGGGAGAACCCGCGCGGAGGCCACGGCGACGGATTCGTGCTACCAGCGATCGCATCCCCGCCGGGCCGGAGTTCCGCCATGCTCTACAATCCGCCGCACTTCCGCGAGACCGATCGCGCCGTCCTCGACGATTTCATCGCGACCGCCGCGTTCGCCACGCTGGTGACCGCCGGCGCGGACGGCCCGATCGTCAGCCACCTGCCGATGCTGCTGGATGCCGTGCCGGCGCCGGGCGGCAGCCTGATCGGCCACGTCGCGCGCGCCAACCCGCAATGGCGCGCCAGCGACCTCGACAGGCCGGCGCTCGCGATCTTCATGGGGCCGCAGGCCTACGTCTCGCCCTCCTGGTATCCGAGCAAGGCGGCGCACGGGAAGGTCGTCCCGACCTGGAATTACGCCGCCGTGCACGTCACGGGCCGGCTCTCCACGTTCGACGAGCCCGACGCCTTGCGCGCGCTCGTCGACCGCCTCACCGCGACGCATGAGGCCACGTTCGCCTCGCCGTGGCGCACCACCGACGCTCCCGACGACTTCATCCGCGCCCAGCTCAAGGCGATCGTCGGCGTGCGTCTGGAGATCGCCGGCGTCGAGGGCAAGATGAAGCTCAGCCAGAACCGCACGCAGGAGGATCGCGCGGGCGTCGTCGACGGCCTGGAGCGGCGGCACGAGCCGGCGGCGGCCGCGCTCGCGGCGATGATGCGGACGGCGCCGCCGCGGCCCTGACGGCCCGCCGTCCTCGCGCCGGCGAGAGGGGTCTTGCAATCCCGGCAAAACTGCGTATATCGCGCCCCTCAGACGCACACGCACGTGCCTATGGCCCCGCGGGGTTATGTAACGACGGACGCGTCCTTTTTGGCAGAACCGGTCATCCGTGGGCCGGTCCCGAGAGGGAGGTGGACATGGTTGCGACCCGCGCGGGAGCGCACGCATCCCGTCCTGGTTCGAGGTGACGGCCCGCGGCCGGCTCGACTGAGCCCGCCGCATCGCGCGCCGTCACCTTTTCCATCGAATCATTCGGCCCGGAAACGGGTCGATCAGACCGCGGCCCGCCTCCGGGCGGACCGACGGGAGGATGTCATGACCGAGCTGCGTCACCGCTCCGCGGTATCGCCGTTGCGTCGCGCCGTCGCCGGGCGCGCCGTTCGACCCGCCGCCCGTCCCCTGGTGGACGAGGTGGTGCGCGCCCACCGCCCCGACGAGCCGCTGCACTGCCTGCGGCCGACGGTGCTCGCCGCGGCGGCGGAGGCCTTCGTCGCCGCCTTCCCGGGCGACGTCCTCTATGCCGTGAAGTGCAATCCGGAGCCGGCGGTGCTGCGCGCGCTGTGGGCGGGCGGGGTGCGGCATTTCGACTGCGCCTCGCCGGCGGAGATCCGTCTGGTTCGCCAGCTCTTCCCGGACGCCAGCGTGCACTACATGCACCCCGTGAAGGCGCGCTCGGCCGTCCGGTCGGCGTGGCGCGACCATGGCGTCCGCGACTTCTCGCTCGATTCGGCCGAGGAGCTGGAGCGGATCGTTGCCGAGGTGGGCGACGCGCAGGGCCTCGGCCTCTTCGTGCGCCTGACGCCGCCGAAGGCGGAGACGATGTACGACCTCTCGGGCAAGTTCGGCGCGACGCCGGAGGCGGCCGTGGGCCTGCTGCGCCGCGCCCGCGCCGTGGCGGACCGCGTCGGCATCTGCTTCCACGTCGGCTCGCAGTGCATGGAGCCCGCGGCCTACGCGCGTGCCATCGCGCTCGCGGCCGAGGTGGCGGCGGCGGCCGGGGTGGCGA
Organism: Alphaproteobacteria bacterium; assembly: GCA_020852355.1. Taxonomy (GTDB): domain Bacteria; phylum Pseudomonadota; class Alphaproteobacteria; order ATCC43930; family Allostellaceae; genus Allostella. The sequence goes on from JADZBA010000310.1 coordinate 6,032, forward strand.
TCGACGTGCTCGACGTCGGCGGCGGCTTCCCCGTGAGCTACCCCGACGTGACGCCGCCGGCGCTTGCGCTCTACATGCGGGAGATCGCGGGCGCCTTCGCCGCGAGCGGCCTGCCCGCGGGCTGCCGGCTCTGGGCGGAGCCCGGCCGAGCGCTGGTGGCGCCGGGAGTTTCCGTGGTCGTGCAGGTGCAGCATCGCCGCGACGACGCGCTCTTCATCAACGACGGCGTGTACGGCAGCCTGTCGGACGCGGGCGCGCCGCGCTTCCGCTTCCCGGCCCGTCTCATCCGTCCCGATGCCGCCGCGGGACCGCCGACCACGGCCTTCCGGCTGTTCGGCCCGACCTGCGACAGCGCCGACCGTATGGACGGCCCCTTCCTGCTGCCCGCCGACATGCGCGAGGGCGACTGGATCGAGATCGGTCAGCTCGGCGCATACGGTGCGGCGCTGCGCACGGCCTTCAACGGCTTCGACCAGGCCCGCATCGTCGAGGTGAGGGACCGGCCGCTCATCGAGACCCCGGGCTACGGCGCCATCGCCGTCGCCGCCTGAAACCGCAGCACGCTGCCGGCCGCAGCCGGCGCCAGGAGAAGAAATTGAAGCACGTTGGATTTCCGGGAAAGGTCGTCATGGTCGGCATGGGCAGCATCGGACAGGGGGTGCTGCCCCTCATCTTCCGGCACATCGATCTGGCGCCGTCGCAGATCACCATCGTGACCGCGGACGGCCGCGGTCGCGCGGTGGCCGAGGAGTACGGCGTCACCTTCATCGAGCAGCCGCTGACGCGCGAGAACTACGCGGCGGTCCTGTCGCCGCTGCTGGCGGCCGGCGACTTCCTGGTCAACCTCTCGGTCGAGGTGTCGAGCACTGCGCTGATCGAGCTGTGCCAGGCGCGCGACGTCCTCTATCTCGATACCTGCATCGAGCCCTGGCCGGGCGGCTATACCGACCCGAGCCTCAGCTACTCGCAGCGCTCCAACTACGGGCTGCGCGAGACGGCGCTCGCCATCAAGCGGGCGGCTCCGGGCAAGGCGACGGCCGTCATCACCCACGGCGCCAATCCGGGGATCGTCTCCTACTTCGTGAAGCAGGCGCTGCTCGACGTCGCGCGCGATCTCGGCACGTCCACCGACGTGCCGGGCGACCGCGACGGCTGGGCGCGCTTGGCGCGCGATGTCGGCGTGAAGACCATCCACATCGCCGAGCGCGACACCCAGGTCTCGCTGACGCCCAAGCGTCCGGGGGAGTTCGTCAACACCTGGTCGATCGACGGTTTCGTCAGCGAGGGCTGCCAGCCGGCGGAGCTCGGGTGGGGCACGCACGAGCGGCACTTCCCCCATGACGGCGCGCGGCACGACCATGGCACCGGCGCGTCGATCTACCTCATGCGGCCCGGCGCTTCGACGCGGGTGCGCACCTGGACGCCGCTGGCGGGGCCGATCCACGGCTTCCTCATCACCCACAACGAGTCGATCTCGATCGCCGACTACTACACGCTGCGCGACGCGGGCGGGTCGGCCGTCTACCGGCCGACCGTGCACTACGCCTATCACCCCTGCGACGATGCGGTGCTCTCGGTGCACGAGCTGGGCGGCCGCAACTGGCAGCAGCAGGAGCGCCAGCGCCTGATGGTCGACGAGGTGGTGAGCGGCATCGACGAGCTCGGCGTCCTGCTGCTCGGCCATGCCCGCAAGGCCTACTGGTACGGCTCGCGCCTCACCATCGACGAGACGCGCGCGCTGGTGCCGCACAACAACGCGACCAGCCTGCAGGTCACGATCGGCGTCCTCGCCGGGATGGTCTGGGCGATCGAGAACCCGCGCGCCGGGCTCGTCGAGGCCGACGAGATCGACCATCGCCGCATCTTCCCGATCATGGCGCCCTATCTCGGCAACCTCGTCGGCCAGTACGGGAACTGGTCGCCGCTGGACGGCCGCGGGATCCTGTTCCCGGAGGACATCGACGCGGAGGATCCCTGGCAGTTCAAGAACTTCCGGGTCGTCTGAGGGGCCGGTCGAGACCGATCGGCGTTCCGGCGCTTCCGACCTCTAGGGTTGGAACTGCTCCTTGAGGATGCGCTCGGCGAGGTTCGACTCGTGATCGAACAGCAGGGTCATGGCGGTGGTGCGGTCCTCGTGGACATCGACCGCCACCACGTCGCGGACCTCGGTGAAGTCGGCGACGGCGGCGACCGGCCGCTTGTCGGCTTCCAGGATCTCGAAGCGGACGCGCGCGTCGTGGGGCAGCAGCGCGCCGCGCCAGCGCCGCGGCCGGAAGGCGCTGATCGGGGTCAACGCCAGGACCTCGGCGCCGAGCGGGATGATCGGGCCGTGCGCCGACAGGTTGTAGGCCGTGCTGCCGGCCGGCGTGGAGACGAGCACGCCGTCGCAGACCAGCTCCTCCAGGCGCACCACGTCGTCGACCCGGATGCGGATCTTCGCCGACTGGCCGGTCTCGCGCAGCAGCGACACCTCGTTGATCGCCAGCGCGTCCCGCCGTGCCCCGTCCAGCGTCTCGGCCACCATCCGCAGCGGGTGCAGCGTCACGGTGTCGGCGGCGGAGACGCGCTCGACCAGGCCGTCCTCGGAGAACGAGTTCATCAGGAAGCCCACGGTGCCACGGTTCATCCCGAAGATCGGGACCCGGCGCCGCATATGCCGGTGCAGCGTCTCCAGCAGCAGCCCGTCGCCGCCCAGCGCCACGATCACGTCGGCATCCTCGGCGGGGACGTGCGGATAGCGCCGCTCCAGCGACGCCAGCGCCTCCCGGGCGGCAGGCGTGTCGGCGGCGGTGAAGGCGAGGCGAGGCGGGGGCATGGCTTGCGGTTATCCGGCCTCGCGCCCGCCCCGTCCAGCGCTTTGCCTGTCCCCTTGCCGCACCGCCCGGCGCCGCCCATAGAGTGGGCATGGAACGCGCGCCGTTCGCTCCCGTCGCCGGCATCGTCCTCGCCGGCGGCCGGTCGCGCCGCATGGGGGGCGGCGACAAGTGCCTGCTGCCGCTGGCCGGACGGCCGCTGCTCGCACACGTCGTCGAGCGCTTGGCCCCGCAGGTCACCGCCCTGGCGATTGCCGCGAACGGCGACCCCGGTCGCTTCGCGACCTTCCATCTTCCGGTCATGGCCGACGGGGTCGCCGGATTCGCGGGACCGCTCGCCGGCATCCTCGCGGGCATGGAGTGGGCGGCGACGGCGCTGCCGGAGGTGCGCTACGTCGCGAGCGTTCCGGGGGACGGGCCGTTCCTGCCGCGCGACCTCGTGTCGCGTCTCGCCGCCGCCGTCGCGGCCGGCGCGGACATCGCCTGCGCCGCATCGCGCGGGCGGACGCATCCCGTCTATGCGTTGCTCCCTGTGACGCTGCGCCACGCCTTGCGGACGGCGCTGGTCGACGAGGGGATGCGCCAGGTCGAGGCGTGGACGGCGCGCTATCGCCGCGCGGTGGTCGAGTTCGCCGCGCTGCCCGTGGACCCGTTCTTCAACATCAACCGGCCCGAGGATCTGGCCGAAGCCGCCGCTCTGCTGGTGCGTGCGCCGGGCTAGGAGCGCGGGCGCACCAGCGTCAGTTGCCGGCCGCAGGGGCGCAGCGCCTTTGCCGCACCCCCCTCCATCACCGCCACCGCCGCCCGCCCGGGATCGTCGATCACCATGCCCGCGAGCCGCTCGATGCCGTGGTCGAACAGCGCGGGGACGAGCGGCGTGCCCGGGCCGACCATCACGATCCGCTTGCCGCGGGCGAGCGCCAGGACCCCGGCGAGGCTGCCGTTGCCGAGGGCGGACGCGGTCACCACCACGAAGTCGGCCTCGGCGACGAGGGCCGGGGCCGCCGACTCGGGATGGTCGCCCGGTCCCGGCCGCCGCTCGATCACCGCGGCGCCGGGCATCAGGCGGTCGAGGCCGGGGAAGCGACCGAACACCACCGGGCGGCGGGCCTCGCGTCCCACCGCCTCGAGCGCGTTGCCGGGGTCGCCCTGGAGATCCGGCCGGTTGTGATGGGCGTTGGCCGCCGCGACCGCCACGGCGACCGCGAAGGGGTTGGCGTCGGCGATGCCCGCGGCCAGCACGCTCAGCGGCGTCCCCGCGAGCCGCCCGGCGTCGGCCAGAGGCCGGCATCCAGGTGCGTCGCGGGGCGGCGAATGGGCGAGGCCGGTGGCGTCGGGACCCTCGACCAGCACCCAGTTGATGCCGACGACGACCCGGCGGGCCGGCGCGTCCCCGACGCCGTCGATGACGCTTGCCAGTAGTTGATCCATGCCAGGTCCTCAGCGCTGCAGCGGTGGGTCGAGGTCGGCGGCCACGAGGCGGATGACAGCGGTGTTGATCAGCACCTTGCCGCGATGCTCGAAGTTGACGGTAACGCGGTCGCCGACCGCCGACTGGACCTGACCGATGCCCCAGTCGGGCTCGCCGGGGTGGCGGACGAAGTCGCCGGGGGTCCAGCGATCGGCCACGACGGCGCCTTCAGTCCGCCGCGACGGCGGCCGGCTGCGCCAGATGGGGCAGCACCTCGTCGGCGAAGCGCTGCATCGAGTGCGCGACGCGGCCGTGGTCGAGGCCGCCGAAGCTCATGAACAGGGAAAGATGGCTCGGCGCCACCTCGGTCATGTCGTCCTGCAGCAGGGCCACGATCCGCTCCGGGGGGCCGATCATCGCCTTGGCGAGGATCTCGTCCACGGTCGGGTCGCCCGGGTGCGCTTCCTCCTCGACGTAACCGCCGGCGAACCGCCCCGTCCCCGCCTTCAGGCCGGCGACGATGCGATGGGTGAAGAGCGCGCGCTCCGCCGCGTCGCTCGCGTCGGCCTTGTCGTCGGTGACGTAGACGAGCCGCTGGATCGCGAAGGCACCGGTCCCGGCTTCCCGGCCGGCGGCGCGGCGTGCGGCGTCGAAGGGCGCGCGCACGGCCGCCACGGCCGCGGCCGGCATCCACATCGCCGACAGGAACGGCGTGTAGCCGCGCCGCGCCACCCGCTCGACCATCGCGGGGTCCTTGGCGAGACCGGCGAGATAGACCGGCAGCCGCGTCTGGAGCGGACGCAGCGGCAGATGGGTGGGCGGGACGTCCACGAAGCGGCCGCGGTACTCGACCCGGTCGCCGGCCAGCGCCAGGTCGACCACGTCGAGCGCCTCCTCGAAGCGGGCGCGGGCCTCGGCGATGGGGACGCCGAGGCCGGCGAACTCATGGCGATGGCTGCCGCTGCCCACGCCCAGCGTCAGGCGGCCGCCGGACAGCACGTCGACATAGGCGACCTCGTCGACCAGCCGCATCGGGTTGTAGAAGGGCAGCACGACGACCCCGGTCCCGAGCCGGATGCGCGTGGTGCGCGCCGCGGCGTGGGCCGCCATCAGCAGCGGCGAGGGGCACATGCCGAGGTTGGCGAAATGGTGCTCGGCGAACCACACGGTATGGAAGCCCAGCGCCTCCGCCAGCACCGCCTGGTCGATCGTCTCGCGGACGACCTGCGCGGCGGGCACGGTCCGCTCGCGCATCTGCTGCAGCAGGAAGAGGCCGATCTCCATGGTTCCTCTCAGGCGGTGTGCCGGCGGATGATCTCGGGGTCCGGATCGCAGCCGAGACCCGGCGCGTCGGGCACGCGCATCATGCCGTCGACGGCGTCCGTGAGGGATCCGAAGAGGCCGGGATCGAGATCGACGTAGAGCCGCTCGAACAGCGTCGGTGCCGGGGTCGCGGCGATGAGATGCAGGGTCGCCAGCAGCCCGGGGCCGAAATAGGGCGCGTGCGGCGTGAGCTGCACGTTGTGTGCGGCGGCCAGCGTCATGACCTCGCGCATGGCGGTGACCCCGCCGATCTTGGTGACGCTCGGCTGCGCCACGTCGACGGCGCCGGCGAGGAACATCGACTGGAACTCCATCGGGCTCGCCACGTTCTCGCCGGCCGCGATCGGCGTCTCCGTCCGTTCGCGCAGCGCGGCCAGCCCTTCGTGATTCTCTGGCGGCCACAGCGGCTCTTCCAGCCAGAAGAGCTCGAACCGCTCCAGCCGCCGCGCCATCGCCAGGGCCTCGTCGAAGCTCCAGGGACAGTTGGTGTCGAGCATGATGGCGATGTCGGGACCGGCCGCGCTGCGCGCCGCCGCCGTCGCCTCGACGGTGATCTCATGCAGCTTGATGTGTCGGTAGCCGCGGCCGACCGCCTTCGCAGTGACGCGGCCGACCGCCTCGGGCGCGCCGTAGCGCAGCACGCTGGCGTAGGCCGGGATGCGCTCGCGCCCGGCGCCGCCGAGCAGGCGATGCAGCGGCAGGCTCGCCGCCTTGCCGGCGATGTCCCACAGCGCGATGTCGAGGCCCGAGAGCCCGAACGTCACCGGCCCGTTGCGCCCGAAATTGTGGAGCTGGCGCTGCAGCGAGCGGGCGACGCCGGCGATGTCGCGCGCGTCCAGGCCGACCGCGAGCGGGGCGATCTGGGTCTCGATCGCCGCCTTGGTCGCCGGGATACAGTTGAAGCCGAACGCCTCGCCCCAGCCGGTGATCCCCGCATCGGTCTCGACCTTCACCAGCAGCGTGTCGAGCGTCGTCCACACGCGGCCGCCGAATCCCGTCGGCGGCCCGTCGTGGCGGAAGGGGAGGCGGAGGGCGATCGCCTCGACGGTGGCGATCTTCATCGCCGGCGCGCCAGGAAGGCGCCGAGGGCCGCGTCGAAGGCCGCGGGCTGCTCGATGTTCGAGAGGTGCGACGCCGCGTCGAGCACGACCAGCTCGCTGCCCGGGATCGTGCGATGGATGACCTCGGCGGCCGCTACCGGGGTCGCCGGGTCGTCCCGGCCGACGATCACCAGCGTGGGCACGGCGATCGCGCCGATCCTGCCGCGCAGGTCCAGCGTCTTGATGGCCTCGCAGCAGCCGGCGTAGCCGACGACCGGCGTCGCCGCGATGTCGGCGCGCACCGCCGCCAGCGCGGGCGGGTTGCGGGCGACGTAGGGCGGGGTGAACCAGCGGGCGATGGTCGGCTCGACCAGTGCCGCCATGCCGTCGCGCCGGGCGATGGCGACGCGCTCGTCGAAGGCGGCCCGGGACGCCTCGGGCACCTCGCACATGGTGTCGCAGAGGACGAGGCTGCGGACCATCCCGGGATGCGCGCTCGCCAGCGTCATGCCGATCATGCCGCCCATGGAGAGGCCGATGAAATGCACCGGCCCGAGGCCGAGATGGGCGAGCAGCGCGCGGAAATCCTCGGCCAGCATGTCCTGGCGGTAGGGGCCGGGGGTCGCCTCGCTGCCGCCGTGGCCGCGCATGTCGACCCGCAGGACGCGATGGTCGCGCGTCAGCGCCGGCATCTGCGCGTCCCACATGCCGAGCGTGGCCGCCAGCGAATGCGCCATCACGACGAGCGGCGCGCCCTCGGGCCCGTCGAAGCGATAGTGGATGCGCGCGCCGTTGACGTGCTGGTCGGGCATGGTGGGCCTCGGGGGTGACCGGATGGCGTGGGGCGGGCTATGGTCGCGGCCCCATGATCCGACCGTCGCCGCCGGCGACGCAAGGCTGCAATTCACCAGGGACGACGCAACGGATGAGCGCACACGAGATTCCGCCGGGCTTCGAGGCGATTCCGGCCAATGCCGACCGCTATTCCGCCGGCATCGGCCCCTTCTATCGCAAGCAGGTCGGCGACGGCTGGGTCTACGGCTTCCGCGTCGAGGAGCGGCACCTCAATTCCAACAAGGTGGTGCATGGCGGCTGCCTGATGTCCTACGCCGACGAGATGCTCGGCATCACGGTGCACACGGTGATCGGCCAGCGCCGCTGCGCCACCATCACCCTCAACAACGAGTTCGTCTCGGCCGGCAGGCTCGGCGACTGGATCGAGGGCCATCCCGAGGTCGTGCGCGGCACGCGATCCGTCGTCTTCGTGCGCGGCAGGCTGATGGTCGGCGACCGGGTCGTGCTGGCGGCCTCCGGCATCTGGACGGTGCTCGGCGAGGCGTGAGGCCGCGCGCCCGTCACGGTAAGGCGATACGGTCGTCGATGTAGCGCCCCCGGTCGGTCAGGACGCGGCCGGCGATCGCGACGGCGCGCGCCACCGTATCGCCGATCGCCGCGCCCGCGGCGAGGCCGTCGAGCAGGCCGGCGGCGAAGACGTCGCCGGCGCCCGTCGTGTCGGTGCCGTGCGGCAGTGTTTCCACCGGCAGCGTCGGCGAGATGCCGGCGGGCAGCACCGTCACCGCACCCGCGCCGGCGGTGACCACCACGGCTTCCAGGGACGCGCCCGCGGCGCGACGGGCGCGCGCGAGGATGCCGTCGTCGTCGCCTCCGACGTCCGAGCGCGCGGCGATCAGCACCCGCGCCGGCCGCGGCTCGTCCGCGACCAGGGGAAGCTGGGCGACGATGCGCTCCGCATGGCGACGCAGCGCGGCGGGATCGCCGGGCCATCGCCGCAGGTTGACGTAGGCGAGGTCGACGCCGTCGAGCGCCAGATGCGCGGGCCCCGGTCGTTGCTCCGCCGGGGACAGGATCGTCCGCTCGCCGGACGGGTCGAGCAGGATCTCCAGAGGCTGCGTCGCGCCCGGCACCATGGCGACGGCGTCCACGGCGAAGCCACGGGCAGCCAGCGCGTCGCGGTGCCGGCGGCCGGCGTCGTCGTCGGCCAGCGTGGTCGCGAGGCGCACCGCATGGCCGAGGGCGAGCAGCACGCTGCCCGTGTTGAAGCCACCGCCGCCATAGCGGGTTTCGACCGACGTCCAGGCGTTGCGGCCGCCCGCGCGCAGCGGCGCGGCAAGGCGCCAGACGCGGTCGAGATGGGCGTTGGCCGCGACCAGAATCGTCGCCACGGCATCCGCTGCCCTTCAGTGCCCCTCGAAGCGCGGCTTGCGCTTCTCGATGAAGGCGTCGACCGCCTCGCGATGGTCGTGGCCGGCGGTCGCCACGGCATAGTGCGAGGAGATCATGTCGAGGCTGGAGCGCAGGTCCATGCGCATGCCCTGGTAGACGGCACGCTTGATGAGGCGTGCGGCCAGCGTAGCACTGCCGGCGATCTTGCGCGCGACGCCGTAGACGTGCGGCAGCAGCTCGGCGTCGGGCACCACCTTGTTGACGAGGCCGATGCGTTCGGCTTCGTCCCCTTCGACGAAGTCGGCGGTCCAGAACAGCTCCAGCGCCTTGGCGACGCCGACCACGCGCGGCAGGTACCAGGTGCCGCCCGCACCCGGCACCAGCCCGACGCGGACATAGGTCTCGGCGAACCGCGCGCCCGCCGCGGCGTAGCGCAGGTCGCCCTGCAGGGCGAGGTCCATGCCGGCGCCGGTGGCGGCACCGTTGACCGCCATGAGGACCGGCTTGTCGAGGTCCTCCAGCGACAAGGGGATGCGCTGGATGCGCGTCCACA
>JADZBA010000311.1 GCA_020852355.1 Alphaproteobacteria bacterium
GCCGCCGGCGGCTGGCCGGAGGAGGTGGCCCGTGCGCGATCCAGCGTCGCGTGGGCGGCGGAGGCAGCGGACCGCGTGCGCGACACATCCTCGCGCAGGTCCCGGATCTGCCCGTTGGAGTAGAGAATGGCGACGAAGACCGCCAGGAAGGCGACGCCGAGCGAGCTGCGCAGGTAGAACCGGTGCAGGCCGAGGAAGCCGGACCACAACCAGAACATGTAGGTGATGAACAGCGACACGCCCTTGGGCACACCATTGCGCTTCTGGCGAGCGACCAGGTACATCGCGACCATCGGGAAGACGATGAGCCCCGACCAGTAGACCCAGTCCGGCAGCACGAAATTCAGGCTGGGCATGACGTCCTCGACACGTGGTGCCGGAGCGACCGCCTAACGGGAGGCGCCACGCGGCGCCTCCCCGTCTGACCGGCGACGTCGATCGAACGCCTCTCCGCGCGCGCGGCGGGGCGGCTCACAGATCCAGCTTCTGGCCCTGGTACATGTCGGGGCTGACATAGCCGAAGCTCGGCGACTCCATGATCTCGAGCTGGAGCTTGAACACCCGCGCGGCGTCCTTGTCCTTGTTGGCCCATCTGAACCAGATGGGCACTGCGACGCGCTGGAACTTCTCCAGGTCTTCGACCGGCAGGCGATTGACCTCGGTCCCGGCCTTGGCAAACTTGTCCCAGGCTTCGATGTCCGCCTTCTGGATGGCCGCGTGGTGGACGTTGGAGTAAACTTGAACTTCGTCGTCGAGCCACTGCTGCATCTTGGGCGACAGCTTGCGCCAGACGTTCATGTTCACGACGAAGTCCATCAGATCGACCGGTTGATAGATCGATTCCAGGCCGCGCGGGCCCATCCAGATGTACTTGGTGACCTGCTGGAAGCCGAGGTCCCAGTTCACCGCGGGGCCGGTGTAGTCGGCGGCGTCGATCGTGCCCTTCTCCAGCGCCGAGAACACCTCGCCGCCGGGCAGCAGCGTCGTCCTGGCGCCGATCGCCGCGAAGCCCTCGGCGATCATGCCCCCCGGGACCCGCAGCTTGAGGTCCTTGAAGTCCTCGATCGAGCGGATCGGCTTCTTGGAATGGACGATGTTGGGGCCGTGATGGATGCGATTCACATAGTGCAGGCCCTGCTTCGCGAAGATCTCGCGCGCCACCTGCAGCCCGCCCTTGGAATAGAAGAACACGTCCCATTCATGAGGATAGCGCAAGCCCATCAGGTAGGAGCTCAGGAAAGCCGTGGCGGGCAGCTTGCCCGCCCAGTAGAGCGTGAACGAGTTCATGGCCTCCAGCACGCCGTTCTTGACGCCGTCGACCAGCTCGAAGTCGCCCACCACCTCCTTGGCGGCGAACGGCTTCAGCTCGAGTTCCCCGCCCGTCTTCTCCTTGATCGTCCCGCACCAGTCCTTGAACGTCTTCAGGCCGACGCCGGCCGGCCAGGAGGTCTGCACCTTCCATGTCGTCGTCGCCGCCTTCGCGGGGTCGGCCACGAACGGAGCCGAAACCATCGTCGCCGCGCCGCCGAGGATCGCGGTAGCGCCGGCCGTCCGCAGCAGCCGCCGACGGGTCACCCGCCGGCCGCCGGCCGCATCATCGATGCCGTCTTTCATGAGCTGTTCCTCCCGAGGAGCATTGTCGGTTGTCGCCGACGACCGGATTGCCGCCCTTCATCGTGTGGCATGCCCGGATGTCGGGCCGCCCGGCCATCCTGCTCCGCAGATTAGCAACCTCACGGGAAAATGAAATCGCCGACCATCAGCCCCGGAACAGCACGACGATTCCCGAGCAGATCAGCGCCACGCCGGCGATCTGCGGCCAGCCGAGCGCCTCGCCGTAGAGGAAGTGGCCGGCGAGCACGACGAGCGCGTAGCTGATCGAGACGCTGGGAAAGGCGATCGAGACGGGAATCGTCTGCAGCGCCGCCATGTAGAGGAAGGCGGCCATGCCGTAGAGGCCGAGGCCGATGATCGAGTGCCAGCGGAAGATCTGGTCGACGAAGCCGGCGGCTCCCGCCGCGCCCGATTTCAGCAGGAGCTGCCCGGCGACGCCGACCAGGATGGCGGCGGCCAGCGCCAGGTAGTGGCCGAGGGTGGGCACGGCGGCGCTCACGACGGGCTCTCCTCGCTGCGATAGACGGTCCGTACCGTGCCCTGCGGCTTGCGGTTGACGGTGAGGAAGAGGCGGCCGAGATACTCGCCGATCATGCCGAGCATGACGAGCTGCACGCCCGAGACGACGAGCGTCGCGGCCATCAGCGAGGCCCAGCCGGCCGGCGTCTCGTTGATGATCGCCTCCGCCACCACCACGACGCCGGCGAGCGCGCCGAGGCCGCTCAGCGCCAGCCCGACCACGGTGGCGGCGCGCAGCGGCATCACCGAGAAGTTGAGGAACATGTTCATCCACAGGCGGATCAGCCGGCGCAGCGTGTAGTTGCTGCGGCCGACGGCGCGCGGCAGGTGGCGGACCTGGATGCGGCCGATGCGCTTGGTCACCTGCAGCAACAGCCCGTCGACATAGGGGAACGGCCCCTCGTAGCGCACGATCTCGCCGACGACGAAGGCGCTCATGCAGCGGAAGCTGGAGAGGTAGAGCCCCCTCGGCTTGTCGAGCAGCAGGTCGGCGCACCAGTTGGTGAAGCGGCTGCCGAGATTGCGCCAGGCCGCGTGCTCCTTGCTCTCGTAGTAGGTGTACACGACGTCGAGGTCGTTGGCCTGCGCGTGCTCGAGGATGCGCAGCACCTCTTCGGGTGGATTCTGAAGATCGTCGTCCATCGTGATGACGTAGCGGCCGCGCGCATGGCGCAGGCCGGTCATCACCGCGTTGTGCTCGCCGTAGTTCCGGGCATGGTCGACGACCGTGATGGGGACGCGCGCGGTCGCCAGCAAGGCGCGGCAGACCGCGAGGCTGTCGTCGGGGCTGCCGTCGTTGACCAGCACGATCTCCAGCCCGCCCGGCACCGGCAGGTTCGACAGCGCCTCGACCAGCTCGCCGACCGACGCCGAGCCGTTGTAGACGGGCACGACGACGCTGAGGGTATGGGTGCGTTCGTTCATTCCTTGATCCCCACGGCGAGCACGGAGCCGCCGAACGGCAGGCCGCGGCCGGCGGCGATCCAGCGCCCTTCCAACCCGACCGCCCAGCCGAAGAGCCGCTCCACCGGCGCCGGGGCGAGCCCGACGTCGCTCGTGGCGGTGCCGCCGGGCCACAGCTTGCGGCGCGCCACCATGAGCGGGAAGAGCAGCGTGTTCCAGTAGGTCGCCCGCACCCGCGCGAAGCCGGCGGCGCGCAATGCCGCCGCCAGCTCGCCGCGGGTGTAGCGGCGGGCGTTGGCGACCGCCCGGTCATGGTCGCTGAAGAGCCAGCGATAGGCCGGGAGATTCAAGATGTAGGCGCCGCCCGGCGCGAGGCAGCGCGCCGCCTCGGCCATCGCCGCCGCCTCGTCGACGCCGGCATGGCACAGCACGTCGGCGCTGAGGATGGCGCCGAGGCTGCCGTCGGGGAAGGGCAGCCGGTCGACCGAGCCGACCGCCAGCGGCCCGCCCCAGCGCCGGGCGGCGCGGGCGCAGGCGAGCGGGTCGCGGTCGAGCCCGACGAAGGTCGTCCCGGGCATGGCGGCGGCCAGCCGGCGCAGCAGGCCGCCGGTGCCGCAGCCGGCATCGAGCACCGGCCGCCCGCGCGGCGGATGGCGACGCAGCGCGGCCGCGAGGTTGCCGTGCAGCCCACGGAACCACCACATCGCGTCCTCGACGGCGGCGAGCTTCTCGACTTCGGTGGCGTCCAACGGAGGGTGAGGCCTCTGGCTCGTCCTTGGGTTGCGCTGGCGGCGGAGCCTAGGCGGCCCGCGCGCATGCGACAAGAACGCCGGGCGGGCGCGGCTATTCCTGCGCCTTGCCGACGCGCGGCCGCTCCCCTACACCACCCGCCGGATCGCGGGCGGGAGACTTCGGGCCGATGAGCGCAGAGACGGTGCTGGTCACCGGCGGGGCCGGCTATGTCGGCAGCCACGCCTGCAAGGCCCTGCATCGCGCCGGCTACCGGCCGGTCGTGCTCGACGACCTCCGGCGCGGCTTCCGCCGGGCGGTGCGCTGGGGCCCGCTGCTGGAGATCGACCTCGGCGATCGGGCTGCCGTCGCCGCGGCGCTGGCCGAATGGCGCCCAGTCGCGGTGATGCACTTCGCGGCCTACGCCTATGTCGGGGAATCGATGCGCGACCCCGGCCTCTACTACCGCAACAACGTCGTCAACACGCTGGGGCTGCTCGACGCGATGGTCGAGGCGGGGGTGCGGTCGATCGTCTTCTCCTCGACCTGCGCCACCTACGGCGACCCGGTGCGCACGCCGATCGACGAGGAGCACCCGCAGCGCCCGGTCAACCCCTACGGCGAGACCAAGCTGGCCATGGAACGCGCGCTGCACTGGTACGGCGCCTGCCACGGCATCGGCTGGGCCGCCCTGCGCTACTTCAACGCCGCCGGCGCCGACCCCGACGTCGAGATCGGCGAGAACCACGACCCGGAGACCCACCTCGTACCCCTCGCCATCGCGGCGGCGTCCGGCGGCGCGGCGCTGCAGATCTTCGGCACCGACTATCCCACCCCGGACGGCACGGCGATCCGCGACTACGTCCATGTCCGCGACCTCGCCGAGGCCCATGTCCTCAGCCTCGGCCGGCTGCGCGGCGGCGGCGGCGCCCATGCGGTCAATCTCGGCACCGGCAGCGGACATTCCGTGCAGGCGGTGATCGAGGCCGTCGAGCGACGCAGCAATCGGCAGGTGCCGGCCATCAGGGCGCCGCGCCGGGCCGGCGATCCGCCGATGCTCGTCGCGGACGCCACCAAGGCACGGAATCTGCTTGGTTGGCAGCCCGCATGCTCGGACCTCGCCACCATCGTCGACACTGCCTGGAGGTGGCACGCGCGACGACGCGACGATTGACGGCGGCGCCCGCGCGATCGGCGCGCACAGGGCGTGATGCCATCTTGTGCGCCACCTGCCTGTTCCTATATCACGGCGCGGGATGCGGGGCGGCGAGCGGCCGCGAGCGTCCCGCCGATCGGGCGGACCTGAAGAGGTGCGACGCCCCGGCTTCGTCTCGCTTGTCGGAGCTTCGGATGGCGTCCCGGTCCCCCTCCCCCCAGGGCCCTTCGCCGCGCGCGGCCGCGACGGAATTTCGCGGGATCGCTCACGGATTATTTCGATCTGCTCCGACGTTCTCCCGACGTCGGCCGGCTCCCCCCGGCGTATCTCCCGACAGATTGGGCTGACCCGCGTCATGCGTCTGCAGAACCTCGGCATCCTGGCGCTCCTGGCCGCTGCCACCGCCGCCTTCTGGGTTGCGTTCAACCAGCCGCGCAACGAGCCGGGCTGGAATGGCCGCATCACCGGCATCTCCTACAGCCCCTATCGCGCGGGCCAGAATCCGGAGGGCGGGCCGCATCCCACCCGCGACCAGATCGACGAGGACCTGCGCATCCTGTCGGAGCGCGTCGACCGCGTGCGCGTCTACACGACCCAGGACGGCCAGGGCGTCGTCCCCGATCTCGCGCAGAAGCACGACCTCACGGTCACGCTCGGCGCCTGGGTGGACAACCGCAAGGAGCGCAGCGAGCGCGAGGTGCGCGACGTCATCCGCCTCGCGCGAAGCCACCGCAACGTCGACCGGGTGATCGTCGGCAACGAGGCGCTGCTGCGCGCCGAGCTGACCGTCCCCGAGCTCGTGCAATACATCAAGCGCGTCCGCGATCAGGTTCAGGTGCCGGTATCGACCGCCGAGACGTGGGACGTCTGGCTGGCCAATCCGCAGCTCGCCGAGGCGGTCGACTTCATCGCCGTGCAGATCCTGCCCTACTGGGACGGGACCGCCATCGACCACGCGGTCGAATCCGTCTTCGCGCGCTACCAGCAGATGCGGCGCACCTTCCCCGACAAGAAAATCGTGCTGTCGGAGGTCGGCTGGCCCAGCGACGGGCGCATGCGCCTCGATTCCGTGCCGAGCCGGGTGAACCAGGCGATGTTCGTGCGCCAGTTCCTCGCCCGCGCCGACGACTGGGGCCTCGACTATTACGTCATCGAGGCGTTCGACCAGCCCTGGAAGCACTCGACCGAAGGCGGCGTCGGCGCCTACTGGGGCATCTGGAACGTCGACCGCACGCCGAAGTTCGCGTTCCAGGGAGCCCTCCAGGAACGCCCGTCCTGGCCGCTGCTGGCCGGGGCCTCGGTGCTGCTCGGCGCGCTCTTCTCGCTGATCTTCTTCCGCAGCGCCGGCCATCTGCGCTTCGTCGGCCGCCTGCTCTACGCCGCCCTGCTGCAGTCGCTCGCCGTCGGGACCGTGTGGGTCTGCTACGTCACCGCCAGCAAGTATCTGACGCTCAACGGCATGGTCGTCTGGGCGATGCTGGTGATCGCCATGATCATGCTCGCCGTCATCCTGCTGGCCGAGGGCCGCGAGATGGTCGACGCGCTCTGGGCGAAGGCCATGCGCCGCGGCTTCCGGCCGATCAAGGTGGAGTGCGAGACGGAGCGGCGGTGGCCGAAGGTCTCGCTGCACGTGCCGATCTACAACGAGCCGCCGCAGATGGTGATGCAGACCATCGACAGCCTGCTGCGGCTCGACTACCCGGCGCTGGAGATCGTCGTCGTCGACAACAACACCCGGGACGAGGACGTCTGGCGGCCGGTCGAGGCCTACTGCGCCGACAAGACCGACCGGGTGAAGTTCATCCATGTCCCGCACTGCCCGGGCTTCAAGGCCGAGGCGCTGAACATCGCGCTCGCCAACACGGCGGCCGACGCCGAGATCGTCGGCGTCGTCGACAGCGACTACCTCGTCCAGGCGGACTGGCTGAAGAGCCTCGCCCCCTATTTCGACCGGCCGGAGGTCGGCTTCGTCCAGGCGCCGCAGGACCATCGCGACGCCCATGTCAGCCCGTTCAAGCGGATGATCAACTGGGAGTATGCCGGCTTCTTCAACATCGGCATGGTCCAGCGCAACGAGGACAACGCGATCATCCAGCACGGCACCATGACGCTGATCCGGCGGTCGGCGCTGGAGGCCGCCGGCAAGTGGGGCGAGTGGTGCATCGTCGAGGATGCCGAGCTCGGGCTGCGGCTGCTCGAGGCGGGCTGGGAATCGGTCTACGTCAACCATTCCTTCGGCCACGGCCTGTCGCCGGACAGCTTCGCCGGCTTCAAGCGGCAGCGCTTCCGCTGGGCCTATGGCGCGGTGCAGATCCTGAAGCGGCACTGGCGCGCGCTGCTGCCCTGGGACCGCTCGACCAAGCTGACCGGCGCCCAGCGCTATCACTTCGTGATGGGCTGGCTGCCCTGGTTCGCCGATGCGCTCAGCGTCGTGCTGGCGGTTCTCGGCCTGGTATGGACGGCGGGCCTGCTCGCCTTCCCCAAGCTCTTCGACTTCCCGCTGACGCTGTTCCTGGCGCCGACCATCGCCGTCTTCGCCTTCAAGCTGGTGCGCTTCCTGTGGCTCTACAGCGCCAAGGTGAAGTGCGATCTGGGCGACTGCCTGCGCGCCGGCGTCGCCGGCCTCTCCCTCACCTACACCATCGGCTACGCCATGCTGGCCGGGCTGGCGACGCGCAAGCTGCCGTTCATGCGCACGCCGAAGATGGAGAACCGCCCGGCGCTGGTGCAGGCGCTGGCGATGGCCCGCACCGAGGCGACCATGTTGGTGCTGCTGATCGCCGGTGCGCTCGCCATCGGCTGGCGCTTCGGCACCCTCGACCGCGAGGCCTGGGTGTGGTCGGCGACGCTGCTGGTGCAGGCCACCCCCTATGCCGCGGCCGTCTACACCGCGGTCCGCGACGCGCTGCCCAAGCCCAGCCTCGTCGGGCTGCGCCGGTTCGGGCTGCGCAAGCCGGCGATCGGCGGCGGCTCGTCCTCCAGCCCGGCCGACGCGCGGTCCTGACGGGGCCGGCGGCCGGCCGGTAGGCACCATGAAAAAGGCCCGCGGCGCTGGCGCCGCGGGCCTTCTCTTTTCCGGCGATGCCGGCCCGCCGTCAGGACGGTCGGCTGAGCTCGGCTATCGTGTCCTTGATCCGGAGCTTCTGCCGCTTCAGTTCCGCCAACACCGCGTCGTCGGGATGCGGCCGATGCTTCTCTTCGTCGATCTGCGTGTCGAGGGTCGTATGCTGACGACGCAGGGCTTCGATCCGGTCAAGGGTAGCCATCGTCACCTCCGGCCTTGTTGAACCACCAACCTGTATATGGAAGCGTACGCCCGATTCGAAAGGGCGCCAAGAGCCCGGCGCCGGCCTCTCCTCCATGCGTCGCACTGTCGCACAAGCAATTGATAAGTCGGAGCAATGACCGGCTTCACACGGCCCGGAGCGCAGCCGAGAGGAGCGGGCCCGTCCGATCCGGATCAGCTATCCCGAGCGTCGCCAGATAGTCCGCCAGATTGGCGGCGACGGCGTCGCGCGCGGGGGCGGGCGGCCGATCCGCCGGCAGCAGCCGGGCCAGCATCGCGAGCTCCAGCCGCTCGGCCTCCAGCTCCGCCGCCTTGACGCCGGCGCGCAGCGCGGCCACGTCCGCCGGCGGCGCGGCGACCGCCATGTCCTTCATCGTTCGCCGCACGCCCCGCAGCGGCCGGACGACGCCGTCCCGCCAGGGTCGCGTCGCGGCCACCGCCGCCGCGATCGCCTCGGCGCCGAGAGCCACGCCCTGCGTCCCCGCCCAGGCGCACCACAGCAAGATATCGACGTCCGCCCCGGCCTCGTCCTGCAGGGCGATGCCCATCTCCGGCACCCCGGGCGCGCCATAGACGCCGAGCGCGAA
The DNA here is from genome assembly GCA_020852355.1 of Alphaproteobacteria bacterium. Taxonomy (GTDB): domain Bacteria; phylum Pseudomonadota; class Alphaproteobacteria; order ATCC43930; family Allostellaceae; genus Allostella. The sequence continues at coordinate 8,795 of JADZBA010000311.1, forward strand.
GCTCCAGATGGCTTCGCCGCTCATGCGCCGAGGCCGGGCGCGTCGCCGAGGCAGATGCCGAGGCCGCGGGCCGTGGCGACGATGGCGCCGTCGGGATCGACCGCCTGGTAGTGCTCGATCGCCTGCAGGATCGGCACGTCACCGACCTGGCGGTTGACCCAGGCGACCATGCGGTCGAAGCGTCCCTGGGCGATCAGCTCCACCGCACGTACGCCCAATGCCGACGCGAGCAGCCGGTCGCCGGCGGTTGGCGCCCCGCCGCGCTGGACATGGCCCAGCACGGTCACCCGGGTCTCGGCGCCGGTGAGCGCATGGATTCGCCCGGCGACGTAGTGCCCGATGCCGCCGTAGGAGCCCGCCCCCTGGCGCACCGGCCGGCCCTCGTCGGTCAGCACCGCCTCGGCCACCACCACCAGGGCGAAGCTGCGGCCGGCCGCCTCGATGCTGCGCAGATGCGCGGTCACCGCGGCGAAGTCGTAGGGGATCTCCGGGATCAGGATGACGTCGGCACCGCCGGCGATGCCGCTGGCCAGCGCGATATGGCCGGCGTCGCGCCCCATCACCTCCAGCACCATCACCCGGTTGTGGCTGGCGGCCGTGGGCTGCAACCGGTCCAGCGCCTCGGTCGCGACGGCGACCGCGGTCTGGTAGCCGATGGCCGATTCGGTGAGGCCGATGTCGTTGTCGATGGTCTTCGGCACCCCGACCAGCGGGATGTCGCCCTGCCGGGCCAGCCGCCGCAGGATGGCGAGGCTGCCGTCGCCGCCGACGCCGATCAGGGCGTCGAGGCCGAGCATCCGCCAGCCCTCGATCACCTCGGCCGAGCGATCGCACCGACTGCCGTCGGGCATGGGATAGTCGAACGGATCGCCGTGGTTGGTGGTGCCCAGCACGGTGCCGCCGCGGCGCAGCATCTCCGCCCCGCAGGCGCCCGGCTCCAGCGTCGTCACCAGGGGCGGCCGGACGAGCAGCCCGTGCGTCCCCTGGCGGATCCCGACCACCGTCCAGCCGAGCGCGGCGGCGCGCAGCACGACCGCGCGGATGACGGCGTTCAGCCCCGCGCAGTCGCCGCCGCTGGTCAGTATTCCGATCCGCTTCGCTGCCATGGCGGTTCTCCGGTAGAGTGGCGCGCAGTCTCGCACAGGGTCGGTGGCGCAGGGCAACGATGACGGAAGGAACGGATCTGGAGGCCATCCGCCGCAAGCTGGAATCCGTGACGAGCGAGCACCGCGACCTCGACGACGTCATCGAGCGCCTCGTCGGCCAGGCGCCCGTCGACCAGCTCCGCCTGCAGCGCCTGAAGAAGCGCAAGCTGATGCTGAAGGACCAGATCGCCAAGCTGGAGAGCCTGCTGCTGCCCGACATCATCGCGTAGGGCGGCGTCGCCGGACGAGACGCCCGGCGTATGCGCTTGCCCGGCCGCCTCGCCCACCTATAATCCGCGCCTTTCCGCGGCATCCCGGGTCATGGAACGCACCCCTCCGCTGGTCGGCATCATCATGGGCAGCGTCTCCGACTGGGAGACGATGCGTCACGCCGCCGAGACGCTGGCCACCCTGGGCGTCGCCCACGAGGTGCGCGTCGTCTCCGCCCACCGCACGCCGGAGCGGCTGCACCACTATGCCCGCACCGCCCGCGACCGCGGCCTCAAGGTGATCGTCGCCGGCGCCGGCGGCGCCGCCCACCTGCCGGGCATGGCCGCCGCCATGACGCCGCTGCCGGTGTTCGGCGTGCCGGTCGAGAGCCACGCGCTGAAGGGCATGGACAGCCTGCTCTCCATCGTCCAGATGCCGGCCGGCATCCCGGTGGGGACCCTGGCGATCGGCCGCGCCGGGGCGATCAACGCCGCCCTGCTCGCCGCCGCGGTGCTGGCGCTGGGCGATCCTGCGATCGCCGGCGCGCTCGACGCCTGGCGCATGCGCCAGACCGCCGCGGTGCCGGAGACGCCGCCGGCCGAGCGCCCGTGAGCGGCATCGGCGGGGTCGACCTCCCGGCGCCGATCGAGCCCGGCGCCACCATCGGCATCCTCGGCGGCGGCCAGCTCGGCCGCATGCTGGCGCTGGCGGCGGCCGGCCTCGGCTATCGCGCGCACGTCTTCACGCCGGAGGAGGATTCCCCGGCCGCCCAGGTGTCGGCCGCCGCGACGGTCGCGGACTATGGCGACCTCGACGCGCTCGCGCGCTTCGCCGCCGCCGTCGACGTCGTCACCTTCGAGTTCGAGAACGTGCCGGCGGCGACCGCCGCCCATCTGGCCGCCCGCGTCCCCGTCCACCCCTCCCCGCGGATCCTTGCGATCGCCCAGGACCGGCTGGCGGAGAAGCGCTTTCTCCGGGACATCGGCGTCGCCATCGCCGACTTCGTCCCCGTCGACGACCGCGCGGGCCTGGATGCCGCCGTCGCGGCACTCGGCCTTCCGGCGGTGCTGAAGACGGTGCGGCTCGGCTACGACGGCAAGGGCCAGGCGATGATCGGCGCCGCGGGCGACCTCGACGCCGCCTTCGCCGCGCTCGCCGGCGCGGCCGGCGTGCTGGAGGCCTTCGTCGACTTCCGCATGGAGGCGTCCGTCGTCGTCGCCCGCGGCGTGGACGGCACCATGGCCGCCTACGTGCCGGTCGAGAACCGCCACGTGCACCACATCCTCGATACGACCATCGCCCCCGCCGACCTGTCCCCGGACCGCGCCGACGCGGCGACGGCGATCGCGCGGCACATCGCCGGCCGGCTCGGCCTGGTCGGGCTGCTCGCGGTCGAGATGTTCGTCGGGCGCGACGGCCGCATCCTCGTCAACGAGCTGGCGCCGCGGCCGCACAATTCCGGCCACTGGACGATCGACGCCTGCCGCACCAGCCAGTTCGAGCAGCATGTCCGCGCCGTCTGCGGCCTGCCGCTGGGATCGCCGGAGCGCCACTCCGACGCGGTGATGAAGAACCTGATCGGCGACGAGGTGCGGCTGTGGCGGGAGGCCCTGGCCGACCCCACGGCGAAGCTGCACCTCTACGGCAAGACGGAAGCGCGGCCGGGCCGCAAGATGGGCCACGTTACGCGGGTCGGCCCACGGAGAGGCTGAGACCGGTCAGCGCGGGGCACCGACCGCCCGATTCCTCGCGCTGCGCATGGCCGGCGGGTCTCCGTTATCCCCCCGCCCGCGGGTTCGGCCGCCTCCCGCCCGCGCGCAGGAACCGGCGCGGGTCGGGCAGGCGCCCCAGTATCGCCTCGGCCTGCTGGCGCAGCCTCGGGATGCGCATGACGTCGTCGACGCGGCGGTCGAGGAAGGCCCAGCTGTCGGCGTGGCCCTCCGACCGGTCGCTCATCCAGTAGACGAGCGTCGCCGTGTAGACGCCGGCGAGCAGCGCCCGGCGGGTGTACCAGCTCGTGTCGGCCGAGGTGTCGCCGACGGCATACCAGGCGGCGTCCACCGTGCGCCACACGAGCCGGGCGCCGAGCGGCGCCCGGTGCGGCAGGGCGAGCACCGCCATGGCGTGACGGGCGGCCTCGCGGTAGGGCGCCAGCGCCTCGATGCGGGCGCGGACGGCAGCGGCGATGCGGGCGCGGATCTTCATCTCGGCCAGCGGCAGCAGGGCCAGCCGCTCCAGCATGCGGCGGTCGGCCCAGGCGCTGAACGCCTCCAGCAGGTCCACCTCGCCGCCGGGGAGCAGGGCCAGCGCGTCCGCCGGCGCCATGCCCAGGTCGCGGGCGCCCGCCTTGATCGCCCGCAGCGTCCAGCCGTCGAACGGCACGTGCGCCGCGACGGCCAGGGCCAGCGCCGCGCGCGGATCGGCGGCGGTCATCGCACCGCCTCCACCTCGGGCGGGTATTTGGCGATCTCCTCGTTGAACCCGAACAGCGAGAAGTCGGTCATCCGCGCGGGATAGAGGATGCCGTCGAGATGGTCGAACTCATGCTGCACCAGGCCGGCATGATAGGCCGCGACCACCCGCTCGACCGGGTTGCCGTCGAGATCGAGGCCGCGATAGCGCAGGCGCCGCCAGCGCGGCACCGCGCCGCGCAGGCCGGGCACCGACAGGCAGCCCTCCCAGCGCAGGTTCTTCTCTTCGCCGAGCGGCTCGATCGCCGGGTTGACCAGCGCCTGCATCGGCAGGACGACGTCCTCGGGATCGCCGGTGACGCGCTCGGCGCGCACCCGGAAGATCACGACGCGCAACGGCACATGCACCTGCGGTGCCGCGAGCCCGGCGCCGCCGATGTCCTCCAGCGTGTCGACCATGTCGGCGACGAGGCGGCGGATCTCCGGCGCCCTCGGATCGGCGACGGGGTCGGCGACGCGGCGCAGCACGGGATGCCCCATGCGGGCGATCTTCAGGATGGCCATGGCCCGAATATGGACGCCGTCCCGCGGCTGGTCAAAGTGAAGGCCGCCGCCGGGTGCGCGCCGGCGATTGCCGCGGAGACCGCGGCGGTGCGTATAGTCGTGCTCGTCTGCGGGCATCCAGGCCCGGACACGATCCCGGAGGCGGACCGCACGGGCGATCGGGAAGCGATACACGGAGGGGAAACCATGACCATCAGCACGGGTTCAGCGCGCGCCATCGCATCCGGTCTGGCCGCCGCGGCGGCGCTCGCCGTCGTCGCGGCACCGATGCCGGCCGCGGCGCTCAAGGTGGTGTCCGACAAGGCCGTCGCCGGCTTTCCGTTCCCGGAATCGGTCGGCTGCGACGCCAAGGGCAAGGTGCTCTATGTCAGCCAGTTCGTCTCGGCGCTGCAGCCCGCCGAGAAGGACGGCAAGGGCCGCATCAGCAAGGTGTCGCTGACCGGCGAGGTGCTGGAGCAGACGTTCCTGCCGACCGCCGGACAGGTGCTGAACAAGCCCAAGGGCGTCTGGGTGTCGGGCAACCGCCTGTGGACCACGGACATCGACGTCGCCTGGGTCTTCGACCTGAAGACGCGCCAGGGCAGGAGCGTGGCGCTGACCGGCGCGCAGTTCGCCAACGACCCGGCGGTGATGGGCAAGGCGCTCTATGTCACCGACAACCGCGCCGACAAGCTGTTCAAGGTCGAGCCTGCGGACTTCCTGAAGAGCAGGACCGCACCCGTCGTCACGACCGTCTTCTCCGGCCGGTCGATCAATCCCAACGGGGTCTATCCCGGCGGCAAGGGAACGCTGCTGGTCGCCGGCACCAAGTCGGCCACGGAGCCCAAGGGCATCCATTCCGTGGCGCCGGACGGGTCGACGAAGCCGGTCACCAAGGACATCGGCCGGCTCGACGGACTCTACCGCATGAAGGACGGGTCTTTGCTGGCGACCGACTGGGGCACCGGTTCGCTGTTCCACTGGACCGCGAAGTCGGGGGTGGAGACGTTGGCCACCGGGTTCGGCGGCCCGGCGGATTTCTGCGTCATGCCCAATGCCCAGGGCATGCTGGTGGTGGTTCCCGACCTGGCGAAGAGCGTGCTGCGCTTCATCCAGCTCGGCAAGTAGCGGCCGGAGATCGCGAGGCACGCCCGTCTCGCCGCGAGGCGGGCGCTCCCGCTCAATCCTCCGCCAGCACCCGGAGGACGCGGTTCAGCTTCGCCCGGGTCTTCGCCTGGTAGGCGGCGACGTCGCGGCCGCGCCAGTCGTAGAAGCCCTTGCCGGTCTTCACGCCGAGATCGCCCGCCTTGTACTTGTCCTGCACCACCAGGTTCGGCGCCGCGTCGTGGCAGAGATGGGGCACGATCGCCGCCTGGGCCAGCGCGTGGGTGTCGAGGCCCGAGATGTCCTTCTGCTCGATGAGCCCGGTCACGCACATGCGCGGCCCCAGCATCTCCTTGGCCGCGACGTCCACCTCCTCGGCCGTGCACACCCCCGTCGCGATCAAATAGTAGGCCTCGTGCAGGATGGCGTGCTGCAGCCGGTTGATCAGCAGGCCGGGCAGCGCCTGGCCCAGCACCAGCGCGCGCTGGCCGCAGCGCGCGACGGCCTCGGCGACGGCGCGCAGCACCGCGGGCTCGGTCTGCCGGACCGCCGCCAGCTCGACCAGCGGGATGACGTCGGCCGGCTGGAAATAATGCAGCGCCGCGTAGCGGCCGGGATGGCGCAGGCGGTCGGCCAGCATCTGCACCGGCAGGCCCGAGGTGTTGGTGACGAGGATCGGCCGGCCGCCATAGGCGTCCTCGACGCGGGCGTTGAAGTCGATCTTGGGCGACAGCTCCTCGACGATCGTCTCGACGATCAGGTCGGGCGGCGCGTCTGGCAGGGCGCCCAGCACGGCGACGCCGGCCGGCACGCCGGACGCCTTCGCCGGGTCGCGGGTGAGGATGGCGGTGGAATGGCCGCCGCGCGCGAAGGCGGCGGCGATGCCGCGTCCCATGGTGCCGAGGCCGGCGACCAGGACGCTTCGGATCTCTGTCATGCCGCGCCAGGATAGCCGGGACGATGCCGTCCCGTCACCGCCGGTCACGCGCATTTCCGCCGGGGCGGCATGAACCTGCGGTGGGGCTCGGCCGACGCAGGGGCACGAGGTTGCCGAGGACGCCATGAGCCGTATCAGCGCCACCCTGTTCGCGGCCGGTGCCGCCCTGCTCGCCATGATGCTGGCGGCCGTCGCCTTCGGGGCCGTCCAGGCGGCACCCGCCCGCGACCCCGACATCCGCGGCCTGCGCCTGGGGGTGGCGCTCGACGACGTCCGCGCCCGCTTCGACGGCGCCATCGCGGAGTGGAAGCAGGACTGGCGGCCGGAGGCGGCGAAGGACCCGCTGCTGCGCCGCACCGTGCGGCTCACGCTGGCCGACCGGGCGAACGTGGAGATCCGCTTCGCCTCGGCGATCAACGGCGGCCGGGCGTTCCTGGTGATGTACGAGCAGACCTTCCGCGACGGCCAGGGCCCGGCCTGGCAGGACCTGAAGGCCCGGATCGAGGCGAAGTACGGCTCGCCCGACAAGGTCATCTTCCGCGAAGGGAGCACCGCCTTCCGCTCGACCTACGAGCTGCCCAGCCGGGCGACCGGCCCGCTCGGCGCCTTCCTCAAGCCCTACTTCGACTTCGACGCCGCGACCGGCCGGGTGCGCACCTTCCGCCTCGTCCTGCACGACGCGGCGCTGGGCGTCGCCGACGA
>JADZBA010000312.1 GCA_020852355.1 Alphaproteobacteria bacterium
CGCGCGCGGGTCGGCGTCGGCGATGCGGCAGGCCGGATGGGCCCACTGCGCGAACAGGTCGACGACGGCCCGCTCCAGCTCGGACCGCATCGTCCCCGGGCCGACCGTGCCGTGCACGCCGAACTGGCGGACCAGGCGGAAGAAGAGAGTCGCCTTCATGAAATGGAAGTCGCGCAGGTAGCCGGGTAGGCGCGCGATGCCGGCCAACGTCTCCTCGACGAGCGCATTGCCCGCCGTCGCGTCGCCGCCGAGATGGAAGATCGCCAGCGCCTGATTGAGCTTGCCCAGCAGGCAGGGATCATCCGGCGCCGGCGCGGCCCGGCATTGCGGCTTCGGGAACGGATCGCGGCGCTGCGCCTCCAGCAGCGCGCGGCGCCGCTGCTCGAAGCCCTGGGCGATCGCCGCGAGCTCGCCGTCGGGCAGCGCCGCCGCGGGGCGCGCGACGACCAGGGCGATCAGCAGCAGGACCGTCCGCCATGGAAATCCTCTCGCCATGGCGAGAGTATCGCGCCGGGGATGCCGCCGCCCAACGCGATCCCGGCCCACAATGGACCGGTCCGCCGGTGCGGCTCAGCCGCCGCCGTCGAGGCGCTTCAGCAGGAAATCGCGGTGGTGCGGCAGCGGGAAGTCGTCGAGTGTGCCGAACAGGCGGAAACCGCGCTTCTCGTAGAAGCCGCGCGCCTGCCAGCTCCAGGTGTCGAGCCACAGGCCACGGCAGCGACGCCGGCGCGCCTCGGCTTCCGCCGCATCCATCAGCACCGTGCCGTGGCCGCGGCGGCGGTACCGGCCGGAGACCCAGAGCTGGTCGATGTACATCCAGCCCCAGTAGCTCGACGCGAACAGGCCGGCGATCTCCGCGCCCGAGCGCGGATGGGTGAGCACGGCGGCGAAGCGGCGCGAATCGGACGGGCCGACGATGCGCCGGTTGAACTCGGCCAAGCGGGCGTCGAGCCGGTCGCACAGCGCCACGGGCGGTCGGCGCAGCAGATGGAGGCGCGGCGGCTCGGCCATGGCCGACGATTGCACGGGACCGGCCCGCCGTGCGAGCTTCCGCCGCCATGCAGCGCCCCAACTTCTACGCGTCCAGCGGTCTCGACCGCGTCAGCCATCTGCGCCGCGACGCCGATTGGCTGGCGGCCCGCCTCGCCGACCCGTCCAGCCGGATACAGCCCGTCTGGCGCAGCCAGAGCTTCGTCGCCCCGGGCGAGCGTCCCGCCGCAGGGTGGCTGTCGCCGATCGATCTCGGCGAGCACGTCGCAGCCGGGGCCACGGTGGCACTGCTCGGTCTCTACGAGGGCATCGCGCATTTCGCCCTCGACCTGTCGCATGTCGAGGACCCCGGGGCGGACGCGACCCTGGCCGGGCGCGGCGCGTTCATGGACCTGCGCCGGGTCGGCCCGCTGCTCGGCCATGCCGAGGGCGGCATGCTGGCCTACGCGCGCGGCATCCTGCACTGGCATTCCCGTCACCGCTTCTGCGGCGTCTGCGGCAGCCCGACGGTGGCGACCGATGCCGGCCACCAGCGGCGCTGCACCGACGCGGCGTGCAACGCCAGCCATTTTCCGCGCACCGATCCCGCGGTGATCATGCTGGTCCATCGCGGCGACCGCTGCCTGCTCGGCCGCCAGCCGCATTTCCCCCCGGGCATGCATTCGACCCTGGCCGGCTTCGTCGAGCCGGGCGAGAGCCTGGAGGACGCCGTCGCCCGCGAGGTGCGCGAGGAGACCGGGATTCTCGTCGACGAGGTCTCCTACCACTCCTCGCAGCCCTGGCCGTTCCCCGCCTCGATCATGCTGGGCTTCCACGCCCGCGCCGTCACCGACGCGCTGGAGATCGACGGCAACGAGCTGGAGGGCGCGGCGTGGTTCGAGCGGCGCTGGATCCTGAACCACGGCGGCGACGATGGCTTCCGCCTGCCGCGGCCGGATTCGATCGCCCGCCGGCTGGTCGAGGACTGGCTGAAGGGCGACGTCCGGGCCTGACGCCGCCCGGCGCGCCCGATGCTCAGTCCGCGTCGAGGCTGCGGTTGGCCGACCGGTAGGGGTGGGCGGGATAGACGCCGAGGATCTTGAGGTCGCGCGAGAAGAACTGCAGCTCCTCCAGCGCCAGGCGCAGCGGCCGCTCCTCGGGATGGCCCTCGACGTCGGCGTAGAACTGCGTCGCCTCGAAGCGGCCCTGGAGCATGTAGCTCTCCAGCTTCGTCATGTTGACGCCGTTGGTGGCGAAGCCGCCCATCGCCTTGTAGAGGGCGGCCGGCACGCTGCGCACGCGGAAGACGAAGCTGGTGACCGTCGGGCCGGCATGGGGCGGCGGCACCGACGGCTCCTTCGACAGGATGACGAAGCGCGTCGTGTTGTGCGCCGCGTCCTCGATGTTGGCGGCGAGCGAGACCAGCCCGTAGATCTCGCCGGCGAGCGCGGAGGCGATCGCGCCGGTCGTCGGGTCGCCGGTGCGGGCGACGTCGGCGGCCGCGCCGGCGGTGTCGGCGGCGACCACCGCGCTCAGCCCGTGGCGGCGCAGGAAGCCACGGCACTGCGGGATGGCATGGATGTGGCTGTAGACGCGGGTGAGGCCGGCCAGCGTCGCGCCGGGCGGCGCCAGCAGATGGTGGTGGATCGGCTGGAAATGCTCGCCGACGATGTGCAGCCCGGACAGCGGCATGAGGTGATGGATGTCGGCGACGCGGCCGGCGACCGAATTGTCGATGGGAATCATCGCCAGGGCGGCGGTGCCTTCCGCGACCGCCGCGAAGGCATCCTCGAAGGCGGCGCAGGGCAGCGGCGTCAGCTCGGGATGCACGTTGCGGCAGGCGAGGTGCGAATAGGCGCCGAGCTGCCCCTGGAAGGCGATGCGGCGCTCGGTCGGGATCGGCTGGGTCATCGGTTTCCCCTCAGGAGCTCCGCGGCGCCAGCATCGCCCGGGCGCGCGCCAGGTCGTCCGGTGTGTCGACGCCCAGCGGCACGGTGTCGACCAGCGCCACGTCGATCCGCATGCCCGCCTCGAGCGCACGCAGCTGCTCCAGGCTCTCGCGGCGCTCCAGCACACCCGGCGGCAGCGCCACGAAGCGGTCGAGGGCCGCCCGGCGGAACGCGTAGAGGCCGATGTGATGGTAGAGGGGACCGTCGCCCGAGGGCGCCGTCGCCCGCGTGAAGTAGAGGGCGCGCGCCACCTTCGCACCGTCGCGGAAGCCGGCGACCGCCTTGACGACGTTCGGGTTGGTGCGCTCGTCGGGCCGGGTGATCTCGGTCGCCAGGGTGGCGATGTCCACCGCGGGATCGGCGAGCGGCGCCAGCGCCACGCGGATCACCGCGGGATCGATCGTCGGCAGGTCGCCCTGGACGTTGACGACCGCGTCGTGCCGGCGCTCGGGATCGACCTCGCGCAGCGCCGCCCACACCCGGTCGGTGCCGCGCGGCAGCTCGGGGTCGGTCAGGATCGCGACGCCGCCCGCCTTCTCGATCGCCGCGACGATCGGGCGGTCCCCGGCCGCGACCAGGACGGGGCCGAGGCCGGCCGCCATGGCGCGCCGCCAGACATGCACGATCATCGGCTCGCCGTGGATGTCGGCGAGCGGCTTGTCCGGCAGGCGCGTCGCCGCGAGGCGGGCCGGGATCACCACGATCGGATGGCGGGGAGGGCTCAACTGGACCGTCGTGCGTCGTTATGCCGCAGCGGAAAACCCGGCCGTTCCAGCGGCTTGGCCCACGCTGCCGGTTCCGATGAAGCACATTTTCCTGGTGCTGTCAGCGGCTTTCGCATGTATCTCAGGGCACGCGCCGCGCCCGACCGGGCGGACGCCCTTATCGATCGTGCCTATCGGAGTGCGAGGTTGCGGCCATGAACATGGAGACGAACAAGATCGCCGGCGCCGTCCTGCTGGCCGGCATCGTCGCCATGACCTCGGGGATGATCGCCGGGATGCTCGTCCACCCGCACAAGCTGGCGGAGAGCGTCTACAAGGTCGAAGGCGTGGTGCAGCAGGCTGCGGCGCCCGCCGCGCCGGCCGCCCTGCAGCCGATCGGGCCGCTGCTGGCGGCGGCGGACCCCAAGGCGGGCGAGACGCAGGCGAAGAAGTGCCTGGCCTGCCACACCCTGAACCAGGGCGGTCCGAACCGCGTCGGCCCCAATCTGTGGAACATCGTCGGCGCCAAGCACGGCCATGCCGCGGGCTTCGCCTACTCGGCGGCCATCAAGGACAAGCCGGGCGACTGGAACTACGAGGAGCTGAACGCCTTCATCAGCAGCCCGAAGACCTATGCCCCGGGCACCAAGATGGCGTTCGTCGGCATTCCCAAGGCCGAGGATCGGGCCGCGCTGATCGCCTATCTGCGCACGCTGAGCGACAGCCCGAAGCCGCTGCCCTGATCCGCCGTACGATCGCGCAACGGTGACCGCCTCCATCTGCCCGCCGGCCGCCGTGGCGCTGGCGGCGCGGCTGGCCGACGCCGCGGGCGCGGTGATCCGCCCGCATTTCCGCACCCCCGTCGCGATCGACGACAAGGCCGACGCGAGCCCGGTGACCATCGCCGATCGCGACGCCGAGACGGCGATGCGGCGCCTGATCGAGGACGCCTTCCCCGATCACGGCATCCTCGGCGAGGAGCACGGCGCCCGCGCCGTCGACGCGGAGTTCGTCTGGGTCCTCGATCCGATCGACGGCACCAAGGCCTTCATCTCCGGCGTGCCGGTCTTCGGCACGCTGATCGCCCTGCTGCGCGGCGGCCGGCCGGTCCTCGGCATCATCGACCAGCCGATCCTGGGCGAGCGCTGGCTCGGCGTCGCCGGCCGGGGCACGACCCTGAACGGCCGCCCGGTGCGCGTGCGGGCCTGCCCGCAGCTCGATCGGGCGACCCTCTTCGCGACCTCGCCCGACATGTTCAAGGGCGCCGACGTCGACGCCTTCGAGCGGCTGCGCCGCGCGGTCAAGCTGACGCGCTGGGGTGCGGACTGCTACGCCACCGCGATGGTCGCCTCGGGCTTCGCCGACCTCGTCGTCGAGGCCTCGCTGCAGACCTACGACTACTGCGCGCTGGTCCCGGTCATCGAGGGTGCCGGGGGCATCGCGACGGACTGGCAGGGCCGGCCCCTCGGGCTGGCGTCCGACGGGCGGTCGGCGATCGCCGGCGACGCGCGCGCCCATGCGGCGGCGCTGGAGCGGCTGGCCGGCGCCGCCTGAACGCGAATTCACGCCTTCGTCACCGCGCCGCGGCTTGCTGGCCCCTGGGCTCCGTCACAGGTAACGTCGGCAGCGAACCAGGGAGTGACGCCCATGCCCCACGCCGCGCGCGCCCTCGCCATCATCGCCGTGATCGCCGCCGCCGCTCCGCCGGCGGCCCGCGCCGACGAGACGCCGCGCCACGGCCTGTCGATGTTCGGCGACCTCAAGTATCCGCCGAACTTCCGGAACTTCGAGTATGCCGATCCGAAGGCACCCAAGGGCGGAACCGTGCGGCTCTCGGCGATCGGGACCTACGACACCCTCAATCCCTTCACGCTGAAGGGCGTAGCGGGCGCCGGCGCGGGCCTGCTGTTCCAGACGCTGACCGTGAACTCCGGCGACGAAGCCTTCTCCGAATACGGCATGGTCGCCGAATCGGTGATCGTGCCGAAGGACCGGAGCTGGGTCGCCTTCAACCTGCGCCCGGAGGCGAAGTTCAACGACGGCAGCCCGATCACGCCGGCCGACGTCGTTTTCAGCATGGAGATCCTGAAGGCGAAGGGCGCACCCTTCTACCGCTCGTACTATGGCGACGTGGTGAAGGTGGAGACGACGGCCGCCCACCAGGTGAAGTTCACCTTCCGCAACGGCGACAATCCGGAGCTGCCGCTCATCGTCGGCCAGCTCCCGGTGCTGTCGCGCGCCTACTGGACGACGCGGGAGTTCGACAAGACGACCCTGGAGGCGCCGCTCGGCAGCGGGCCCTACGTCGTCGAATCGGCCGATCCCGGCCGCTCGATCACCTACCGGCGGGTCCCGAACCACTGGGCCGACGACCTGCCGGTGCAGAAGGGCCAGTACAATTTCGAGCGCATCCGCTTCGACTACTACCGCGACGCCACGGTCGCGCTCGAGGCCTTCAAGGGCGGCGAGTACGACTTCCGGCAGGAGAACGTCGCCAAGGACTGGGCCACCGGCTACGACTCGCCGGCCGTCACCGAAGGGCTGATCAGGCGCGAGGAGATCCGCAACGAACAGCCCACCGGCATGCAGGGCTTCGTCTTCAACCTGCGCCGGCCGGTGTTCGCCGATCGGCGGGTGCGCGAGGCGATCAGCCAGGCGTTCGACTTCGAATGGACGAACAAGACCCTGTTCTACGGCGCCTACACCCGCACCCGCAGCTACTTCTCCAATTCGGAGCTGGCCGCCTCGGGGCTGCCGAGCCCGGCCGAGCTGAAGATCCTGGAGCCGTTCCGCGGCAAGGTGCCGGAAGAGGTCTTCACCAAGGAATACGTGCCGCCGACGACCGACGGCAGCGGCAACATGCGCGACGGCCTGCGTCGCGCCTTCGACCTTCTCAAGGCGGCGGGCTGGATCGTGAAGGACCGCAGGCTGGTCAACGAGAAGACCGGCGAGGCGATGGCCTTCGAGATCCTGCTCTCGCAGCCGAACTGGGAGCGCATCGCGCTGCCCTTCGCCAAGAACCTGGAGCGGCTCGGGATCCAGGCGAAGGTGCGCACGGTCGACACCGCGCAGTACCAGAAGCGCATGGAGAGCTTCGACTACGACATCACGGTCGAGGTCTTCGCCCAGTCCCTGTCGCCGGGCAACGAGCAGCGCGACATGTGGTCCTCGGCGGCGGCCAGGACGGACGGCAGCCGCAACACCGCCGGCATCGCCGATCCGGTGGTCGACCAGCTCGTCGATCTGGTGATCAACGCACCCGATCGCCAGGGCCTGATCGACCGCACCCGGGCGCTCGACCGCGTGCTGCTGTGGGGCCACTACGTGATTCCCAACTGGCACATCCAGACCTGGCGGCTCGCCTACTGGGACCGCTTCGCGCGGCCCCCCGTCACGGCGCGCTACAGCCTGGGCTTCCTCAACACCTGGTGGGTCGATCCCGCGAAGGACGCGGCGCTGCGCGCGCGCCGGCCGGCGCGCGCGAACTGACCGCACCGGGCGATCCGCCGCGACGCGCCGCATGACCGACGCACCGCTGCCCGACGGCTATCACGTCTTTCCGGCGGGCAAGGTGCTGAACGTCGTCACCTGGCTGGAGATGCGGGCGCCGCCCGCGGCGCCCGTCGCCGAGCCGCTGGCGCTGGTCGAGGTTCCCGAACCGGACCTCGGCTGGTACCGCGACCTCTTCCGGCGGGTCGGCACGCCGTGGCTGTGGACGATGCATCTCGTTCCCGACGACGCCGCGCTCGCCGCCGAGATCCATGACCCGCGGGTTCCGGTCCTGGTGGTGCGCGAGAAGGGAGCGGACGTCGGGCTGGTCGTCCTCGACGCGCGCACCGCGGGCGCCGTCGAGATTCTCAATTTCGGCCTCGTCCCCGAGGCGGTCGGCCGCGGTCTCGGCCGGCCGATGATGGCGGCGGCGCTGGCGCGCGCCTTCGCCTTCCGGCCGCAGCGGGTGTGGCTGCACACCTGCACCCACGACCATCCCGGCGCCGTGGCGTTCTACCGGCGCTGCGGGTTCGTCCCCTATGCGACCGGCGTCGAGGTCCTCGACGACCCGCGCCTGACCGGCGTGCTGCCGCGCGAGGCCGCACCCCAGGTCGCGCTGATCGGGTAGCGGCCGCTCACGCGATCGCGCCGCTCCGGAGCTCGCCGTCGAAATAGGCGATCGCCCTCGCCAGCCCCGACTCCAGCGCCACCTTCGGCTCCCAGCCGAGGAGCTCGCGCGCCTTGTCGATGACGGGGCAGCGTTGCATCGGGTCGTCGACGGGCAGCGGGCGATGAACGATCTGCGAGCGCGAGCCGGTCATGGCGATGATGCGTCGCGCCAGCTCGACCACCGGGATCTCGACCGGATTGCCGATGTTGATCGGCCCGGTCACCGCATCGGGCGCGTTCATCAGGCGCCACAGCCCGTCGACCATGTCGTCGACGTAGCAGAAGGCGCGGGTCTGCATGCCGTCGCCGTAGACCGTGATCGGCTCGCCCTTCAGCGCCTGGACGATGAAGTTCGAGACGACGCGGCCGTCGTTGGGGTGCATGCGCGGGCCGTAGGTGTTGAAGATGCGCGCGACGCGGATCTTCAGGCCGTGCTGGCGGTGATAGTCGAAGAACAGCGTCTCGGCGCAGCGCTTGCCCTCGTCGTAGCAGGCGCGCGGACCGATGGTGCTGACATTGCCGCGATAGTCCTCGGTCTGGGGATGCACCTGCGGGTCGCCGTACACTTCCGAGGTGGACGACAGCAGGATGCGGATCTTCAGCCGCTTCGCCAGCCCCAGCATGTTGATCGAGCCGAGCACGCTGGTCTTCGTCGTCTGCACCGGGTCGAACTGGTAGTGGATGGGCGAGGCCGGGCAGGCGAGGTTGAAGATCTCGTCGACCTCGACATAGAGCGGGAACGTGATGTCGTGGCGCAGCGCCTCCAGGCGCTTGTCGTCCAGCAGATGGGCGAGGTTGGCCCGCCGCCCGGTGAAATAGTTGTCGACCGACAGCACCTCGTGCCCCTCCGCGAGCGCGCGCTCGACGAGATGGGACCCGAGGAAGCCGGCACCGCCGGTCACCAGGATGCGCTTCGACATGATGGGGTCACCCGCCGCTCTGAGGTACGGCACCCTCGATAGCCGAGCCCGCCCCCATCGTCACGTGCGAAGGAACCGGCGCTCGTCGCCATCTAGCACCAGACAGGTGAGGATCCCCGAGGCGTAGGCCCCGGTATCGATGCCGATCCGGTTCGACCGCACGTCCGGCTCGGCGGTGATGGTGTGGCCGTGCACGACGATCGGCCCGAACGGCTTCGTCCAGTCGAGGAAGGGCGCGCGGATCCACAGGAGGTCGGCCGGGACCTGGCGGTCGAGGGGCGCCCAGGGCCGGATGCCGGCATGCACGAACAGGTAGTCGCCCTCCTGGTGCAGCGGGCGCAGGCGCTGCAGGAAGGCGAGGTGGTGGTCGGGGAGGGCCGCGCGCAGCGCGCGGCGCGCCGCCTCCAGCTCGTCCGTGTCCCGTGGATCGGGCGGCGCCACGCCATAGCTCGCCAGCGTCGCGGCACCGCCGTTCATCAGCCAGCCCGGCCCGGCCTCGACGGTGTCGAGGAAGCGCAGCAGGAACGCTTCGTGGTTGCCCTGCAGCGGCACTGCTTCGAACCCGTCCGGCGGACCGGCCGCGAGGCGCTCGATCACGCGGCGCGAATGGACCCCGCGATCGACATAGTCGCCGAGGTGGACGAGGACGCGCCGGGCCGCGGGGCGGGCGGCCGCGGCGGCGACGATGCGGGCGTGCCGCGCGGCCAGCAGGTCGTCGCGCCCGTGCACGTCGCCGACCGCATAGACCACGGTGCCCGCAGGAGGCCGCGGCGGCCGCTCCGCCATCCCGGCGATCCCGTCGTCAGTCCCTGGGCGCGTGCTTGTTGAGAATCCGCTGGAGGGTGCGGCGGTGCATGCGCAGGCGCCGCGCCGTCTCCGAGACGTTGCGCTCGCACTGCTCGAAGACCCGCTGGATATGCTCCCAGCGCACGCGGTCGGCCGACATCGGCTGCTCCGGCGGCTGCGGCAGCTTGTCGGATTGGGCCTTCAGCGCCGCCTCGATGGCGTCGGCGTCGGTCGGCTTCGCGAGGTAGTCGACCGCGCCCGCCTTCACGGCGGCGACGGCGGTCGCGATGTTGCCGTAGCCGGTGAGGACCACGACCCGGGCGTCGGGCCGCGCCGCCCGCACCGCCTGCACCACCTCGAGCCCGTTGCCGTCACCGAGCTTGAGGTCGACCACGGCGTAGAGCGGCCGCACCATGCGCGCCGCGGCGATGCCGGCGGCGACGCTCTCTGCGGCGGTCACCTGGTAGCCGCGGCGCTCGAGCGCGGTCGCCAGCCGGTTGCGCAGCGGCGCGTCGTCATCGACGACGAGCAGCGAGGGAAGGGCGGACGGATCGGGGCGCGGGTCGGTGGTTTCGGTCATGGCGGTGGCTCGAGGCCCTCCAGTTGTCGGCGGTCCCAGCGAATGGTGATCTCGGCGCCGCCGGTCGCCGCATTCTCGATGGCGAGCACGGCGCCGGTGCGGGCGAGCAGCGTCTCGGCGATGAAGATTCCCAGCCCCATCGATTCGCCGGTGGTGTCCCTGCCCGATAGATAGGGCTCGCCGATGCGCGCGAGAACCTCCGGCGGGAATCCCGGGCCGTCGTCGCGGATGACGACACGCGCGGCGCCGGCATCCCACGATACGGTGGCGCTCACCGTGGCCTCGGCGAACTGGAAGGCATTCTGCAGGAGATTGCCCAGCGCGTGACGCAGCTCCGGCCGCTCGGGCACCATCGGCTCGGGCGGCTCGGCCGGGCCGATGCGATCGAGATGGAAGGCGACGTCGGGCTGCCGGTGGGGTGCGGCGGCCAGATCGACCAGCACCGACAGGGGAATGCCGGAAAAGGGTGCGTTGCGTTCCGGCCGCTGCGCCAGCTCGGCCAGAATGGTCCGGCAGCGCGCGACCTGACTCTCCAGCAGGGCCACGTCCTCGCGCCACGGCCCCTCCGGCAGGTCGCGGGCGAGCTCGCGGGCGACCACCGCGATCGTGCCGAGCGGCGAGCCCAGCTCGTGGGCGGCGGCGGCGGCCAGCGCGCCGACCGCCGAGAGCTGCTGCTCACGCGAGAGGGCGAGCTGGGTCGCCGTGAGGGCATCGGTGAGGCGACGTGCCTCGGCGGCCACCTGCCAGGTGTAGGCCGCGATGAAGAGGGTGGAGAGGACGAGCGCGATGCCGACCCCCAGCACGTAGGTCGGCGGCAGCGAGAAGCCGGCCTGGTACCACGGCAGGGGCCAGCGGAACAGGCCGAGCAGGACGATGGCCAGCACCGTGAAGAGGCAGAGGCCGATGGTCGTCGGCCGCGACAGGATGGTCGCCGAGACGGTGACCGGGGCGAGGATGAGCACCGCGAACGGATTCTCCAGCCCGCCGGTGAGGTAGAGGAGGCCCGCGACCTGGAAGACGTCGAAGGCGAGATAGGCGGCGACGTCGCGATCGGCCAGGCGCGTGTTCCCCGGCTGCTGCAGGGTCGCGATGACGTTGACCGCGGCCGAGGCCGCGACGATGAGGAGCGCCGTGCCGAACGGCAGCGCATAGCCGAGCGAGAAATGAACGATCAGCAGGGTGGCCGCCTGCCCGATCACCGCCAGCCAGCGGATCGCCACCAGCGTTCTCAGATTGACCCCGCCGCGGGTCTCTCCCCGCGGCGGCCACCGTCCGCCGATCAAGCGCGAGACATTCATGCCCCCATGTCCCCGGCACCGTCCGCCCTCGTCCCTTCCCGGCCGCTTCCCCCGGCGGTCGTCGCGGACGGGGCCACTATAGCGTACGGCCGCCGCACGTCGCTCACCGGGTCGGACGGGCGACGCCGGCCGCCATCGTCAGGTCCGCCCGCTGACGCCCGCCTCGGCGAAGGTCGCCATGCCCGCATGGCAGGCGGCCGCAGCCCGCACGACGGCGATGGCGAGCGTGGCACCGGACCCCTCTCCCAGACGCATGCCGAGATCGAGGAGCGGCTCCTGGCCGAGCCGGGTGAGCAGCCGGCCGTGGCCGGGCTCGGTCGAGCGATGGCCGACGAGGCAATGGTCGAGGGCGCCGGGGTCGAGGGCGAAGAGCACCGAAGCCGCCGCCGTCGACGCGTAGCCGTCGAGCAGCACGGGAGTCCGGGCGAGGCGGGCGGCCATCACCGCGCCGACGATCGCCGCCAGCTCGAAGCCACCGACGCAACGCAGCACCGCGAACGGGTCGGCCATCGCCGCGCGGTTCACCGCCACGGCGCGCTCCACCGCCGCCTTCTTGGCGGCGAGCGCCGTGCCGGCGACGCCGGTGCCGGGACCGACCCAGTCCGCGGCGGCTCCCCCGAAGAGCGCGAGCGACAGCGCCGCCGCGGCGGTCGTGTTGGCGATTCCCATCTCGCCCACGGCCAGCAGGTCGATGCCCGGCTCGACCGCCATCATGCCGTAGGCCATCGCCCGGGCGCAGGCCTCCTCGGTCATCGCCGGCCCTTCGGTCATGTCCGCCGTAGGATGGTCGAGGTCGAGCTCGTAGACGCGCAGGTCGGCGTCGACGGTGGTGCACAGCTGGTTCACCGCGGCGCCGCCCGCGGCAAAGTTGCGGACCATCTCCGCGGTGACCGCGGCGGGATAGGCCGAGACGCCGTGCCGGGCGACGCCGTGGTTGGCGGCGAACACGGCGGTGCGCGGCCGGCGCACGTCCGGCGGATGGCGTCCCTGCCAGGCGGCCAGCCAGGCGGCGACCGGCTCCAGCCGCCCGAGCGACCCGGTCGGCTTGGTCAGCAGCCGCTCGCGCGCCAGGGCGGCGTCGCGCGCGGCGACGTCCGGGCCGGGCAAGACGGCGAGCATGCGCCGCATCTCGGCAAAGGTGGCGATCGGTTCGGGCATGGCGACAGCGGGTCCGGGCGGGAGGCTTCGCATAGGGCCGATCCCGGGCCGGGTCAATGCGACGGCGCCGGGGGTCCCGCCGGCGGCTTTCGGATAGGATGTCGCGCCGCACGGATGCAGACGCAGATGACATGGTCGCCGCCTCCCGATTTCCGGCCGGGTGCCTGGCTCACCGACCTGCGCCGGGCGGCGCAGCTCCTGACGCGGCTGCCGCTGCCCGGCGATCCGGTCCCGCCGGTGCCGGGCACGCTCGCTCGCGCGCTCCGCGTCTTCCCGGTCGCCGGCGCACTGATCGGCCTCGGGTCGGGCCTCGCCCTGGTGGGCGCCGCCGCCCTCGGCCTGCCGCTGCCGACCGCCGCCCTGCTCGGGCTCGGCGCCGGCATGCTGCTCACCGGGGCGCTGCACGAGGACGGGCTGGCCGACACGGCCGACGGGTTCGGGGCCCGGCGCAGTCCGGAGCAGCGCCTGGCGATCATGCGCGACAGCCGCATCGGCACGTACGGCCTGCTGGCGCTCGGCCTCGCCGTCGCCCTGAAGGCGACGGCGCTGGCGGCGCTCGACCCCTGGGGTGCGGTCACCGCACTGGCCGCCGCCGGCGCGGCGTCCCGGGCGGCCATCGCGCTCGTCGCCGTCATGCTGCCCCCGGCGCGGCCCGACGGCCTCGGCGCCGCCATGGGCCGGCCCGACGACGCGACGCTGGCGATCGCGGGGATGTCGGCGACGATCCTGGCGCTGGTCCTGCTCGGCCCCGGCCGCGGCGGCGTCGCGCTCGTCGCCGGCGGCCTCGCCGCCGTCGCCGTCGCCCGGCTTGCGCGGCGGCAGATCGGCGGCTACACCGGCGACGTTCTCGGCGCGACCCAGCAGACGACGGAGACGGTGATGCTTCTTGCCGTGGCGGCGGCCCCATGACCACGACGACCCGATGGTGGTGGGTACGGCACGCGCCGGTGCGCGTGAACGACGGCAGGATCTACGGCCAGGTCGACCATCCCTGCGACTGCAGCGACGAAAGACTGTTCAGCGCCCTCGCCGGCGAGCTGCCGCGCGACGCGGTGTGGGTGACCAGCACCCTGCTGCGCACGATCCAGACGGCCGACGCGCTGCGGGCGGCCGGCGCCGCGGGCGAGGAGCCGCTGCGCGAGCCGGCCTTCGTCGAGCAGTCGTTCGGCGACTGGCAGGGCATCCGCTATGCCGACCTGCCGGCGCTGCGCGGCGCGTCGGTGCATCGCTTCTGGCTCGCGCCTGCGCACGAGGCGCCGCCCGGCGGCGAGAGCTTCGTCGACCTGATCGAGCGGGTGTCGCACGGGATCGACCGGCTGACCGAGGCCCATCGCGGGCGTGACATCGTCGCGGTGACCCATGGCGGCACCATCCGCGCGGCGATCGCGCACGCCCTGCAGCTGCCGCCGGAGACGGCGCTCGCCTTCAGCGTCGACAACGTCTCCCTGACCCGCCTCGACCATGTCGACGGACCCGGCCTCGGCCATGGCTGGCGGGTCGCCGTGGTCAACCGGATGGCGGCGTGACATGCCGCGCCGCCCGCCGCCGTCGGTGCTTGGCTTCGTCGCGCTGCCGACGCTGACCCTGGTGCTCGGCGGCGCGCGGTCGGGCAAGAGCCGCTATGCCGAGCAGCAGGTCGAGGAGGCGGCGGCATCGGGGCTCTACATCGCCACCGCCACCGCTACCGACCGCGAGATGGCGGCGCGCATCCGCCATCACCGCGAACGGCGCGGGCCGTTCTGGACGACGGTGGAAGAGCCGCTGCATCTCGCCCACGCGCTGGAGACGCATGCGCTGCCCGGTCGGCCCATCCTCGTCGACTGCCTGACGCTGTGGCTGTCCAACCTGATGGCCGAGGGGCGATCCGTCGAGGCCGCGACCGATCGTCTCATCGCCACGCTGGCCGATCTCCCCGTGCCCGTGGTCCTGGTCGCCAACGAGGTAGGCCAGGGGATCGTCCCGGACAATGCGCTCGCCCGCGCCTTCCGCGATCATGCCGGCCGCATGAACCAGCGCATCGCCGCCGCCGCCGAGCGCGTCGTCGTGATGATGGCCGGCCTGCCGATGACGGTGAAGGGCGAGGACGCGTCCGCGCCGAGCTGAACGGATCAGCCGGCGGCTGCACGCGCCGGCAGCAGCGGGATGGCCGCGGGCGCCTGCCAGGCCAGGGTGTCGACCGCCCGGCAGCTCGGGCATACCGCCGACCATGTCGCCGCGACGCTGCCGCAGGAGGTGCACGTCCACGCCTCGCCGGCGGGCGCCTCGGCGGCGAGGCGCAGCCAGCGCTGCGCCGCCGCACCGTCGCCGCGCTCCTTCTCTTCCACTTCGGCCAGCAGCGCGTAGGCGCGCGTCGACGGCCGCAGCGCGATCGCCGCCTCGAGCTGGGTGCGGGCCTCGCCCCAGAGAGCGGCGGCGATGGCGGCGGCGGCCACCGCCAGCCGGCTCTCGGGATGGTCGGGAAGGCCGGCCACCAGGTGCTGCATGCGCTGCGCCTGCGCCACCGGATCGGCGGAGGCGGCGAGCTCGCGATAGGCGGCCGCCAGCTCCGGATGGGGCGCGCTGCGCCAGGCCCGCTCCGCCGTCCGCTCCGCCTTGCGCAGCCGGTCGCCCGCGCCGAGCAGCCGGACATAGAGGACGACCGCCGGCACGAAGGCGGGATCCTCGTCGTGGGCGCGCGCGGCGAGGTCCAGCGCGTCGGCAGGGCGGCCGTCCGCCTCGGCGGCGCGCGCCCGCTCGACCAGCAGCGCCGCGCGACGATGACGGGCGGCGACGGCCGGCAGGGCCCGCCGGCGCTGCGCCTCGGCGAGCGTGTCCTCGGCCGCCCGCCACTCCCCTGCGCGCGCCTCGAGATCGAACAGCGTCGTCAGCACCCAGGGGGTCTCCGGCCGCAGGCGGCGGGCGCGGCGGGCGAGGTCGAGCGCGGCGGCCGCGTCGCCGGTCCGCGAGGCCTGCATCAGCAGCCCGCGCAGGCCGAGGAACTCCGTCTCCGGGCGGTCGAGCATGGCGGTGAAATAGCGGCGCGCCGCCGCCTCGTCGCCATTCAGCTGGGCCGCCTGGGCCGACAGCAGCATGGTGAGCGGCGGCTCGTCGAGCAGGACGTCGGCGCGCCGGGCCTGGCGCGCCGCCTCCTCGGGGTCGCCGGCCGCCACCGCCACCATGCCGAAGGTCAGGGCCTGGTAGCCGCGCCGCCGCCGGCGCTCCTGCGCCCAGCGCCGCCAGCCGCGCGGAACCCGCACCGCCCAGCCGAGGACGCGCAGGGCCGCCGCGAGGGCCAGCGCGAGCGCGCCGACCAGCAGCAGCAGCATCGCGACCGAGGTATCGACCCGCCAGCCCTGCCAGACGATCGCGATCGTGCCGGGGCGGTCGGCGATCCAGACGGCGCCGGCCACGACGAGCGCCGCGAGCGCGATGAACCCGAGAAGGCGTGCCATGCCGGTCAGCGATCCTGCCCGAGGATCGCGGCGACCCGCCGCGCCAGCGTCGCCGTGGCGGCATCCACTGTCCGGCGCGCCTCGGCGGCGGCGAGCCAGTCGGGGGCGGCGCGCTGCACCGCCGGCCGGATCGGCGCCAGCGCATCGAGCGCGGCGGCGACGTCGCGGCCCGCCAGCGCCTTCTCGGCCGCGGCGACATGCGCGTCGACCGAGCCCTGGGGCGGCGCATCGACGCGGCGCACGGTGACGACGGCAGCGACGCGCTCGGCGGTCCGGTCCAGCCAGTCGCCGGCCTCGCTGCGCCGGGCGGCCTGCACGACGGCGGCCGCGACCGAGTCGAAGCGGCGGGCGAGGGCCCCGGCGTCGGGCACGCCCTTCTCGGCATGGCCGGCCAGCGCGTCGAGCGCCGCCTTCGCCGCGGCGTCCTCCGCCATGGCGGCGCGCGCGGCCTCGAGCTCCGGCAGGAACGGCCCGCCGCGCTCGGCGGCGGCGCGCAGCGCGGTCGCAGCGACCAGCGCCCGCTCGCCGATGCGATCGCGCAGGCGGTTGGTCTGCATCGCCGCTTCGGTGGCCGCGAGCCGCTGGGTCAATCCGTCGATGGTGCCCTGCAGGCGCTTGATCTCGGCACCCAGCGCCGGATCGGCGGCCGGCCGCTCGGCGAGGCGGGCGACGTCGGCCTGAAGCCGGCGGATCGCATCGGAGAGCGGGGCGGTATCGGGCGGCGGGCGGCGTTCCAGCGTGGCCAGGCGTGCCTCGATCGGGGCGAGGTCGACGGCGGCGGCCGCCATCGGTGCCGGGGCGGCCGCCCGCTCCAGGCCGAGCCAGGATCGCCACACGGGCGCCGACGCGGCGAGCAGGAAGGCGACGAGGGCGGCAGCGAGGACCGCCGGCACGAGCGGTCGCGCGGCCGCCGCCGGCTGGCCCGGCGTGCGTGCGGCGGCCGGCGTCTGGTCGGTCATCGACGGCTCCTCGGTTGGCGTCCGGTCGGCTTCGACGAGGCGGATCAATGATTCGGCGTCGGGAACGGCGGCGGCGCGTACGGCGCGCCATGGCACCGCACGGGCCGCCTCGGCTACCGCCGGGCTGAGGCAATAGGCGATCATGCGGCCGGTCGCAACCTCGAGCCCGGCCGCGGCGGCGAGGCGGCCGAAGGCGACGGCGGCGCGGGGCGAGAACAGCAGGACGCCGTCGAGGGTTCCCGCCGCGAGCGCCGTCGCGGCGGCCTCGGGCAGCCGTTCCGCCGGCTCCGCGCGGTAGAGCACCGCACGCCGGACGACGTAGCCGCGCGCCGCCAGGGTCCCGGCCAGGTCGCCGGCGACGTCGGCGCCTGCGGCGTGCAGCAGGACGCCCTCGCCGGCGGGCAGCCGCTCGGCCACCAGCGCGGCCAGGGCCGCGGCGTCGCCGTCGGCGCTGGCGACCTCGGCGAACCCGGCGGCGCGTGCCGCCGCCGCCGTCGCGGCGCCGACGGCGTAGGCCGGCAGGTCGCGCCGCGGCGACAGCGCCGCGAACGCGGCGACGCCGTTGCCGCTGGTGAAGAGGAGGGCACGCACGCCGGCGAGATCGAGGCCGGCCTCGGCGAGCGGCACGATGCGCGTGAGCGGCGCGACCGTCGCGTCGATGCCGCGCGCCGCGAGGCGCCGGGCGAGCGCCCGGGATTCGGCCTCCGGCCGCGTGAGGAGGACGCGCATCAGGGCGAGAGGAAGGCCGCGCGCGCCCGCAGCTCCGCGGCGGCATCCGCGCCGATACGCTCGGCGTCGGCCGCGGCACCGGACCTGGCGGTCGCCACGAGCGCGCTGCCGTCGGGAGCGGCGACCAGGGCGCGGAAGGCGAGCCCACCGGCGCCGTCGAGCTCCGCCAACGCTGCGATCGGCGTCCGGCAGGAGCCGTCGAGGACGGCCAGCAGCGCGCGTTCGGCGGCGACCGCGACGAGCGTCGGCCGATGGCCGATGGCGGCCAGCAACGCCGCCGCCCGCCGGTCGTCGGCCCGCCGCTCGACGCCGATGGCGCCCTGGGCGACCGCGGGGAGCATCTCCTCGGGCTCCAGGACGGCGGCCACGGCGTGCGTGCGGCCGAGACGGACGAGGCCGGCCAGCGCCAGCACGGTCGCCTGCGCCTCGCCGGCGGCGATCCGGCCGATCCGCGTGTCGACGTTGCCACGGAACGGCACGACGCGCAGGTCGGGACGGCGATGGAGGAGCTGCGCCTGCCGGCGCAGCGAGGCGGTCCCGACGACGGCAGCCGGCGGCAGCGCCGCGACGCCCCCGGCCCCGCCGCCGACCAGCGCGTCGCGCGGATCGGCGCGCGGCAGCATGGCGTCGATGACGAGCCCGTCGGGCAGCACCGTCGGCACGTCCTTCATCGAGTGGACGGCGAGGTCCGCCCGGCCGGCCAGCAGCGCTTCCTCGATCTCCTTGGTGAACAGGCCCTTGCCGCCGATCGCCGCGAGGGTGCGGTCCTGGACGCGGTCGCCAGTGGTCCGCACGACCACGATCTCCACGGCGTCGGGCGCCGTCAGGTCCGGATCGGCCGCGGCGAGCGCGTCCTTGACGGCGTGGGCCTGCCAGAGGGCGAGGGGGCTGCCGCGGGTGGCGATGCGCAGGATGGGCATGCCCCCGGGTTTAGGCCGCTCGCGAAAGGTTGAAAAGCGCGGCCTCGCGCCGCGCCTTGCGCCGGGACGGCCGGAGCGGCCAGAGTCCGCCCCCCTTCCCGCGACAGGAGCCCCCCGATGATCGAGCTCTACACCTGGCCGACGCCCAACGGGCAGAAGATCCACATCATGCTGGAGGAGACGGGCCTGCCCTACACCGTCCATCCCGTGAACATCGGTGCCGGCGAGCAGTTCGCGCCGGATTTCCTCGAGATCAGCCCGAACAACAAGATGCCGGCGATCGTGGACACCGAGGGCCCGGACGGGGCGCCGATCTCGATCTTCGAGTCGGGTGCCATCCTGATGTATCTGGGCGAGAAGACCGGGCGGTTCTTCCCGCAGGCGCCGCGCCAGCGCTGGACCGTGGTGCAGTGGGTGATGTTCCAGATGGCGAGCGTCGGGCCGATGTTCGGCCAGCGTGGACACTTCCGGAACTACGCGAAGGAGAAGCTCGCCTACCCGCTGGAGCGCTACTCCAACGAGGCCAGGCGCATCTGCGGCGTCATGGACCGGCGCCTCGGCGAGGCGAAGTTCCTGGCGGGCGACGAGTACACGATCGCCGACATCGCCTGCTACCCCTGGCTGGTCTCCTACAAGAACGGCGAGGGCCCGGTCGGCGAGTTCGCCAACCTGTCGCGCTGGATGGACGTGATCGCCGCCCGCCCCGCCACCGAGCGCGGCATGAAGGTGCTCGCCGAGCGCCGCCGCCAGGGTCCGATCAGCGAGAAGGAGCGCGCGATCCTGTTCGGGCAGGAGCAGTACGCGCGGCGCTGAGCGCCGGGCCGGCCATCACGCGGGCGCCACCCGGTACCAGTAGCGGTGGCTCTCACGAAAGCCGATCGCGTCGTAGAGGGTGCGCGCCGGCGTGTTGGCCGCCGTGACCTGGAGATAGGCGGTCGAGGCCCCCTGGGCACGGCCCCAGGCGAGGAGCGAACGGGTGATCGCGCGGCCGAGGCCGGCGCGGCGGCGGCCGGGATCGACCGCGATCTCGAACAGGCCGACGAGGTCGCCCTCGGCGACCGCCAGCCCGCAGGCGACCGGCACGCCGTCGCGGCGCACCAGGCCGAAGCAGGCGCGCGGCACCATGCGCTCCAGCATGGCGCGCAGGGTGGGGCGGGTCGCCGCCGGCTCGCCCTGCAGCGCGCTCGCCGGGTCGACCCACTCCGCCGCCGTTCCGAGGGCCGCGAAGCCGGCGTCGGCGGCGAAGCGGGCCGATCCGATATCGAGCGTCTCGACCAGCGTCTCGTCGATGCGGCGATAGCCGCGCCCGTCGAGCAGCGCGTCGAGCGCGGCGGGCGCCAGCCCGGTCAGGCGGAATATCGTCGGCTGCCCCGCGTCCGCGTAGAGGCGCTCGACCGCGGCGACGCGGCCGGCGAGATCGTCGGCGTCGCCATAGAGCGGGTTGGCCGAGTTCGCCCGCTTGGTGAACCCCTGGGCGAAGCGCAGGACCCAGCCCCGGACATGGGCCACGCGCAGGGCCGGCCAGGCGTTGAGGCCGGCCTCCTCCAGGCGAAGCAGCGAGGTCACCGCCGCGTCAGTACGTCATGCACGCCGCGTTGAGGATGCCCGCCGTCACCGCGATGCCCGCGAGCGCGGTCGCGTGCGCGGTATCGCCCGCCTCGATCTTGCCGCTGAGGCCCGGCACCATCGCGCGGGTGACGAGGTAGGCGGCGATCTGGACGACGAGCACGACGAGCGCCCATATCGCCATGTCGATCAGGTTGAGGCTGTGGACGATGACGCTGGCGAAGGGAATGGCGAAGCCGACGGCGGCCCCCGACAGGCTGATCGCCGCGGCCGTGTTGCCGGCGCGGATCAGCGCCCATTCGCGGTGCGGCGTGACCAGGGTGTAGATGAAGACGAAGAGCGCGGTCAGGGCGACCGCGCTGCCGAAATAGGCGAGGAAGCTCGGCAGCGTCTCGAGATAGTTCGACTTCAGCGTGAGCATCGCCCAACCCCCCTCAGGCGAAGTAATGCGGGACGAAGCGGCTGCCGTCGCGGGTGATCGGGCCGTCGTCCTCGCGGATGCCGAGCCCGGCCGCCTGCGAGGCGACGACCCACGAGCCGAACACCGGATAGCCGCCGTCGGTCTTCGGCAGCGGATGCAGCGCCTGGTAGACGAAGCCCTCCGCGCCGTAGGGGCCGTCGGACGCCGCTCCGCCGACGATCTCGACGTTGGCGCCCTCGCGGCCGAAGATCGGCTTGCGCACCTTCGGCCCCTGGATCGCCGCCTCCTCGAAGGCGGCCGGCAGCAGGTTCGGGTGGTTCGGCGCCATCTCCCAGAGCAGCGGCAGCATGGCCTTGTTGGAGAGGACCATCTTCCACGCCGGCTCGATCATCTGAACGCGGCTCGGCCCGACATGCCGCCCGAACTCCTCGCGCATCAACCATTCCCAGGGATAGAGCTTGAACAGCGTGCGGATCGGCCGCTCGTCGCCGTCGACGAAGCCGATGCCGTTCCAGCCGATCTCGTCGATGTAGAGGAACGCCGTCTCCAGCCCGGCCTGGGTGGCGGTGTCGCGCAGGTATTCGGTGGTCGTCTGGTCCTCGGCGTGATCGCGCACCGAGGCGAAGTGGACGCCGTTGCGGATGCCGAAGTTGCGCCACGCCTCGATCAGCCGCTCGTGGATCGAGTTGAACTGGTCGGCGTCGGGCTTCACCGTCTGCAGCCATTCCCACTGCACGACCGCGGCCTCGAACAGTGCGGTCGGCGTGTCGGCGTTGTACTCCAGCAGCTTGGCCGGGCCCTCGCCGTCCCAGGACAGATCGAAGCGGCCCACGAGGTTGCGGTCGCCGCGCTTCCAGCTCGCCTCGACCAGCGCCGCCGCGTCGTCGGAGAGAAGCAGCCGCGCCTGGTCGCCGCGCTCGATGACGCGGTCGACGAGCGCCAGGCACATCTGCTCCAGCTCGTTGGTGGCCGCCTCCAGCTCGTCGACCGCGTCGGCGGTCAGGGCATAGCAGGCGGTCTCGTCCCAGTAGGGCTTGTCCTCCCCGGTGTGGAAGGAGAAGCCGATCGCCTCCGCCCGGCGCCGCCAGTCGACGCGGGGCATCAGCCGCTCACGGCGGAAGCCGGGCACGGCGGTCAGGAGCTCGAGCCGGACGACATCCGCGATGCGGTCGAGCCGAAGCCGCCGCGCTGCGTCGCCGACGCGGCGTCGCTGCGGCCGGCCGGCGCGAGTCCGGCCGACGACCTCGACGAGTTCCAGGTGCCGATGCTGCGGCCGGCCGACGAGCTGCCGGAGGAATAGGCGGTGTTCTGCTGGTCGCGATAGACCGGCTGGCCCATGCGCCCCATCATCTGGCCGCCGAGATAGCCCAGCATGAGCGGCACGAAGAAGCTGCCGCTCGACGACGCCTGCTGCTGCGGGGCGGGCTGCGGCGCTTGGCCCGCCGGCGTCGACTGGCCGGCAGGCGTCGACTGGCCGGCCGCGGTCTGCCCCGAGACCGGTGCCGTCGCCTGGCCGCCCGGCTCGTAGGTGGCGAGCGGGGCGCAGTTGGCGGCGCCGAACTTCTGCTCGCACTGCTCCTTGCTGGTGAAGCGCGGCGCGTTCTTGGCGTGCTCCTGCCGGGCGGTGGCGAACTGGCTCTCGCAGGTCGCGGCGTCGAGCACCTTGCGGCACTCCGACGGGTCGCGGAAGAACTGGCCTTCCTTGGTGCTCGGCGCGTCGTCGCAGCCGGCGAGCCCGACGAGGCCGACCGATCCCAGCAGGACCAGGCGGATCGTGCGCGTTCGTTTCATCTTCCCCATGCTCCCTGTGGCGGCGTCTTCGGACGGACCTCGAAGCAGGTCAGCCCAGCGCCCTGAACGATTGCGTGGCGGCGACGAGCTGGGCGCGGATGCCCGGCTCCATCGCCGAATGGCCGGCGTCGGGCACCACGACGTAGCGCGCCTCGGGCCAGGCCCGGGCCAGCTCGTCGGCGGTGACGATCGGGCAGACCATGTCGTAGCGACCCTGCACGATCACCGTCGGCACCTTGCGGATGCGGTCGACCTGCCGGATGAGGTCGTTTTCGGCGGTGTACACATGATGAGTGAAGAAGTGGGCCTCGATGCGCGCCAGTCCAAGGGCCTTGCGGTCCTCGCCGAAGGCGGCGACCGTCTCCGGGCTCGGCAGCAGCGTCGAGCAGGCGCCCTCGTAGATGCTCCAGGCCCGCGCGGCCGGCATGTGCACCGCCGGGTCGGGGTCGGTCAGCCGCCGGTAGTAGGCGCCGAGCAGGTCGCCCCGCTCGCCCGCCGGCACGCCGGCGGCGAATGCCCGCCACGGCTCGGGGAACACGGTGCGGATGCCATAGAGGAACCAGTCGATCTCGCTGCGCCGGCACAGGAAGATGCCGCGCAGCACGAGGCCGAGGACGCGATCGGGATGGGCGGTCGCATAGGCCAGCGCCAACGTCGAGCCCCAGGAGCCGCCGAAGACGATCCAGCGGTCGATGCCGCGATGGCGGCGCAGCCGCTCCATGTCCTCGACGAGGTCCTGCGTCGAGTTGTCCTCGATCGCGGCGAGCGGCGCCGAGCGGCCCGAGCCGCGCTGGTCGAACACGACGATGCGATAGTGCCCGGGATCGAAGAAGCGGCGATGAGTCGGCGTCGCCCCCGCTCCCGGTCCACCATGGACGAAGAGGATGGGCGTGCCGTCCGCCCGGCCGCTCTCCTCCCAGTACATCGTGTGGCGCGCGTCGAGCGCCAGCATGCCCGTGGCGAAAGGCGCGATCTCCGGGAAGAGGTCGGCGCGCGCGGTTCCGGTGTCGGAGGTCGGCATGCCCAAGTCTTAGCGCAAGGACCGGCCGCGGTCCAAGCGCCGCCGCGACGATGGCCTTCAGGCCTCCACGAAGAGCTCGTCGGGCGACTGCACGCGGGCGCGCATCGCCGCGCGCAGCTTACCCAGCGCCCGGCTCTCGAGCTGGCGCACGCGCTCCTTGGAGACGCCGAGCGCGCGGCCGAGATCCTCCAGCGTGGCGCCTTCGTCGACCAGCCGGCGCTCGCAGATGATCCGGCGCTCGCGCGGGGTCAGGCCCTGGAGGGCCTCGCTCAGCCAGCGCGACCTCGCGGCGGCGTCGCGCATGCCGAGCACCACCTGCTCGGGATCGGGACGCGGGTCGGAGAGGAAGTCCTGCCAGGAGTCCTCGCCCTTCTCGCCGATCGGCGTGCTCAGCGACTGGTCGGCGGCGGCCAGCCGCATCTCCATGGACTGGACGTCGCCCACCGAGACGCGCAGCGCCTCGGCGACGCGGCGGCGCGTCTCCGCCGACATCACGCCGGTCTCCGTCTCGGCGATGCGGGCGCGCAGCCGGCGGAGATTGAAGAACAGCGCCTTCTGGGCGGCCGTCGTGCCGGTACGCACGATCGACCAGTTGCGCAGGACGAAGTCCTGCATCGCCGAGCGCACCCACCACGCGGCATAGGTCGAGAACCGCACGTCGCGCGTCGAATCGAACCGCGCCGCCGCCTGCATCAGCCCGACATTGCCCTCCTGGATGAGGTCGCCGATCGGCAGCCCGTAATGGCGGAAGCGGCCGGCCATGCTGATGACGAGCCGCGTGTAGGCGGTCACCAGCTCGTGCAGCGCCTCCTCGGCACCGTCGTCGCGCCAGCGCCGGGCGAGATCGGCCTCGTGGTCGCGCGACAGCAGCGGCGCCCGCATCGCCGACTTGATGAAGGCGGAATTGGCGCGCTGGGTATCGGCGTCGTCGAGATGGGCCATCGGTGGTCCTCCGCTACCCTCGTGCGGCGAACGGCGGACCGGATCATCGATCGCGCCCGCCCGCCGCGTCAGGGCTGGGTCCGGACCATCGATAGCTGCATCATCGACGACCGCTGAATCACGATGCCGTGACCATTTTCGTCACCCGGGCCAACCGCTTATGCCGCGGCGGCGGCGGGAGCGCCCTCGCCGCCCTCCGGGACGCGGGCCTCCGCCGCCAGGGCGGCGAGCGCGTCGGCGAGCGGCAGGGTCTCCTGGTCCGGGCGGCCGAGGCGGCGCAGCGACACGGTCCGCTCCTCGGCCTCGCGCTTCCCGACCACGACGAGAACGGGAACCTTGGCGAGGCTGTGCTCGCGCACCTTGTAGTTGATCTTCTCGTTGCGGCGGTCCGCGTCGACCCGCATGCCGCGCGCGCGCAGCAGCGCCGCCACCTCGCCGGCGTAGGCATCGGCGTCCGAGGTGATCGTCGCGACGACCGCCTGGGTGGGCGCCAGCCACAGCGGCAGGCGCCCGGCATAGTGCTCGATCAGGATGCCGATGAAGCGCTCGAACGAGCCCAGGATCGCCCGGTGCAGCATCACCGGATGGTGCTTCTGCCCGTCCTCGGCGACGTACCAGGCGCCGAGCCGCTCCGGCATCACGAAGTCGACCTGCAGCGTGCCGCACTGCCAGTCGCGCCCGATCGTGTCGCGCAGCGTGAACTCCAGCTTCGGTCCGTAGAAGGCGCCCTCGCCCGGGTTGAGGACGTAGGGCAGGCCCGACGCCTCGCAGGCCGCCTTCAGCGCCGCCTCGGCCTTGTCCCAGACGGCGTCCGAGCCGTGCCGCTGCGGCGGCCGGTCGGCCAGCTTGACGAAGACGTCGGCGAAGCCGAGGTCGCGGTAGACTCCGAGCAGGAGCGCGCAGAACGCCGTGCTCTCCGAGATGATCTGGTCCTCGGTGCAGAAGATGTGTGCGTCGTCCTGGACGAAGTTGCGCACCCGCATGATGCCGTGCAGCGCGCCGCCCGGCTCGAAGCGGTGGCACGAGCCGAACTCCGCCAGCCGCAGGGGCAGCTCGCGGTAGCTCTTGAGCCCCTGGTTGAAGATCTGCACGTGGCACGGGCAGTTCATCGGCTTCAGCGCGAAGATCCGTTCCCTCGGGTCCTCGGCATAGGCCTTCACGCCCGCCTCGTTCTCCGCGATGTACATGTTCTCGCGGAACTTTTCCCAGTGGCCCGAGGCCTCCCACAGCTTGCGGTCGACGAGCTGCGGCGTCTTCACCTCGACATACCCCGCCGCGTCGAGGCGGCCGCGCAGCCAGGATTCCAACGTGCGGTAGAGGCGCCAGCCCTTGGGGTGCCAGAAGATCATGCCTGCCGCCTCTTCCTGCTGGTGGAAGAGGCCCATCTCGCGGCCGAGGCGGCGATGGTCGCGCTTTTCCGCCTCCTCGAGCTGCGTCAGGTAGGCCTTGAGGTCCTTGTCGCTGGCCCAGGCCGTGCCGTAGACGCGCTGGAGCTGGGCGTTGCGGTGGTCGCCCCGCCAGTAGGCGCCCGCCAGCTTCATCAGCTTGAACGCCTTGCCGAGCCGCCCCGTCGAGGGCAGGTGCGGACCGCGGCAGAGATCGACGAAATTGCCCTGGCGGTAGATCGTGATGACGTCGTCGGCCGGCAGCTCCTCGATGATCTGCGCCTTGTAGTGCTCGCCGATCGACTTGAAGTAGGCGATGGCTTCGTGGCGGTCCCAGACCTCGCGGACGATCGCCTCGTCGCGGTCGACGATCTCGCGCATGCGCTCCTCCATCCGGGCGAGGTCGTCCGGCGTGAAGGGCGTGTCGCGGGCGAAGTCGTAGTAGAAGCCGTTCTCGATCGCCGGGCCGATCGTGACCTGGACGTCGGGATAGAGCTCCTTGGCGGCCTCGGCCAGCACGTGGGCGGCGTCGTGGCGCAGGATCTCCAGGGCGGCCGGCTGCTCGCGCGTGACGATCGCCACCTGGGCGTCGCGCTCGATGGTGCGGGTGAGGTCCATCAGCACGCCGTCGACCCGCATGGCCACCGCCGCCTTGGCGAGGCCCTTGCCGATGCCCTCTGCGAGGGCCAGTCCCGTCGGCGCCGCGTCGAACGCGCGGATCTGGCCGTCGGGAAGCGTGATCTGAACCATGTCTCCGGTCTCCTGCGCCGGCCGCGGGCGGCCGCCCTAGACGCGCATCGTGTCGGGCAGGCCCTTGGCGGGGGCTTCGTCGGGCCGTCGGCCCTGGATATCGTCGAGTGCCGCGACCACGGCGTCGAACGCGAGAAGGATCGACCCGTGACGCGACTTGAACCGCTGTGCCGGCGCGAGGACCGCGAGATCGGCCCATTCGCCGGCGGGGGGCGGCGCGCCCTCCTTTAGCATCGCCCGCAACCCCTTGGCCACCGCCCGCACCTCGTCCGCCGGGCGGCCGACGACGTGGCGACCCATGATCGAGGCCGATGCCTGGCCGAGCGTGCAGGCGCGGACGGTCTGCCCGAAGTCGGAGACCTGGTCACCGGCGAGGGTCACGTCGACGGTGATGCGGCTGCCGCAGAGCGGGCTGGTCATGGTGACCGTGGCGTCGGGCCGGGCCAGGCGCTCGGCGCGCGGGATATCGGCGGCGAGCGCCTTGACGCGGTCGCTGTAGAGGGCTTCGACGGAGGAGGCGGTCATGCGGCGTGCAGCTCGGCTGGGGCCATCGGGCCGCCTTCATGTGGCGTGTCGGCACGGTCCGGTCAAATCGCCGCCGGGAACCGTCGGGCGCGGCCGCGGTTTCCTCGGCATGGACGAACGCACGAGCCCGCCCCGCCCGGCCGACACGCCCGTTCCCGCGGAGCAGGTCCCCGGCCAGGACACGACTGCTCCGCGGGAGACCGACCTGCAGCGCGAGACCCGCAGGAATCACGAGAAGGGACGCCCCAAGGACACCGGGCGGCTCGGCGCCTGAGCGACGTCCTGCCGCTGGCGATGGCGCGCGGCCTGCCGCAGCCTGTCGAGGGCTCGCGGCCGAGGGAGGCGGGAATGACCGAGGAGACGGGCACGACGAGCGACGTCGTCGCCGGGATGCGCCTGACCCATCCCGAGCGCGTGCTGTTTCCCGTCCAGGGCATCACCAAGCGCGACCTCGCGCTCTATCTGGAGGCGGCGGCGCCGCGGCTCCTGCCGCATGCCGCCGGCCGCCTGCTCAGCCTCGTCCGCTGCCCCCGGGGCCGCTCCCGGCAATGCTTCTTCCAGCGGCACGGCGGAGCGAGCCTGCCCAGCGCCTTCCGGCGGCTGCAGGTGCAGGAGAAGGAAGGCGGCAGCGACCAGTACGTCTATCTCGACGACATCAGAGGACTGATCGCCGCGGCGCAGTTCGGCGTGCTGGAGCTGCATGTCTGGGGTTCCCGCGTCGATGCGCTCGACACGCCCGACCGGATCGTCTTCGACATCGACCCCGATCCGGCCGTGCCGTTCGCCGCCGTGCGCGACGCGGCACGGCGGATGCGCGACGCGCTCGACGCGCTGGGTCTCGCGGGCTTCGCGCTGGTGACCGGCGGCAAGGGCATCCACGTCGTCGTTCCGATCATCCGCCGGCACGGCTGGCCGACGGTCGCGGGCTTCGCCCGGGCCGTGGCCGAGCGTTTCGCCGCCGACGCGCCGGACCGCTTTGTCGCGACGATGAGCAAGGCCGAGCGCCAGGGCCGCATCTTCATCGACCATTTCCGCAACGGGCGGGCGGCGACGGCGATCTGCCCGTATTCGCCGCGCGCCCGCGAGGGCGCTCCCGTCGCATGGCCGGTGGCGTGGGACGCGCTGGACGGCGTCCCCGGTGCCGATGCCTTCCGGCTGCCGGACGTGCGGGCCCGGCTCGCCGATCCCGACCCCTGGGAGGGCTATGCCACCCTTCGGCAGGAGCTGACGGCGGCGGCGCTGCGCGCGCTCGGATTGTAGCGTCGCCTCAGGGATCCGCCGCGATGGCGGCGCCCGCCAGCGCCGTCGCGAGCACGACGAGCCAGGGCGGGACGCGCCATTTCTCCAGCGCCACGAAGGCGGCCGCCGCCAGCGCGAAACAGGCCCCGGACGGCACTCCCGCCATCCAGATCGGATCGTAGAACGCCGCGCCCAGCAGCCCGACCACGGCGGCGTTGACGCCGGCGAGCGCGCCCTGCACGCCCTTGCGCGCGCGCAGCACCGACCAGAACGGCATCGCCCCGACGATCAGCAGCGCCCCCGGCAGGAATACCGCGACGAGGGCAATGGCGGCGCCCACGAGACCGTTCGGCTCCACCCCCATGGCGGCGCCGAGATAGGCGGCGAAGGTGAAGAGCGGGCCCGGTACCGCCTGGGCGGCGCCATAGCCGGCGACGAAGCCCTCGCGGTGGATCCAGCCGGGCTC
>JADZBA010000313.1 GCA_020852355.1 Alphaproteobacteria bacterium
GAGAAGACCGGCCTCTTCAAGAAGCACGGGCTCGACGTCGACACCAAGTTCATCGCCCAGAAGGACCGCCACCTCGCCTTCGCCTCGGGCGACATCCAGGCGATCGCCACCGTCATCAACACCCAGGTCAGCTACGCCGCGGCCGGCATCGACCTGGCGCAGGTGCTGGTCCTCGACATCTCCAAGGGCGGCGACGGCATCGCCGTGCGCAGCTCCATCAACAGCCTGGCCGAGCTCAAGGGCAAGACGGTCGCCTGCGACGGCGCGGGCTCCGCCCCCTACTTCATGCTGACCTGGATGCTGAAGAAGAACGGCATGAGCATGAAGGACCTGAAGCTCGCGACGCTGGGCCCCAAGGAGGCGGCCACCGCCTTCGTCGCCGGCCAGTACGACGCGGCCGCCAGCTACGAGCCCTACCTCTCGATCATCCGCGACGACCCCAAGGCCGGCAAGATCCTGGCGACCACGATCGACTATCCCTGCATCGTCGACACGCTGTCGTTCGCGCCGGACTTCATCGCCAGGAACAAGGCCGCGGTCGCCGCCTTCATCGCCGCCTGGCACGAGGCCCTCGACATGATCAAGGCGAAGCCCGACGAGAGCTACAAGATCATGGGCGAGCGGGTGAACCAGACGCCGGCGCAGTTCAAGGCGTCGGCGCAGTTCATCGCCTGGCAGGGCAAGGCCGAGAACAAGGCCTACTTCGCGAGCCAGCTCATGGCCTTCATGGAGACCGCGTCGGAGATCCAGATCGAGACCGGGATCATCCGCGCCAGGCCCGACCTGAAGCGGCTGATGGACGCGAGCTTCGCCACGTGAGCCGGCCGCGCGTCCTGGCGGCGTTCGAGCCGCTCGTGCCGATCGCCCCCGGGGCGCGCGTGGCGCTGGGCATCGCCTTCTTCGTCTGCTTCTTCGCGCTGTGGGGGGCGGCGACGTGGGGGGGCTGGGTCAAGCCGCTCTTCCTCGCCGACCCCGCGAAGACCTTCGCGGCGGGCTGGCGGCTGCTGGTGCAGTTCAACTTCGCCGGCGACATCGCCATCACCATCGGCCGCGTGGTCGGCGGCTTCGTCATCGCCGCGGCGCTGGCGGTGCCGATCGGCATCGCCATGGGCGCCTTCAAGCCGGTCGAGGCGTTCCTCGAGCCGTTCGTGTCCTTCGCGCGCTACCTCCCGGCATCGGCCTTCATCCCGCTGCTGATCCTGTGGTTCGGCGTCGACGAGAAGCAGAAGCTGGCGGTCATCTTCATCGGCGCCTTCTTCCAGATCGTGCTGATGATCGCCGTGCTGATCGGCGAGACCCGGCGCGACCTGGTGGAGGCGGCCTACACGCTGGGTGCGGGCAATCGCGGCATCGTCTTCAGGGTGATGCTGCCCAACGCCGCGCCGCAGATCGCCGAGACGCTGCGCCTCGTGCTCGGCTGGGCGTGGACCTACGTCATCGTCGCCGAGCTGATCGGCGCGGAGGCCGGCATCGGCCACATGATCATGGACAGCCAGCGCTTCCTCGACACCGGGCAGATGATCTTCGGCATCTTCCTGATCGGGGTGATCGGGCTGGTGACCGACCTCGCCTTCCGCGCCGCCAACCGCCGTCTCTTCCCCTGGCAGCTCGGGCGCTGAGGCGATGGCGAACGTCCAGATCGCCGCCGTCGAGCGCACCTTCCCCGGCGTGCGCGGCGGCGTGCCGACCCGCGCGCTGGAGCCGATCGACATCACCGTCGCCGACAACGACTTCGTGGCGATCCTCGGCCCCTCGGGCTGCGGCAAGTCGACCCTGCTGCGCATCGTCGCCGGCCTCGACCGGCCGACCGCCGGCCGGGTCGCGGTCGACGGCGTGCCCGTCGAGCGGCCCGGCGCCGACCGCGGCATGGTGTTCCAGTCCTACACCCTCTTCCCCTGGCTGACGGTGCGCGAGAACATCGGCTTCGGGCCGCGCGAGCGCGGCGTCGGCGAGGCGCAGCGGCGGGCCATCGCCGACGCGCTGATGGCCAAGGTCGGGCTCGCCGGCTTCGCCGACCACTATCCGCGCATGCTCTCGGGCGGCATGCAGCAGCGCGCGGCGCTGGCCCGGGCGCTCGCCAACGACCCGAAGATCCTGCTGCTCGACGAGCCCTTCGGCGCGCTCGACCACCAGACCCGCGCGCTCATGCAGGAGCTGCTGCTGTCGGTGTGGGAGGCCGACCGCAAGACGGTCCTCTTCGTCACCCATGACATCGAGGAGGCGGTCTTCATGGCCAACCGCGTGCTGGTCATGACCGCGCGCCCCGGCCGCATCAAGAGCGAGGTGACGGTGCCGCTCCCCCACCCGCGCCACTGGCGCATGAAGACGATGCCGGAGTTCGCGCGGCTCAAGGAGCAGCTCACCGAGGCGATCCGCGAGGAGACGCTGCGCGCCGCGGCGATGAACGTCTGAGACCGGGTCCGCTCGCCCGTGACCGGTGTAGTTACTTCCGGCGTCCGATGGACACGATCTGGCCGGCCCGCACGGAGCGCCCCGCATGCTGCATCGCTATGGACGCGGCGCGACCGCATGCGTCATTCTTCGCGGTGTCTCGCAATCACCCGGCGAACCCAATCCCGTCAAATTGAATAAGCCGTACAAAAATATTTCATGATCGCTCGATGTTGTCCCTAACAGGTGCTGCCTCTTGCGCCAGAGAAAAGTATTTGACTCCTGTCTTCTGAATGTAGAGAGGGCCACCATGGTCGATGTTACGCGACGAGACCTTGTCGGGCTTGCCGCCGTGACGGCGGGGAGCACCCTTCTGTTCGGCCGATCACATGGAGCACCGATCATGACTGATCCAAATCTGACAAAGAAGCTAGACGCGGTCTTTGGTGCCCACATGGAGGCCGAGCTCGCCGGCGACCTCGACAGGACGCTGGCGACGATGGCAGCCGATCCGCATATCGTGAACGTGCCCACGATGGTCGGCGGCCAGGGCCCCGTCGGTGTGCGAACGTTCTACGCCAATCGGCTGATCGGCCAGTTCTTCCCGCCCGATGTGAAGTTCGAGACGATCTCACGGACATATAGCGATGAGCGGCTGGTCGACGAGCTCATCATTTCCTTTACGCACACCACTGAAATCGATTGGATGCTTCCCGGCGTAAAGCCTACCGGTAAATATGTCGAAGTGGTCTTCGTCGTCATAGTCGGTATCGATCAAGGCAAGGTCTCCTACGAGCACATCATGTGGGACCAGGCCAACGTGCTGGTACAGATCGGCCTGCTCGATCCGGCCGGCCTTCCGGTTGCCGGCGCCGGCGCGGCGGCGAAGCTCAGGAACCCCTCCCTTCCCGATCCCTTCTTCCACGAAGGATAGGACGAACGACGGGTCGGCTTGCAGGCCGCGCGAATCAAAGGCCGCCGGCGGGATCAGCGGTCCATCGCGGCGAAGTGCCGGAGCATGCGGTCGGCGTCGGCGGGAACGCCGGTGAAGAGGCGGAACGCCTCGGCCGCCTGGAAGACCGCCATGCCGCCGCCGTCGAGCGTGCGGCATCCGCGCCGGCGCGCCGCGGCCAGCAGCGCCGTCTCCAGCGGCACGTAGACGACCTCGGCGACCCAGTGGCGCGGCGACAGCAGCGCCGCGGGCAGCGGCAGGCCGGGATGCGCCGCCATGCCGGTCGGCGTCGCGTGGATCAGCCCATCTGCCACGGCCAGCGCCGGCGCCGGGTCGTCCACCGCCTCGATCCGGCGGTCGGGAAAGCGATGCCGCAGGGCGGCCGCCAACGACGCCGCCCGCTCGCACGCAGTGTCGAGAACGTCGAGGCGACGTGCCCCGAGGACGAGGACGGCGTGCGCCACCGCCGCCCCGGCACCGCCCGCACCC
Organism: Alphaproteobacteria bacterium; assembly: GCA_020852355.1. Classification (GTDB taxonomy): domain Bacteria; phylum Pseudomonadota; class Alphaproteobacteria; order ATCC43930; family Allostellaceae; genus Allostella. Next base: position 3,833 of record JADZBA010000313.1, read on the forward strand.
AACAGCAGGACATGGCCGAGCGGCGCGCCGGGGAGGCCGCGCCGCATGCTCTCGGCGAAGCCCCACCAGTCGGTGTTGTGGCCGACGCGGCGGCCCGCGTGAAACTGCACCGTGTTGACCGCCCCGAGGGCGCGCGCATCGTCCGACAGCGCATCGAGCAGGTGGACCACCGCCTGCTTGCAGGGATGGGTGACGTTGAGCCCCGCGAAGCCCTTCGCCTCGGCCTCGGCCAGCAGCCGCGGCAGCGCCTCGGGACCGACACCGAGCGTCGCCAGGTCGATCAGCTCGTAGGTGAGCGCGACACCGTGCGCGGCGGCCTCGGCGACGTGGAGCGCCGGCGAGCGCGAGCGCTGGATCCCCGACCCGATGAGACCGACCCTTACCGCGCGCGACAGCGTGTCCTGCATCGATGCCCCGGGGCCACCGAAGGCCCGGTTCGCTCTGTACGAACCGGTACGTACATGATCGCGCGGAGGCGCGCCACCGGAGTGTCCACGGGTCAGGCGCACCAGCCCTCGGGCGCAACGTAGCGCAGGATGGTCTCGGTCACGATCTCGCGGCGGCGGGCGAGCGCCTCGCGCCCGGCCATGTCGCGTCCGAAGATCGTGCCGAAGGTGTAGCGGTTGGAGACGTTGAAGAAGCACAGGGCGCTGATCGACATGTGCAGGTCGATCGGGTCGACGTCGGCACGCATGACGCCGGCCACGATGCCGCGCTCGCAGATGTCGCGGAGCGCGGCGATGGCAGCGCTGTTGAGCCGGCGGATCGACTCCGACCCGGCGATGTACTTCCCCCGGTGGATGTTCTCGACCATCACCACGCGGATGAAGTCGGTGTTGGCGTTTTCGTAGTCGAAGGTGAAGCGGACCAGCGCCGCCAGCGCGTCCAGCGGCGGCTGGTGGCCGAGGTCGAGGGTCCCCTCGTCGGCGCGGATGCGGCGGTAGGCATCCTCCAGGACCGCGAGGTACAACCCCTCCTTGCTGCCGAAGTAATAGTAGATCATGCGCTTGCTGGTGCGCGTGCGGGCCGCGAGCTCGTCGATGCGCGCCCCGCTCAGCCCGTTGGTCGCGAACTCGCGCAGCGCGACGTCGAGGATGTCGCGCCTGGTGCGCTCCGGATCGTTCTTCCGCGAGCGCGGCGCCTTCGCGCGACCCGTCATGCCCTCACCGCCTCGCCGTCGATCGTGCCGGCCCGCCGCTTAGCCGGTCGGCGGGCCGCGATCAAGCCGGCTCGCTTGGAGATTGACACTAACGAACAGGTTCGTACATTTCGACGCAGAACAACAGCCGCCGGCACTGACGGCGACCAGGGAGAAACGCCTATGGGTGCGGCGCCGGCGCGCAGCCGCCGATGGTCCGTCGGACCGCCGTGACGCATGTCCGCCGCGTGGTCCCCTCGGCCGATCTGCTGGGCGAGACGCCCTTGTGGTGCAGCCGCACCGGTCGGCTCTGGTGGATCGACATCGAGCAGCCGCGCCTGCAGAGCTTCGATCCCGCGTCCGGACGCCATGCGGTCCACGCCCTGCCCGGGCAATTCCTCGGGTCGCTCGCGTTTCGCGCCGCCGGCGGCTTCCTGCTGGCAATCGACTCCGCGCTGCACCGCTACGATCCCGACAGCGGGCGGCTGGAGCTGTTCCGCGCGGTCGAGCCGGACGCCCTCGGCAACCGCCTCAACGATGGGCGCTGCGATGCGGCCGGCCGCTTCTGGGTCGGCTCGATGGATGTCGGACTGGCGCGGCCGAGCGGCGCCTTCTACCGCGTCGATCCCGACGGCACGGCGACGTGCCTCCACGACGGCATCATCGTCAGCAACACCGTCGCCATCGCGCCCGACCAGCGCACGCTCTACCACTCCGACACGCGGCGCTTCGTGACCTGGGCCTTCGACCTCGACGCCGACGCCGGCACGCTCTCGCGGCGGCGCGTCTTCGTCGATCATGGCGCGGCGCGCGACCGGCCGGACGGTGCCTGCGTCGACGCCCAGGGCCACCTGTGGACCGCCATCTTCGGCAGTGGCCGTATCGACCGCTATGCGCCCGACGGGCGGCGCGAGCGCGTGGTGCCCCTGCCGGTCACCAACCCGACCTGCCTGTGCTTCGGCGGCCCCGGGCTGGCGACGCTCTACGTGACCACCGCGCGCAAGTTCCTCGACGACGCGCAGCTCGCCCGGGAGCCGTGGGCCGGCAGCGTGCTGGCCTTCGAGCCGGGCGCGGCCGGCCTGCCCGAGGCGATGTTCGCGGGATGACGACGACCTGAAGGGAGGACGACGATGACACGATCCTGTCGGCGGACGACCGGCATCCTCGCCGCGCTCTGCGGCGTGGCCGCACTCGGCATCGCGGCTGCCTCGGCCCAGACGCTGAAGCTCGCCCATGTGAACCCGGCGGACTGGCGGGTCTCCCAGAAGGGTGCCGCCGGCGACGTCTTCAAGAATCTCGTGGAGGCGGAATCGGGCGGCCGGATCAAGGTGCAGCTCTATCCCGCGAGCCAGCTCGGCGGCGAGGTGGAGCTGGTGGCGCAGGTGCAGTCCGGCGCGCTCGAGCTCGCCATGGTCTCCGGCGTCTTCGGCAACTACTGCAAGGAGGCCGCGGTCCTCGACCTGCCGTTCCTGTTCCCGTCCGCCGTCGTCGCCTGGCGGACGCTGGACGGGCCGTTCGGCAAGAAGCTCGCCGACCACTGCCTCACGAAGACCGGCCTGCGCATCCTGGCCTACGGCGAGATCGGCTTCCGCAACTTCACCAACTCGGTGCGCGAGATCCGCGGTCCCGCCGACCTCAAGGGCCTGAAGATCCGCGTCCAGCAGCTCCCGCTCTACGTCGAGATGATGAAGGGGCTGGGTGCCATCCCGACGCCGGTGGCATGGCCGGAGACGCCGGGGGCCCTCAAGACCAAGGTCGTCGACGGCCAGGAGAATCCCGTCGCCATCATACTCTCGAACAAGTTCCACGAGATGCAGCAGTTCATGACGCTCGACCAGCACGTCTACGGCACCGATTTCCTGCTCATCAACGAGCCGCTGTTCGCCAGGCTGTCGCCCGAGGACCGCGCGATGGTGAAGCGCAACGCGATCATCGCCCAGGATGTCGGCCGCGGCGTGCAGCAGCTCACCTCGGCCGCCGGCGTCGCCGAGCTCGCGCGGCTCGGCATGAAGATCTACAAGCCGACCGCCGCCGAACTGGCGCAGTTCCGCGCCGCCGCCCAGCCGCCGGTGCTCGCCTGGCTGAAGGGCGCCATCGAGGCGGGCTGGGTCGAGAGCGCGCAGCAGGCCGTCGCCGCCGTCGAGGCCGAACTGGCGAACTGAGGAATGCCGACCGTGGCGTGGCGCATCTATGACGCGGCGACGACCGCGCTGCTCGCGCTCGCCGGATTCGTCATGTTCGCGCTGGCGATCGGCAATGCGATCCTGCGCTACTTCTTCGACAGCCCGCTGATCTGGGCCGAGGAGATCTCGCGCTACGCCATGGTCTGGGGCACGATGCTGGGCATCGCGATCGCCTATCGCGGCGGCCAGCACGTCGCCGTCACCCTGCTCGTCGACGCGTTGCCCCGGTGTGCCGGCTTCGCCTGCCGCCTCGCCTGCCATGCCCTGACGCTGGCGACCGCCTTCGTGATCTGGCGGGCGGGCCA
>JADZBA010000314.1 GCA_020852355.1 Alphaproteobacteria bacterium
CAAGAAGAACGCCCCCTGCATCATCTTCATCGACGAGATCGACGCGGTCGGCCGCCATCGCGGCGCCGGCCTCGGCGGCGGCAACGACGAGCGCGAGCAGACCCTGAACCAGCTCCTGGTCGAGATGGACGGGTTCGAGGCGAACGAGGGCGTCATCCTGATCGCCGCGACCAACCGTCCCGACGTGCTCGACCCGGCGCTGCTGCGTCCCGGCCGCTTCGACCGCCAGGTCGTCGTCCCCAACCCCGACGTCACGGGCCGCGAGAAGATCCTGCGCGTCCACATGCGCAAGGTGCCGTTGGCGCCCGACGTCGACGCCCGCATCATCGCCCGCGGCACCCCCGGCTTCTCCGGCGCCGACCTCGCCAACCTCGTCAACGAGGCGGCCCTGCTGGCCGCGCGCAAGGGCAAGCGCGTCGTCACCATGACGGAGTTCGAGCAGGCCAAGGACAAGGTCCTGATGGGCGCCGAGCGCCGCTCGATGGTGATGAGCGAGAAGGAGAAGGAGACCACTGCCTACCACGAGGGCGGCCATGCCCTGGTGGCGATGCACATCCCCGGCCACGACCCGCTGCACAAGGTCACCATCATCCCGCGCGGGCGCGCGCTCGGCGTCACCATGAGCCTGCCGGAGAAGGACCGCTACGGCTACTCCAAGCAGGAGCTGGAGGCGCGCATCGCCATGATGTTCGGCGGCCGCGTCGCCGAGGAGCTGATCTTCGGCAGCGACAACGTCACCACCGGCGCGTCCGACGACATCCGCCAGGCGACCAACCTCGCGCGGCGCATGGTCACCGAATTCGGCTTCAGCGAAAAGCTCGGGCCTCTGCGCTACAGCGAGAACGAGGAGGAGGTGTTCCTCGGCCACGCGGTGACGCAGCGCAAGAACGTCTCCGACGCGACCGCCAAGATCATCGACGACGAGATTCGTCGCATCGTCGAGGACGGCGAGGGCTCGGCCCGGCGCATCCTGACCGAGAACATCGAGCAGCTCCACGCCATCGCCAGGGGCCTGCTGGAATACGAGACGCTGAGCGGCGACGAGGTTCGCCAGCTGATCAACGGCGAGCCGATCGTGCGCCCGACGGCGCCCGAGGACCAGCCGAAGCCGCCCCCGCGGCGCCCCGGCTCGGTGCCGAACACCGGCCGTGCCGGCAAGGAGCCGCCCGGCATGGCGCCGGAGCCGCAGCCCGGCGCATGATCGCGGCGGCGTAGCACCTGGTCTTCCCATCGGCATGGTGACGCTGGCGGCCCTGGCCGCGCGGTACGATGCGGGAAGCTCGCTCTACGTGACTCCGGTCGCCTTCGCGACGGGGGACGCTGCCCGGGCGCTGGCGGACGCGGGCGAGGCGGTGTCTCTGGCCGGCGGGCCGGGTGCCTTCACGGCGGCGGAAGTGGCGTTGCGCCGCGACGGGCATGTCGACACGGCGATCGCTTCGGTGGCGGCGATCGCGCGATTGGCTGCGGGCGGCGATGCCGCCGGGGCGGCCCTGCACCGCTGGCTCACCGCCCTGTCGGCCGAGCCGCCGGCCTTCGCGGGCCGCGGCGGGCCGCAGGTCATGGGCATCGTCAACGTCACGCCCGACAGCTTCTCCGACGGCGGCGACCGCTTCGACCCCGACGCGGCGGTGGCCGCAGGCGAGGCCATGACGGCGGCCGGCGCCGCCCTGGTCGATGTCGGCGGCGAATCGACGCGTCCCGGCAGCGTGCCGGTCGGCGAGGCGGAGGAGCTGCGACGGGTGATCCCCGTGGTGACCCGCCTCGCGCGGGCCGGGGTCGCCGTCTCCGTCGACACCAGCCGGGCGGCGGTGATGCGCGCGGCCGTCGACGCCGGTGCGGCGGTGGTCAACGACGTCACCGCCCTGCGCGACCCGGCCGCGATGGCGACCGTCATCGATCGCGCGGTACCCGTCGTCCTCATGCACATGCAGGGTGAGCCGCGGACGATGCAGCGCGACCCGAGCTACGTCTCCGCGCCGCACGACATCTTCGACTTCCTCGCCGATCGCGTCGCGGTGCTGCGCCGGGCGGGCGTGCCGTCGTCGCGCATCGCCGTCGACCCGGGCATCGGCTTCGGCAAGACGATCGCCCACAACCTGGCGATCCTGCGCGCCCTGGCGGTCTACGCGGCGCTGGGCGTCCCGCTGCTCGTCGGCGTGTCGCGCAAGGGCTTCATCGGCCGTCTCGGCGGCGGTGCGGCGCCGAAGGATCGCCTGGGCGGCTCGCTCGCGGGCGCCCTCTGGGCGCTCGCCCGGGGCGCCTCGATCCTGCGCGTCCATGACGTCGCGGAGACGGTGCGGGCGGTCGCGCTCTGGCGGGCGCTGGAGGAGGGGGCCTCGCCATGAACGAGCGCCCGGGCGTCGCGCCGGAGGACGAGCGCACGTCGGCGCTGCTGGCGCGACTCGCCCGCGACATGCCGAGCGAGCGCATGCCGTTCGGCGCGCTGGTCGAGGCGCTGGGCGACCGCGGCTTCGCTATCGTCCTGCTGGTGCTGGCCGCTCCCAACGCCCTGCCGATCCCGAGCCCGCCGGGGCTGTCGACGGTGTTCGGGCTGCCGCTCGCCTTCTTCTCGGCACAGATGATGCTGGGCCGCCTCGTGCCCTGGCTGCCCGAGCGCCTGATGCGCCGGACGATCGCCCGCGCCGACTTCCGCGCGGTCGTCACGAAGATCGCGCCCTGGCTGGAACGGCTGGAGCGCTATTGCCGGCCGCGCGGCCATGCCCTGACCGGCCGGCGCGCCGAGCGCATCCTCGGCGGCTTCTACGTGCTGCTGGCGATGATCCTGGCCCTGCCGATCCCCGGCGGCAACTTCCCGCCGGGCCTCGCCATGACGGTGATGTCCCTGGGCCTGCTCGAGAAGGACGGCCGCATGGTGGCGATCGGCGCGGCCATCGGCATCGCCGCGGTCGTCGTCGTCGCCGTCATCGTCGTGGTCTCGTTCCACCTCCTGGTGGAAGCGGCGCACTGGCTGCTCGGCTGAAGCCGGGCGCCGCCGTCACGAGACCTTCTGCGCCGCTCCCGGCTGGGTCGACTGGGCCGAGTTCGCCGCCGTCGCGGGCGGCTGCTGTGCAACGATCTCTTCGGGCTTGTCGTCTTCCTTCATACCCTGCTTGAAGTTCTTGATGCCCTTCGCGACGTCGCCCATCACCCGCGGCAGCTTGCCCGCGCCGAAGATGATGAGGATCACGGCCAGGACGATCAGCCAGTGCCAGATACTGAAACCACCCATTGGAACTCCCCGAAACGGCTCGCGAGCGCCGGCCCCCATCCCGACGTCTGCCGTCCTCTGATATAGCGACCCGGCCAGCGTCCTTCCACCTCGACGGACGGCGGCCCCCGCTCGTAGGCTTTTGTTATATACGGGTCACATTCTTCGGGCGAGTCCGGCGGAGCGACAGGGCATGGCGCGCAGGCTATTCGGAACCGACGGTATCCGCGGCGCGGCCAACGTCGCGCCGATGACCGCCGACACCGCGCTTGCCGTCGCCATGGCCGCGGCCGCGCAGTTCCGCCGCGGGTCCCACCGCCATCTCGTCGTCATCGGCAAGGACACGCGGCTGTCGGGCTACATGCTGGAGCCGGCGATGACGGCGGGCTTCATCGCGATGGGCATGGACGTGGTCCTGGTCGGCCCGCTGCCGACGCCGGCGGTGGCCATGCTGACGCGCAGCCTGCGCGCCGACCTGGGCGTCGTCATCTCCGCCTCGCACAACGCCTTCCAGGACAACGGCATCAAGCTGTTCGGCCCGGACGGCTACAAGCTGTCGGACGCCGTGGAGATGGCGATCGAGGCGCAGGTGCTGGGCGATGCGCCGCTGGCCGCCCCGCTGGCCGGCCCGCGCGCCCTCGGCCGCGCCCGCCGCCTCGACGATGCCGGCGGGCGCTACATCGAGGCGGTCAAGGCGGGCTTCCCCAAGGGCCTGCGGCTCGACGGGCTGAAGATCGTCGTCGACTGCGCCAACGGCGCCGCCTACCGGGTGGCGCCGACGGTACTCTACGAGCTCGGCGCCGAGGTGGTGCCGATCGCCGTCCAGCCCGACGGCTTCAACATCAACGCCGGCTGCGGCGCCACCGCGCCGGACGCGATGCGCACGGCGGTGGTGACGCACGGGGCCCAGCTCGGCATCGCGCTCGACGGCGACGCCGACCGCGTCATCCTCGCCGACGAGACCGGGCGCATCATCGACGGCGACCAGCTCCTGGCCCTTATCGGCAGCGAATGGGCCAAGGCCGGGCGCCTCACCGGCGGCGCGGTGGTCGCGACCGTCATGTCCAACCTCGGCCTGGAGCGCCTGCTCGCCGGCTGCGGCATCGGGCTGGTGCGCACCGCCGTCGGCGACCGTCATGTCGTCGAGGAGATGCATCGCCGCGGCTGCAACGTCGGCGGCGAGGCCTCCGGCCACATCGTGCTGGGCGATCTCGCGACCACCGGCGACGGGCTGGTCGCGGCCCTGCAGGTGCTGGCCTGGCTGGTCGAGCAGGGGCGGCCGGCGAGCCGCGTCGCACGGCTCTTCGAGCCGGTGCCGCAGCGCCTGAAGAGCGTGCGCACCGGGCCGGGCGACCTGCTCGCCGCCACCGCCGTGGCCGCGGCGATCGCCGCCGGCGAGCGGCGCCTGGGCCGCGGCGGTCGCGTGCTGGTGCGGCGGTCGGGCACCGAGCCGGTGATCCGGGTGATGGCCGAGGGCGACGATGCGGCTCTCGTCGACGGCGTCGTCGACGACATCGTCGCGGCCATCGCCGCCGTCGACAGGGGCGCAGCCGCGGTCGCGGGCGGCGCCTGATGCGCGGCCGCGTGCTGGTCGTCGCCGGGTCCGATTCCGGCGGCGGCGCCGGGATCCAGGCGGACATCAAGGCGGTGACCTGTCTCGGCGGCTTCGCCATGACGGCGGTGACCGCGCTCACGGCGCAGAACACGCTGGGCGTACACGGCGTCCTCGCCGTGGCACCGGACTTCATCGCCCGCCAGATCGCGGTCGTGCTCGACGATCTCGGCGCGGACTGCATCAAGACCGGGATGCTGCACGACGCCGCCGTGATCGAGACGGTGGTGGCGGCGCTGGCGGCCCATGCGCCGGGCGTGCCGCTGGTCTGCGACCCGGTGATGATCGCCAAGGGCGGCCATCCGCTGCTGGTCGCGGCAGCCGTCGACACGCTGCGCGCCCGGCTGCTGCCGCGTGCCACGCTGCTGACGCCGAACCTGCCGGAGGCGGAGGCGCTGCTCGGCCGGGCCATTCCCGACGCCGCGGCGATGGCGGAAGCCGCCGTGGCGCTGCGCGGCCTGGGGCCGGCCGCGGTGCTGCTGAAGGGCGGGCACGCCGAGGGACCGGTCGTCGTCGACGTCCTGGCCGACGCCGAGGGCACGCTCGCCTTCGAGTCGCCGCGCATCGCGACCCGGCACACCCACGGCACCGGCTGCACGCTGGCCTCGGCCGTCGCCACCGGCATCGCCCAGGGTATGGCGCTGCGGCTGGCGGTGGGCCGCGCCCGTGCCTATGTCCTGGAGGCGCTGCGCTCCGCGCCCGGTTTCGGGCACGGCCATGGGCCGCTCGACCATGCGCATACGCTGCGCGCCGACGTGGTGCCCGCCGGACCATGAGCCGGTGCCGGCGGCGGGTTGAACCGCGACGGACGACCGGCCAAGATCGTCGTACGGCGGCGGCGAGGGGAGAAGCGGCGATGAGGACCATCTTCGGCACGACGGCGGCAGCCCTGGCGCTCGCCATGGGCGGCCCGGCGCACGCGGCCTATGTCGAGGTCTGGAACGTGATGACCGCGAACCCCTTCGGGGCGCAGGTCGTCGTCGAGGACGTGCGCTATGCCGACGGGGGCGTCGACGCGCCGTCCCGCCCGGTCGGCCGCACGCTGCTGCTGGGCGACGGGACGGTGGTGGCGTTCACGGTGGTCACCCAGTCCGGCACCGGCGGGCTCGCCTTCGCGGTGCAGTGCGCCGCCGAGGCGTCCTACGGCAAGGTCGAGATCGAGAACCCGTGGACCGTGGTCGCCAGCGGCGCGTGCCAGCTGGCGCGGCGCGGCACCATCGTGCCCGGCAACATGATCCGCTGGGATTGACGGGGGCGCGCGTGCGGGAGCGTGATCCTCGCCCGGCAGATCGCCGCCCTCCGCGGCGCGCATATTGGGCGGCGGGGTCGCCGTGAGCCGGACCCCGTCCGACGACGCCGATCGCGCGGCGGCGCGCAACGCGCTGGCGCGCGCCCTCTCGCGATGGGAGAACGAGGGCGGCGCGATCCCCCCGACCCCGCCCGTTCTCGACCAGGAGGAGGAGCACATCCTGGAATGCCTGGGCGCGGCGGTCGTCGCCCTCTGGGATGCCCTGCCCAGGGAGATCCAGAAGGCCGTTTTCGAGCACGCGATCAGCGCGGACGATCCCCGCCATGCGCCCGACGCGAAGGCGCGCATCGCCCGCTTTCTCCATGACCACAAGGGCGACGACGCAGCCTAGACACGGGAAGGCGGGCCTCCGCCGGGATCCGGCCGGAGATCGAGCGTCGCGGATGCTCCAGCGCAGGTGGCCCGGTCGGTCCGGCTCGACGACCGTCGTGCCGCGGCAACGACCATGACGGAACTGGTCTTCATCATCGCCGCGGCCGTCGCCGTCGCGCTGCTGGCATGCACGGCCGCCGCGTACTCCTACGGCCGGTTCGCCGCGCGCGCCAAGGGCGCGCCGTCCGTGGCGCTGCCCGTGACGGACGGCGGCACGCCGCTCGACACCGCGGTGGCGCGGCTGACGGGCGCGCGCGGCGACGAGAGCGGTCTCATGCTGCTGGACGACAATCTCGAGGCGTTCGCGGCCCGGGTGGTTTCGGCGCGGAAAGCGGGCCGCAGCCTCGACCTCATGTACTACATCTGGAAGAACGACCTGACGGGGCGGCTCGTCGTGCACGAGCTTCTCGAGGCGGCGGACCGGGGGGTGCGGGTGCGCCTGCTGCTGGACGACGTCAGCGCGCGCGGCCGCGATCGGGCCTATCTGGCGCTCCACAGCCATCCGAACATCTCCGTGCGGCTGTTCAATCCGAGCCGCGCCAGGGAGGGCGTGCTGCGGCGCGGCGTCGAGATGGCGCTGCGCGCCGTCTCGCAGACGCGGCGGATGCACAACAAGGCGTGGATCGCCGACGGCCGGCTGGCGATCGTCGGCGGGCGCAATATCGGCGACGCGTATTTCGACGCCGCCAGGACCGCCAATTTCCGCGACCTCGATCTCGTGCTGGTCGGCCCCGCCGTGGGCCAGGCGGAGGCGGTCTTCGACAGCTTCTGGAACAGCGACGCCGTCATTCCCATCGACGCGCTGATCGGCAGGCACCCGGCCCGCCTCGGTCGCCTGCGGCGGCGCCTGTCCGCTCTCGCGGCGGGCGCTGCGGCACGACCCTATGTCGAGCGCATCCGCGAGCGCGTCTCGGCGCCGGAGATCGCCGATCTCGCCGGCCGCATCCATTGGACCGCGGACGCGAGAATCGTTTCCGATCCGCCGGAAAAGGCTGCCGGCAGGAGCCACGACGAATGGCTGATGCGATCGCTCGCGCCGGTGATCGACGCGAGCCGGCAGACGTTGGAGATCGTGTCCCCCTACTTCATTCCGGGCGACGACGGGGCGGCCGGGCTGGCCGCGCTGGTCGCCCGTGGCGTCGATGTCGCCGTCCTGACGAACTCGCTCGCGGCGACCGACGTGGCCGCCGTCCATGGCGCGTATGCGCGCTACCGCCGACCGCTCCTGGAAGCCGGCGTGCGCCTGTACGAGCTGCAGCCCTACGTCCGGGGCAGGCGCATTTCCGTGTTCGGCTCGAGCGGGGCCAGCCTCCATACGAAGGCATTCACGGTCGACGGCCGGGCGGGTTTCGTCGGGTCCTTCAACTTCGATCCGCGTTCCGCTTCCCTGAACACGGAGATGGGCGTGCTCTTCGAGCATCCGGGCCTCGCGGCCGAGATGCGGGACCGGTTCCGGCAGGAGACGGCAGCGGAGGCGAGCTACGCCCTCTCGCTGAGCGGCAGCGGGCTGCAGTGGGACTGCATCCGCGACGGCCAGCGGCGCAGCTTCCGGCGCGATCCCAACGCAGGACCCGGCCGCCGTATCCTCGCCGGGCTCGTCGGCCTGCTTCCGATCCAGTCACAGCTATGAGGTCGGAGAACGCGGCAGGAGCCGCGTGTCTAGACGACCGATCCGGCGGATCCCGGTCGCTCGGCCAGCAGCGCCGTCAGGATCGCCAGGCCCTTGGCCAGCTCGCCGCGATCGGCGGCGGCGCCGTAGCAGATGCGGATCGCGTCGGGTGCCGCCTGGCGGGTGACCGCGAAGGCCGACGGCGGGGTCACCGCGACGCCGCGCCGGCGCGCCTCGGCGACCAGCTCCTCCGCGCTCCAGCCCTCGGGCAGCCGCAGCCAGGCGTGGTAGCTGGTGGCCGCGCGCTCCGTGCGCGCCGCGGGCAGCGCCGCCTCGACCATCGTCTGCCGCGCCGCGGCCTCGGCGCGGCGCTCCGCCACCATCCGCTCGGCGGTGCCGTCGAGGATCCAGCCGGTGGCGATGGCGGCCGCCAGCGGGCTCGCCATCCATGACACCGCGCGGATCGCCTGCGATACCCGTTCCAGGCGCGCCGGCGTGGCGGCGACGTAGCCGATGCGCTGCCCCGCCGCCATGCACTTCGACATGGTGGTGATGAACAGCCCCTCGGCGATCCCGAGCGCCATGATCGGCGGCGGCGCGTCGGGGACCAGGAAGCCGTAGCAGTCGTCCTCGATGACCGGGATGCCATGCCCGGCCGCGACCTCCGCGATCGCGCGGCGGCGCTCGGCCGGCATCACCGCGGCGGTCGGATTGTGCAGCGTCGGCATGCAATAGACCGCCTTGGCCCCGGTCGCACGGCAGGCAGCGGCCAGCGCCGCGGGGACCAGCCCGTCGGCGTCGATCGCGACGCCGGCGAGGCGGATGCCGAGCAGCGCCGCCGCGGCCTTGACGCCGGGATAGGTCAGGTTCTCGACCAGCACCGTGTCGCCCGACGCCGCGACCGCGGCGAGGCAGACGAGGATGCCGTGCTGGCCGCCGGCCGTGACGGCGACCTGCCCGGGGGGCAGGTCCAGGCCGCTGCGCGCGATCCAGCGCGCGCCGGCCGCGCGGTCGCCGGGACGGCCGGCAAGCGGCTGGTAGGGCAGCAGCTCCCCCAGGTCGTTGCGCTGCGCCAGCCGATGCAGCGCCGCCGCGAGCTCCTGCTGGTGGCCGGGAATCACCGGAAAGTTCAGGCTGAGGTCGATGAGCGGCGCCTCGACGGCGGGATAGGACATGGCGATGTCGGCCGGCGCCGCGCCGCGCACATAGGTGCCCCGCCCGACCTCGCCGGCGATCAGGCCGCGCCGTTCCGCCTCGGCGTAGGCGCGGGTCACGGTGCCGACCGTCAGCCCGAGCTTCCAGGCGAGGTCGCGATGGGTCGGCAGCCGCATCCCCGGCTGGACGCGGCCGAGGCGGATGTCCTCCGCGAGGGCGTCGGCGATCGCCCGATAGCGCGGGCCCGGGCGGTCCGCCACATGCGGCAGCCAAATTGTCATAGGTACAATTCATACATTGACGCCGAACATACCGTCAATGTGTCATTGTCGGCGTCGATTGTACCGATCGGCGGATCCAGGAAACGGAGCAATGGTCACCTTCCTCCCCAGTCTGTCGCGGCGGCTCGCGGGGCTCGTCCTCGCCCGGCCGTCGTCGCCCGGCGTCGCCGGAACCGGCCCGTCCCTCCTCGCGCGGGCCGTGATCGCGGTCCTGCGCTGGCAGGACCGGGCGCGCCAGCGTCATCATCTGGCCACGCTCGACGACCGGATGCTGCGCGACCTGGGGATCACGCGGGACGACGTCGCGCGGACGCTGCAACATTCCGTATGGCGACGCTGAAGAAGGACAGGATCATGCGCATCGAGACGGCGGCGGTCCACGCCGGCACCGCGGTCGACGAGGGCACGCAGGCGGTGACGCCGCCGATCGTGCTCTCGACGACCTTCGCGCGGGCGGCCGACGGCGGCTTCCCCGGCGGCCATGTCTACACCCGCACCTCCAATCCCAACCGGGGCGAGCTGGAGACGGCGATGGCGGCGCTCGAGGGCGGCGAGGCCGCCACCGCCTTCGCCTCGGGCATGGCCGCGGTCGCCGCCATCTTCCAGTCGCTGGCGCCGGGCGATCGCGTGCTGGTGCCGTCCGACGTCTATCACGGCACCGTCCATGTCCTGCGCCAGGTGTTCCAGCGCTGGGGCCTGGCGTTCGATCTCGTCGACATGGCCGACCTCACGGCGCTCGACCGGGCGATCGGGCCGCAGACGCGGCTGGTGTGGATCGAGACGCCGTCCAACCCCATGCTGCGCGTCGTCGACGTCGCGGCGATCGCCGCCCGCGCCCATGCGGCGGGCGCGGTCGCGGCGGTCGACAACACCTGGGCGACGCCGCTGCTGCAGCGGCCCCTCGATCTCGGCTGCGACCTCGTCATGCATTCGACGACGAAGTATCTGGGCGGCCATTCCGACGTGCTCGGCGGCATCGTGGTGACGCGCCGGCGCGACGCCTTCTTCGAGCGGCTGGAGGCGGTGCAGCGCCTCGCCGGCGCGGTGCCGTCGCCCTTCGACTGCTGGCTGGTGCGCCGCGGCATCCGCTCGCTCGCGGCGCGCATGCGCATGCATTGCGAGAATGCCGAGGCGGTGGCGCAGTTCCTGGTCGGCCATCCGCTGGTCGAGCGGGTCCACTATCCCGGCCTGCCGGGCCACCCCGGCCACGACATCGCGCGCCGGCAGATGCGCGGCTTCGGCGGGATGCTCTCCTTCGAGGTCGCCGGCGGCCGCGAGGCGGCGATGGCGGTGGCGGCCGGGGTCGAGGTCTTCACCCGCGCGACCAGCCTGGGGGGCGTCGAGAGCCTGATCGAGCATCGCGCCTCGATCGAAGGGCCGGAGAGCCGGACGCCGCCGTCGCTGCTCCGCGTCTCGGTCGGGCTGGAGAGCGCCGAGGATCTCGTCGCCGACCTCCACCGCGCCCTTGCCACTCTCCAGTAGGAAATCCGCCAGATGGGACTGACGCTCTTCCATGTCGACGCCTTCGCCGACCGGCCGTTCGCCGGCAACTCCGCCGCGGTGTGCCCGCTCGACGCGTGGCTGCCCGAGGAGCGGATGCAGGCGATCGCGGCCGAGAACAACCTCGCGGAGACGGCGTTCTTCGTGCCCGAAGGCGAGGGGTTCGCGCTGCGCTGGTTCACGCCGGCGGTGGAGGTCGACCTCTGCGGCCATGCGACGCTCGCCACCGCCTACGTCCTCTTCCGCCATCTCGGCTGGACGGCGCCGGCGGTGCGTTTCCGCACGCTCAAGGCCGGCGTCCTGACGGTGACGCGGGAGGGGGAACGCTTCGCCCTCGACTTCCCGGCGCGACCGGCCCTCCCGCTGCCGCCCGACCCCGCGCTCGCTGCCGCTCTCGGAGCCGTGCCGTCGGCGGTGCTGGCCGCCCGCGACTATCTCGCCGTCTTCGAGACGGCGGCCGCGGTGCGCGCACTGGCGCCCGACATGCGGGCGCTGGCGGCCCTCGACCGCTTCGCGGTGATCGCGACGGCGCCGGGCGAGGACTGCGATTTCGTCTCGCGCTTCTTCGCGCCGGCGCAGGGGATCGACGAGGACCCGGTCACCGGCTCGTCCCACTGCACGCTGGTGCCCTACTGGTCGGCCCGTCTCGGCCGCACGACGCTGCTCGCCCGCCAGATCTCGGCGCGGGGCGGCACGCTCTACTGCGTCGACCGCGGCGAGCGGGTGATCATCGCCGGGGACGCCGTCCTCTACATGAAGGGCGAGATCCTGGCATGAGCGGCGGCGCCGTGCTCATCCGGCCGGCGGCGGCCGGCGACCTGGAGACCGTGCGCGCGCTCTTCCGCGAGTACGAGGGCAGCCTCGGCATCTCGCTCGACTTCCAGGGCTTCGCGACGGAGCTGGCCGGCCTGCCCGGCGCCTATGCGCCGCCCGCCGGGGCCCTGCTGATCGCCGAAGCGGCGGGTGCTGCGGCCGGCTGCGTCGCCCTGCGCCGGCTCGACGCCGCGACGGCGGAGATGAAGCGGCTCTATGTCCGCGAGCCTGCGCGGGGCAGCGGCCTCGGCCGGCGGCTGGCCGAGGCGGCGATGGCGGCGGCGCGGGCGGCGGGCTATCCGAACATGCGCCTCGACACGCTCGGCCATCTCGAGGCGGCGATCGCGCTCTACGGCGCCCTGGGCTTCGTGGAGATCCCGCCCTACGGCAGCGCGCTGCTGGCGGGCATGCGCTTCTTCGAGCGCCGTCTCTAGGCTACTTGCAGGCCCGGTACTCCTTGGCGCGCAGCTTGCCCTGCCCCTCCAGCCAGGCGTCGAGCTTCTTCGCGTCGTAGTTCACCACCTCGGTGAACTTGGCGTAGCGGTCGGCGCAGTAGTCGGGGTGGCCGTACTTGCCGGCGACCATCATCTCCTCGTTGGCGAGGATCGTGCGGTAGCGGTCGAAGAGGCGCGGGGCGCTGCCCTTCTCGTGCCTTGCGAGGAAGCGGCCGTGCTCCGACTGGGTGTCGAGCAGGAGCTGGTGGTGGCGCCGGCTGAAGGTCGCGTACTGGTCGAGGAGGTTCTTGCCCTTCTCGGCCTTCCACTGGCAGGTGAGGCCGGTCACCGACAACTCGGTCTGCAGCCGCACGATCAGGTCGTAGCGCCGCTCCCGGTCGGTCATGCAGGCCTTGGACGGCAGGTCCTTGGTGGCGACCGAGGGAACGGCGACCCGCGGAGCCGCCGGCGGCTCCGGCGCGGCCGATGCGATGGCCGCCGTCTGCGGGCCGGGCGGCGGCCCCGGCGGGGAGGTTCCGGCGCCGTTGCCGGAAGTGCCGATCGAGATGCAGCCCGTCGCGACCAACGCCGCCGCGACGCCCAGCCAGCGGTTCACACGCACCATGCACAGACCTTCGGGAATCGTTGCGGGAAGTCATACCGGAAGGGTCGGCCCGTGTCGACGCCGACGCCGATCGCCGTTTGCCGTCAAGCGGATATGCCGCGGTCGGTCAGGCTGCCAGGCCGGCGGCCGGCGGCCGTCCGGCCCGGCCGACAGCGAGCGGGCGCGACCAGTCGACCGCACGGGTCAGGTACATGATGGCCGAGAGTGCCGCGAACAGCACCATGGCGCCCGCCAGCATCGCGTAGCTCTCCAGCCCGAGGATGACGAAGAGCAGGCCGTAGAGCGCGGTCAGCAGGGCGCCGAAGACGATGCCGCGACGCACGCTGCGGCCGACGGCGACCGTGTAGAGGGAGGCCTGCAGGACGACGCATGCCGCGGCGGCGGCGTAGGCGATCGCGAAGCCGAACGGCTCGCTGAGCGCCAGCAGCAGCACGTAGAAGAGGCAGAGCGACAGGCCCACCAGGCCGTAGGAGACGATGCCGATCCTGAGGCCCCCCAGCATCTCGAACATCAGGTAGATCGCGAAGGTGAGGCCGAGGAAGAGGATGCCGTGCTTGGCCGCGCGCTCGACCTGGCGGTAGGGGCCGACCGCCTGCAGCAAGGTCACTCCGAACAGCGACTGCTCCAGCGCGGGACCGGGATCGCCCGCCTCGCCGGTCGCCCAGCTCTCGCCGAAGCCGCGGCCGAACCAGGAGACGGCCCACGACGCGTCGAAGCGACCGTCGGCGATGCGCCGCTCGGCCGGCAGGAAGGCGCCGGTGAAGCTCGGGCTCGGCCAGGCGCCGGTCAGCGCGACCCGCGTCTCCTTGCCGACCGGTGCGAAGTCGATCCGTTCGCTGCCGTTGAATCGCAGGTCGAAGCCGACGGCGAGCGCCGCGCCGGGTGCGGCACGAACCGGCGCGCGCAGCCACGCCGCCCCGGCGGTGCGCATCGTCGCGTCGGGTGCGGCCGCGGCCGGCGCGCCGTCGATCCTGAGGACGAAGGCCGGGTCGACGCTGCGCGGATCGGACACGCCGACCGCCACGAAGGCGTCGCCCGGCTCGATGCGGGCGCGGGGACCCGCGAGCGCCGCGAGGTCCGGGACGGCGAAGCGCGCCTGCGCGGTCAGGGCCGCGCGATAGACGACCGCCTCGAACAGCCCGCGGTAGCGCACCTCCGGCGCGATGCCGGCGTCGACGTCGAGGCGGTCGGGGAAGACGAGCAGGCGATGGCGCAGGATGGTCGTGCGCCCGTCCGGCTCGCGCCGCTCCTCGGAATAGGGGACGACCAGCACCGGGCCGACGAAGGCCTGCGGGCGGCCCCACGCGAAGCCGATCTCGGCCACCGCCGCGCGATGACGATCATGGCGCTCCTCGATCGCCTGGTGGACCA
>JADZBA010000315.1 GCA_020852355.1 Alphaproteobacteria bacterium
AGGACGGCGGCGACGGCGAGGACGCGAAGCATGGCGCGGACGGCCTCCGGTCGATGGCGCAGTGTCGACCCGGCGCGGCGGGCCGACAAGGGGCAAGGGGCTTGCGGCGCCCGCCCTCGCGGGTCGACCATCGTCGCCGTCACCATGACGGAGCCGAGGGCGATGACGGATTCCACCGAGACGATATCCCTGGCCGGCCTCGACGGGCCGGTCGAGATCCTGATCGACCGGTGGGGCATCCCGCACATCTACGCGACCAGCGAGGCCGACGCGTTCTTCGCCCAGGGCTTCAACGCCGCGCGCGATCGCCTGTGGCAGATCGACATGTGGCGCAAGCGCGGGCTCGGCCTCGTCGCCGGCGATCTCGGGCCCGACTACGTGGAGCGCGACCGCGCCGCGCGCCTGCTGCTCTACCGCGGCGACTGGGACGCGGAATGGGCGTGCTACGGGCCCCATGCGCGCGCCTGGACGACGGCGTTCGTGGCGGGGATCAACGCCTGTCTCGACCTGCTCGACCGCGAGCCGGCGCGCCTGCCGGTGGAGTTCCGCATGCTCGGGACGAGACCGCAGCGCTGGGTCGCCGAGGACGTCGTGCGCTGCCGTGCCCATGCGCGCGTGCGCAACCTCGATTCCGAGGTGACCCGCACCAACATCGTGGCGCGCTTCGGCCTCGACGCCGACCGGCTGCACAAGGGGCTGCAGCCGCCCTGGCAGACCCGGGTGCCCGACGGCCTGGAGCCGCATCCGATCCCGCCGGAGGTGATGCGCACCTACCTGCTCGCGACGGAGCCGAACGCCATCGCGACGGGGAAGCCTGCGGCGCCGCCCGATCCGGCGGCGGTGGAGAGCTTCGGCAGCAACAACTGGGCACTGGCGCCGTCGCGCACGACGACCGGGCGCGCCATCCTGGCGAGCGATCCGCACCGCGTGCACGAGCAGCCGTCGCTGCGCTACGTCGTCCATCTCGTGGCACCCGGCCTCGACGTGATCGGTGCGGGGGAGCCGGCGGTGCCGGGCGTCAGCCTCGGCCACAACGACCGGCTGGCCTTCTCGCTCACGATCCATCCGAGCGACCAGGAGGATCTCTACGTCTACGAGCTCGACCCCGCCGACCCCGAGCGCTACCGCTACGGCGACGGCTGGGAGCGCATGCGCGCGGTCGAGGAGGCGATTCCCGTCCGCGCCGGCGCGGCGGTGCCGACGCGCCTGCTCTTCACCCGCCACGGGCCGGTGCTGCATGTCGACCGGGCGCGCAACCGCGCCTACGCCGTGCGCACCGTCTGGCTGGAGCCCGGCACCGCCGCCTACATGGCCAGCCTCGCGTACCTCAAGGCGCGGAACTGGGCCGACTATGTCGCCGCGCTGGAAGGCTGGGGTGCGCCCTCGACGAACCACGTGATCGCCGACGTCGACGGCAACATCGGATGGGCGGCTGCCGCCATGGTGCCGATCCGCCCGAACTGGGACGGGCTGATGCCTGTCCCGGGCGACGGGCGCTACGAGTGGGGCGGGCTGATGCGCGCCTCGGCGCTGCCGCGGAGCTACAATCCCGCGCGCGGCTGGGTCGGCTCGGCCAACCAGATGAACCTGCCGCCCGACTACGACTATCGCGCGCGCCGGACCGGCTTCGAGTGGACCGACGGCGCGCGCTACGCCCGCGTCGAGGAAGCGCTCGACGGCACGTCCGAATGGTCGGTGGAGGAGACCAGGCGGCTGCAGACGGATTTCGGCTGCGTGCCGGCGCGCCGCGTCTGTGCCCTCCTGCAAGGGCTGCCGGCCGGGGAGGCGGGGCGGCTGCTGGCCGGCTGGAACCACAGCCTCGATGCCGCCAGCGGGCCTGCGGCGCTGTTCGAGATCTGGTTCTCCAGGCATCTCGTGCCGGGCGTCCTGAAGGCGTTGGGTCCCGACGGCCTCGCCGGGATGGTCGCCGTTCCGGATACCGCCCTGGTGGTCGACCTGCTGGAGCGTGCCGATGCCGGCTTCGGCACGGATCCGCGCGCCGGCCGCGACGCCCTGCTGCTGCGTACGCTGGACGCGGCGTGGCAGGAGGCGGTCGCGCGGCTGGGCGCCGACACGGCGTCCTGGTCGTGGGGTGCCCTGCACCGCGGCTATTTCGAGCACCCGCTGTCGAAGCTGCTGCCGCCGGCGGTCGCGGCGCAGCTCGACGTCGGGCCCGCGCCCAAGGGCGGCTCGAACCTGACGATCAACAACAACGGCTACCGCGCGACCGACTTCCGGGTCGTCTCGGGGGTGTCCTGGCGCATGGTGCTCGACGTCGGGAACTGGGACGCGAGCTGGACCATCAATGCGCCCGGCCAGTCGGGCGACCCGGCCAGCCCGCACTATCGCGACCTCTTCCCGCTGTGGGCGAAGGAGGAGTATGTGCCGATGCTGTTCACCCGTGCCGGCGTCGAGGCGGCGACCGAGCGACGGCTCGTGCTGCGGCCATAGGGCCGGGCGGACGAGATGACCGGGCCCCTGCACCGCTTCCGTCCCAACGTCTTCGTGCCGGAGCGCGTCTTCCGGCTGGAGGACGATGCGCTCGCATGGAGCGACGGGCGCAATGCGGGGCGGATTCCGTATGCCGACATCGTCTCGCTGCGCATCTATGCCATTCCCGCGTCGATCGTGCCGGGAATGCGCCGCTGCGTCGTGCGGCGGCGCGGCGGCGGCGGTACGGTCATCGGCTCCACCCACTATGTCCGCCTCGGGGTGACGGAGGACCGTTCCGCGAGCTGGAAGCCGTTCGTGCGCGAGCTGCTGGTGCGCGTCGTCGCCGCCGATCCGGCGGTGGTGCTGATGACCGGGCAGGGCTGGACCATGTGGTCGCTGTGGATCGCGCTGCTGGCCGGCAGCCTCGCCGTGCTGCTCGGCGCTGCGGCGGCGCTCTTCGCCGGGGACTTTCCCGTCGGCGCGATCGCGGCTGTTGCCGTCGTGGTCGCCCTGCTGCCGCTCTGCTGGCGGATGGCCGGGCGGTCGCGGCCGCGCCGCCTGGATGCGGCCGGGGTCGAGGCGGCGGGGCTTCTCGAGTGATCCGGCCCGCCGCTGGACGCGCGGGCGGGCGATCCCCATGTGTGGCGCCCGGACCCGTGCGTTGCCGCTTCCGCGCGGACGGCCGGGACAGGCTATGATGGCCGTCATGATCCATGTGCTGACCACCCGACGCCACGCCTACACCATCGGCGACTTCCTCGCGGGCCCGGGCGCGCCGCTGGCCGGCCAGGTGCGCAGCGTGCCCTACGACGAGGCGTTGCGCGCGCCGCAGGTGCCGCTGGCGGGGGACGTCTGGATCTTCGCCGACTACGACCGTCTGGGCTCGGACGACACGCTGCTCGCCTCGCAGCTCTGGCGCCGCCTGTCGGAGGGCGGTTGCCGTTTGCTGAACCATCCTTCGCGCAGCCTGCGCCGCTACGAGCTGCTGCGGACGCTGCACGAGGAGGGCGAGAACCTGTTCGACGTCTACCGCGTCGTCGACCTGCGCGAACCGGCGCGCTATCCGGTGTTCCTGCGCCGCCTCGATTCCCATGTCGGCCCTGCCTCGAAGCTGCTGCCCGACCGGCCGGCGCTGCGCCGGGCGATCGAGGGCGCGCGGGAAGCCGGCTGGCCGATGGACGCGCTGGCGATCGTCGAGTTCTGCGAGACCAAGGATGCCAGCGGCCTCTACCGCAAGTTCGGCGTCATGCGCATCGGCGACGCGGTGTTCCCGCTGCAGGCGCTGACCGACCGGCAATGGATCGTGAAGCACGCCTCGGATTGCATCTGGGACGAGGCCACGATCGGCTACGAGCGGCACTATTTCGAGCGGTTCCCGCACCGCGAGATGGTCATGCGCGTGTTCGAGCGCGCCCGCATCCAGTACGGCCGCGTCGACTTCGCCGTGAAGGACGGGCGCATGCAGGTGTGGGAGATCAACACCAACCCGACCATCTACGGCAACGCCGCCAAGCTGGCGGTGCGTGCCGAATGCGCGGCGCGCGCGATGACCGATGTCGCGAAGGGCCTCGCCGCCCTGGCGGGGCCGCCCGCCGCTTGACCCGCACTCCGCGACCCATGTCCCGACGACGCTGGCCGGCGCTCCTCGCCGCCGCGTGGCTCGCCGTCGCGCCGGTGGTCGTCCAGACGGCCGCGACGGCCGTCCTCGTCCTGTCGCCCGGCGAGGCGGCGGCGCGCAGCAGCTCGTCCGGCGGCTACTCGCGCCCGGCGGTGCGCGCCCCGTCGGTGCGCACCCCCTCGGTGTCGCCGCGGCCGGCGCCGGGCCGCATCCCGTCCACCTCGGGCGGCTATTCGCGGCCGTCGGCCCCGGGCTGGGCGCCGCGCCAACAGCCGTCGGCGCCCGCCACCGGCAGCGACCGGGCGTTGCAGCGGCAGTCCGCCGGCGACGCGCTGCAGCGCTATCGCCAGCCCGGCCCGGTCGCCATCCCCCAGGCACCGCTCTACAACCGCCGCACGCCCTCGACCGGCGGTGCGCCGGCGGTGCCGCCCTATGCCGGCGGCGGCTGGTCGCCGCCGCCCTATGCGCAGTCCGGCCCGTCGCGTTTCGGCATGTGGGACGCGCTGATGATGTGGTTCCTGCTCGACAGCCTGAACCGTCCCGGCCACGCCCGCGCGTTCAACGACAACCGCGACGATCCCGGCTTCCGTCAGTGGCGCGCCGATGCCGACCGGCGGGCGCAGAGCGACCCCGAGCTGCGCACCAAGCTCGACGACCTCGACCGGCAGCTCGCGGCGCTGCGCAACGAGACGCCGCAGCCCGGTCGCCTGCCGCCGGACATCGCGCCCGCATCCAGCTCGGCCGGCGGCGGGCCGGGCATATTCGTTCTGCTGCTGCTGGCGGCGGCCTTTGCGCTGATCACCTGGTGGTTCTTCCGCCGGCGCAGCGCTGCGGCCGCCGCCGCGAAAGGAGGTCCCGTGGGACCGCTCGACACCGCCAAGGGGATGCTGCGCGACAAGCTCGCGGGGAAACCCTACAAGCCCGCGCTGTTTCGCGTGGGGATGACCTTCCCGCTCGACCCGACCCCGTTCCTGATGGCGGGCGCCGCGACCAAGGTCGTGGCGCCGGTGCAGGACGGCGCCAACGCGCTGGTCTCGGTCGCCGCCGTCGGCCACGTCGACGCCGGCGAGGTCGCCATGGAGCGCCTCTACCTCGCGGGATCGGACGGCTGGTTCCAGCTCTTCCTCGACGCGAACGGCGTGCCCGAGGAGTGCCGCTGGTTCTCGCCGATCGACGAGGTCCGGCCGGCCGACAAGGACGAGTGGGGATTTTGGCTCGACGAGGGCGAGGGGATGATCGGCTGGCCGGAGTTCCAGGCGAAGGACGGCAAGACCTACGGCCGCCATTGGCTGCCGGGCGAGCGCCGCGTGCCGCCGCGCGAATGGACCGAGACCATCGAGGACGCGCGCGGCAAGCGGCAGCGCAAGACCAGCGCCATGCTCTACTCCGCGCCGACCGGCCTCGCCGCGCCGGCGCCGCCGACTGAGTACATCCTCGTCTCCGCGATCGAGGAGGGCGGCGACGCCTGGGTCGAGGTCGCCGCCGGCATCGACGTCAACCCGGCCGCGCTGGCGCTCGCCTGACGGATCCGCGAAGGGGATACCCAGCCCATGGACGACCTCACGACCCGCATCCTCGACAGCCTCGGCGCCGGCGTGCCGGTCCTGCTGCTGCATTTCCTCACGACGCTCGTCCTGCTGGCGGCGGGCGTGCTGATCTACATGGCCGTGACGCCGTTCCGCGAGCGCGAGCTGATCGGCGAGGGCAACGTCGCGGCCGGCATCATGACGCTCGGCATCTTCCTCGGCATCGCCATCCCGCTCGCGGCGACGCTCGCGACGTCCGCGGTGTGGCTCGACATCGTGCTCTGGGGCACGATCGGCGTCGTCCTGCAGATCGGCACCTTCCTCGTCGCGACGCTGCTGGTACCCGGGCTCCGGCACATGATCGAGCGGGGCAACCCGGCGGCGGCCCTGGCGATGGTCGGCATCCAGCTCGCGGTCGCGCTGCTCAACGCCGGGGCGATGTCCGGCTGAGGTTACCGCACGGCGTCATCCCGGCGCCTCGCCTCGTCGATTAGCGCCTCGGCTTCTGCGGCGCGCACCGACCACGTGCAGTTTGCCAGCATATAATCAACCTGCGAGCGTAGCCGGAGCTGTAGGGTCGGGTCGCACCGATCGAACATTCCCATCAGCTCGCGAGCTGCGTCGGCGAACCGCCTGTTCGCTTCTGGCACCTCGTCCATTCCCGACGGAGCCGGGATCAGCGTGCCGAACCCAGCCAACGTCTCGGGGATTGCGCCGTTGGGATGGCTGAGGACGATTGCCCCGGCTGCCAGCGCTTCCATGCAGGCAATGCTCGACGTCTCCTTGATGGTGTTGGGATAGAACAGAATTGCAGTCTCGCGCAGAGACCGTGCAAGGGCAGGTCTTGGCACAGTTCCCGGCATGGCGATGCCGGGCGTGTCGCGAGCGAGATCGAAGACCGCCTGCCATTGCGTCTGGTCCCTCCGTAACGGATCGTCGGGCGGGTAGTGTTCGAAGCTCGAATGCAACCGCAGGTGTGCGTCGGGCCGGGTTGCGCGAAGGATGCGAAACGCCTCGATCGCACGCTCCAGACCAGCACGGGGCGCGCTAGCATATGTTAGCAATGGTGGATCGAGCTTGGCGGCCGGAATGTTCTCGTCCGGCGCAAACAAGTTACAGAATTCCGGTGCAATCGCGTTGCGAAGGACGAGCAGACGAGGTTCGAGATATGGATAGGTACGGATCATCCATCGTCGATGCCAGTCGCTCACGGCAACGATCCAAGCCGCCCCGCGCCCGATCTCGGCGACGCGTTCTACGTAGGGCATGCTGGGCCTAAAGCAGTCGTGTTCCCAAGCCAACAGGACGGGTTTCGGCCCAATGGCTCGGCGGAGGTTGGCCATTGAGAGCCGGCGGTGATGGGTCACCAGAATGGCATCGAAATGTCCGTAACCGGTGAGGTCCATTGGTAGGGGCCGGCAGGTTACCCCGTCGAACCATCGTTCTCCGAGGCTCCCCGTGAACAAAATGACGTCATGGCCGCGGTCCGCCATGGCAAGGGCGAGGTAGAGTTGCGCCGATTCCGCGCCCGCCAGCGGTGCAACTTTGGGCGTCTGCGGGTCGTACGCATGGCCAGAGTTGGGGTTGAGAAAGGCGATCCGCATGGCTGACGGGAACAATCCTCCGCTTGGGTCTTTCGGCGGTGCATGAGATAAGCGCCCGAGAGTGCCCCGACGTCGTTCCGATGTCATGTACGGTGTTTCGTCACTCTCACCATGACGTCGATGGATCGCCGCCCCATATGAACGGGCGCCAACGAGGAGAGGACGGGATGCTGGTGTTCATGAGGAACCTTCTGGGCGTGAAGGCGGACCAGGCGGTGCAGGCCGGGGTGGAAGCGCTGGTGCGCTGGGATCCCAAGGCGGCGACCGAGGCCGAGCTGCGCACCATGGAGGGGCATCTCGACGAGCTCGGCATGGAGGTGGCGAAGGCCCGCCAGTCCTACGACCGAGAGAAGAAGGAAGCCGATGCCATCCAGGCGCTGTCGCGCCAGCGCATGGCGGCGGCCGAGCATCTGGAGCAGCAGATCGGCGCCGAGGCGGACGCCGGCCGCAAGGCGCAGCTCGAGCGCAGCATGGAGACGCTCGTCGCCATGCTGGAGCAGATGGCGCCCGAGATCGAGCGCGAGGCCAGGGACGCCCAGGACGCGCAGGCGTTCCTGGAGATGCTGGAGAAGTCGTATGCCGACGCCGGCGGCAAGCTGAAGGCGGCGCGCAGCGAGCTGGAGCGGGCGCAGCGCGACATGTCGCGCGCCCAGCAGCAGCGCGCCGTGGCCGACCGCCAGGCCGAGGCCGCGCGACGCGCGGCAGGCCTCGCCAACTCGACCAGCGGCCTGTCGGTCGCACTCAAGGCGATGAAGGATTCGGCCGAGCGCGACCTCGCCGCCGCCGAGGCGGCGGCGGCCAAGACGTCCCTGTTGACCCCCACGGCGCCCGAGAAGGACGATCCCAACATCGCCGCCGCCATGGCTGCGGCGTCGGGCAAGGCGGCGCCGCCGCGCAGCCTGACCGAGCGTCTCGCCGCCCTCAAGGCGCGCTGACGACCGGCGGACGGCGGCGCTCGGGCGCCGCCGTCCGCGGCAGCTTTCCCGGCCACGGCATTGCGACGGAGTGGCGCAAGGGATGTGGCGCGCACCTTGCGTATAGTGGCGCGCATGATGGCGGCATGACGATGGGACGAGGTGGCATGACGGCGGAGTCTCGGGTCGGGGTGGAGATCGGCGGCACCTTCACCGATCTCGTGTGGCTGAAGCCCGACGGCGCGCTCGCCACCTGCAAGGTGCCCTCGACGCCGGCATCCATCCATCAGGCGGTGCTCGACGCCATCGCCGAGGCGGGGATCGACCTCGCCGCGGTGCGCCACGTCGTGCACGGGTCGACGGTCGCGACCAACGCCCTGCTGACGCGCCGCGGCGTGCCGACCGGGCTCTTGACCACCAAGGGCTTCCGCGACGTGATCGAGATCGGCACGCATGATCGCGTCGGCAGCGTCTACCAGATCTTCTACCGCAAGCCCGCGGCGCCGATCCCGCGCCGGCTGATCGGCGAGGTCGACGAGCGCGTGGACGCGTCCGGCCGCGTCCTGCGCCCGCTCGACGTCGAGGAGGGCTGGCGGGCGGCCGAGCGGCTGATCGCGGCCGGTGCCCGTTCGATCGCCATCTGCCTGCTGCATTCCTACGTCAACCCGGCGCACGAGACGGCGCTGGCGGCCGAGATCCGTCGCCGCGCGCCCGAGGTGACGGTGACGGCGAGCGCCGAGATCTCGCCGGAGTTCCGCGAGTTCGAGCGCACCATGACGACGGCGGTCAACGCCTTCGTCAGCCCGGTCGTCGACCGCTACGTCCGCCGCCTCGACGAGCGGCTCGGCGCCGACGGCTATGGCGGCGTCCTGCAGATCATGCAGTCGAGCGGCGGCGTGATGCCGGGCGAGGCGGCGGGCCGCAATGCGGTGCGCATGCTGCTGTCCGGGCCGGCCGCCGGCGTGCGCGGCGCCATCTGGTTCGCCCGGCGCAACGGCATCGCGGACATCGTCACCATCGACATGGGCGGCACCTCGACCGACGTCGCGATCGCGCCCGGCTGCGAACCGCGGATGACGCACGAGCTGGTGGTCGACGACCTGCCGATCCGCTCGCCGGCCGTGGACATGGTGACGGTCGGCGCCGGCGGCGGCTCGATCGCCCATCTCGATGCCGGCGGCTTCCTCGCGGTCGGCCCCGACAGCGCCGGCGCGCAGCCCGGTCCCGCGTGCTATGGCCGCGGCGGCGAGCGCGCAACGGTGACCGACGCCCAGGTGGTGGCCGGGCTGCTGCGGCCGGCACGCTTCTTCGGCGGCAAGATGGCGCTGCAGGTCGACCGCGCCGAGGCGGCGCTGGCGGCGATCGGGGTCGAGGGATCGCTGGCGGAGGTCAGCGACGGCGTCCTGCGCACCGTCAACAACAACATGGCGTCGGCCGTGCGGCTCGTCTCGACGGCGCGCGGCATCGACCCGCGCGGCTTCGTGCTGGTGGCCTATGGCGGCGGCGGCCCGCTGCACGGCGCCATGGTCGCCGACGAGATCGGCATCGGCCGCGTGCTGGTGCCCTGGTCCCCGGGGCTGATCAGCGCCTTCGGTCTGCTCGTCGCCGACCTCTCCATCGACCTCGTGCGCACCCGCTTCCAGGTGCTGTCGGACGCGACGCTCGGTCCGGACGCGGTGGCCGAGCTGGCCGCCGCCGCGGCGACCGCGGCTGCCGCCCATGGCCTGGAACCGGGGAGCTGGGTCGCCGAATACGGCCTCGACCTGCGCTACGCCGGTCAGGCCTATGAGCTGACGCTGTGGTTCGACGCCCTGCCGGCCGACGCCGCCCGCATCGCCGCCGCCTTCCAGATCGAGCATCGCCGGCGCTACGGTTATGCCCGCGACAGCCTGACGGTGGAGGCGGTGAACTATCGCACCCGCATCGTGCAGAAGGTCGGCGGCGCCGCGTCTCCCCCGCCGCCGCCCGAGGGTCCGCCGCCGGCGGCTGAGACGGCCGTGGTGCGCTTCAACGGCAAGGTCGAGACGACCGCCTTCCTGCCGCGCGTGGCGCTGCCCGCGGGCTTCCGGCTGATCGGGCCGGCGGTGATCGAGGAGGCGACCGCGACCACCGTCGTGCCGCCGGGATGGAGCGCCCGCGTGCTGCCGACGGGCGACCTGCTGCTGGAGAAGGGGGAGGGGCGATGACCGCCGCCTACGATCCGACGCTGACCGCGATCATCGCGCGCGCCCTGCATGCCGCGGCGGAGGAGATGGGGGCGAACCTCATCCGCTCCGCTTTCTCGACGGTGGTGCGCGAGGCGCGCGACTGCTCGACCGCCCTGCTCGACGCCGCCGGCAACGTCGTCGCCCAGGCCGAGATGATCCCGATGCAGACCGCGGCCATCTCGCTCTCCTTCAAGTCGGCGATGGCGCAGCTCGACCTCTCCGGCATCCGGGAGGGGCAGGCGGTGCTGATGAACGACCCCTATTCGGGCGGCCAGCACCTCAACGACATCATTCTCTTCCACCCGATCTTCGAGGCGGGCGAGCTGCTCGGGTTCGCCGGCAATACCGCACACCATCTCGACATCGGCGGCGGCAGCGCCGGGGTCAACACCACCGCGACGGACCTGATCCAGGAGGGGCTGGTCATCCCGCCCATCCTGTTCGACGTGGCCCGCGACTGGAACGGCGGCACCGTCGAGCGGCTGCTGGTCGCGAACATCCGCACCGCCGAGATCGGCCTCGGCGACATGAACGCGCAGTTCGCCGCGAACCATGTCGGCGCCGAGCGCGTGCGCGAGCTGGCGCGGCGCTACGGTGCCGCGCATCTGCGCCATGCCATGGCCGAGGTGCAGGACTATGCCGAGCGGCGGATGCGTGCGGCGATCGCCGCCATCCCGGACGGCGTCTATCGCGGCGAGGCGACGCTCGACCGCGACGTCTTCGTGGACCGGCCGGTGCGTATCGCGGCGACCGTCACCGTCGCGGGGACCGACGTGACGATCGATTTCACCGGCACCGACCCGCAGGTGAAGGGCATGTTCAACTGCCCGCTGTCGTCGGCCCACGCCGCCGCCCTGACGGCGGTGCGCTGCGTGCTGACCGACAAGGACATCCCGAACAACGACGGCTGCAACCGGCCGCTGCGGCTGATCTTCCCGGAGGGCTCGATCCTCAACCCGCGCAAGCTCGCGCCCGTCCGCGCCCGCATGACGTCGGCCTACCGCGCCTTCGACGCGGTCCATGCCGCGCTGGCCGGCGCGATGCCCGAGCGGGTGCCGGCCCAGGGCTTCAACACGACCACCGGCTTCTACATCGCCCAGCAGCGCGCCGACGGGCGCTTCCGCGTCTATGTCGACGTGCTGGGCGGCGGCTACGGCGCCGGCCACGGCTACGACGGCGCCGATGCGCTCGACAACATCCTCAGCAACTGCCGCAATACGCCGGTCGAATCGATCGAGCAGACCAACCCGCACCTGCTGGTGCGAAGCTACGCCATGCGGCCGGATTCGGGCGGCCCGGGCCGCTGGCGCGGCGGCCTCGGCTTCGCGCGCGAGGTCGAGGTGCTGGAGGAGGGAGTGTTCCTCAATCTCTACGCCGACCGCTACCGCTTCGCCCCGCAGGGCCTCGCCGGCGGCCAGCCCGGCGCCAAGGGGCATCTGCGCGTGCGCCGCGACGGCGCGGTCATCGAGCTGGCGCCGACGGCGGCCTTCGACCTGCGCCCGGGCGACGTGATCGAGCTGGCGGTGGGCGGCGGCGGCGGCTGGGGCGACCCGCGCCTGCGTGCCCGCGACGCGGTGCGCGAGGACCTGGAGAACGGACGCATCACGCCCGAGCACGCGACGCGATGCTATGACTATGCGATCGAACGGGAGAGCGCGGCCTGACGCACGCCCGAGGATGGAGGGGATCATGAGACGGTTGGGTGCATTGCTGGCGGCGCTGGTGGCCGGTGCCGCGGGTGCGGCGGCGGAGCCGGCGCGGATCGGGATCATGCTGCCGCTGAGCGGCGGCAGCTCGATCGCCGGCCAGGAAGTGCTGTCGGGCGTCAAGCTCGCGCTCGAGGAAGCCAACGCCAAGGGAGGACTGTTCGGCGCGCCGATCCAGGTCTTCACCGAGGACGACGAGGCCTCGCCGACGAAGGCGACGACCGCGGTGCGCAAGCTGATCGAGGGCGACAAGGTCTGCGCCATCGTCGGCACCTACGTGAGCGGCGTGGCGCTGGCGGCGATGAAGATCTCGCGCGACTACAAGGTGCCGATGTCGTCGGGCGGCTCGACCGCGGTCATGGTCACCGATGCCAACGAGCCGGGCAATCCGTGGTTCTTCCGCGCCTTTCCCGGCAGCGACGTGCAGGGCCGGCAGTCGGCCGTGGACACGGTCGAGGTGCTGAAGAAGAAGAAGGTCGCGATCATCCACGACAACTCGAACTACGGCACCTCGCTGGCCGACGTGTTCAAGCAGATCGTGCTGGGCGCGAAGGGTGAGGTCGTCGCGGTCGACACCTACAACACCGGCGAGCAGGACTTCTCGCCGATCCTGACCAAGCTGCGCGCGCTGCGGCCCGAGGCGGTCTATATCGGCGGCCTGGTCGGCGAGGGCGCCACCATCGTGCGACAGGCGGCCGAGGTCGGCCTGCGCACGCAGTTCATCGGCTCGGGCTCGATGATGACGGACAAGTTCATCGAGCTCACCGGGCCGGCGGCGGAGGGCTTCGCCGTCTCCTCGATGTTCGAGCCCGATACGCCGAACCCGGTCGGCAAGGCGTTCGCCGAGCGCTACAAGGCGAAGTACGGCATCAACGCCAACGTCCATTCCGCTCTTGGATACGATTCGATGTCGATCACGATCGAGGCGACCCGGCGCGCGGGCAAGTGCGAGGGCCCGGCGATCCGCGACACGCTGGCGACCAGGATGGCCGACTTCCCCCTCGTGCAGGGTCCGCCCGGCACCACGGCGAAGTATGACGCCAAGGGCGGTGTCGACTTCCTGATCGGGCTGGCCGTGGTGAAGAACGGCAAGCGCTCGCTGGTGACGTACTGAGCCGATGATGGGCTGCGGGCTCGTCCTCTCCGCCCGGAAGGGCGGAGAGGGGGCGTAGACATGTACACCCTCGACTTCGCGCTCCAGATCCTGGCCAACGGGATCGTCATCGGCAGCGTCTACGTGCTGGTGGCGCTGGGGCTGACGCTGATCTTCGGCATCCTCGGCATCGTCAACTTCGCCCATGGCGAGTTCTATATGCTGGGGGCGTATTTCGGGATCACCGCGGCCGCGATCTATGGCCTGTCGCTGTTCCCGCTGCTGCTGGTCGGCATCCTCGGCGTCGTGCTCGTCGGGCTGCTCAGCGAGCGGCTGGTGTTCCGGCCGCTCGCCGGCGGCGACATGACCAGTTCGATCATCACCTCCTTCGGGCTGGCGGTGGCGCTGCAGAACGCCGCCCTCATCGCCTTCGGGCCGCAGCCCAAGCTGCTGCGCACGCCCTGGGCGCAGATCCCGGTGGAGATCGGCCCGGTCTTCATGCCCCTGCAGCGGGCGCTGATCCCGGTGATCGCGCTGGTGCTCGTGGTCGCCGTGCATGTCGTGCTGCGTCACACCTGGACCGGGCGGTCGCTGCGCGCCATGGCGCAGCACGGGACGCTGGCGCAGCTCTACGGCGTCGACGTCAAGCGGGTGGCGGTCGTCACCTTCGCGGTCGGCGCGGCGCTGGCCGGCGGCGCCGGCGTCCTCATGTCCTCGGTCTTCCTGGTGCAGCCGACGGTCGGCAACATGATCGCGCTGAAGGCCTTCACCGTCGTCATCCTCGGCGGCATGGGCAACGTCTACGGGGCGGTGTCGGCGGGGCTCTTCCTAGGCATCGCCGAGACCTTCGTCGCGGGTTACCTGACCAACACGCTGCGCGACATCGTCGGCTTCGCGCTGGTCGTCGTGGTCCTGCTGATCCGCCCGCAGGGCCTGTTCGGCCGGGCGATCGATCGCGCCTGATGCGTGCCTTCCTCATCGCCGTCGCCGTCCTGGCGGCGCTGGCCCTGCTGCCGCTGGCCGTCGCCGGCGGCTACTTGCTGCATGTCCTGGTGGTGATCTTCATCTTCGTGATCCTGGCGGTCGGCCTCGATCTCGTGATGGGCTATTGCGGCCAGTACTCCTTCGCCCAGGGCGCCTTCTACGGCATCGGTGCCTACACCGCGGCCATCCTGCATCGCGATCTCGGCTTCGGCTTCTGGCAGACGCTGCCCTCGGGCATCGTCGCCGCGGGGCTGTTCGGCCTGCTGCTCGGCATCCCCTCGCTGCGTCTCAGCGGCCATTTCCTCGCGATCACCACGATCGCCTTCCAGACCATCGTCTACCTGCTGCTGACCCAGTGGACCTCGTTCACCGGCGGCCAGTACGGGCTGCCGGTGCCCAAGGTCGGCGCGCTGACCCTGTTCGGCTGGGAGCTGTTCCGCGTCGAGACGGTGCGGGACTTCTACTTCCTCGCGCTGGGCTGCATGGCCGCCGCGATCGGGGTGGCTTGGCGGCTGGCCCATTCGCGCATCGGCCGGCAGTGGCAGGCGATCCAAGACGACGAGCTGCTGGCACGCGCCATCGGTGTCGACGTGACGCGCGGCAAGCTCGTCGCCTTCGTCGCCAGCGCCGGCCTCGCCGGGGCGGCCGGGGTGCTGCTCGCCCATTATCTCCAGGGCGTCAGCCCCGATGACTTCGCGATCTGGACCTCGGCCACCGTCGTCGCGATGGTCCTGGCCGGCGGCCGCGCCAGCATCGTCGGGCCGATCCTGGGCGCCGTCCTCTTCACCGCCATGCCGGAGGTGCTGCGCTCGGCCCAGAGCTACAAGCTGGTGATCTACGGCGTGGTCATGATCCTCGTCGTCAGTTTCCTGCCCGGCGGCATCGTCGGCCTGCTGCGGCGGGAGCGGCGGGCATGAGCCTGCTCGTCTGCGAGGGTGTCACGCGCCGCTTCGGCGGCCTCGTCGCGGTCGACGCCGTCGACCTCGCGGTGGGCGAGGGCGAGATCGTCGGACTGATCGGCCCGAACGGCTCGGGCAAGTCGACGATGGTCAACCTGGTGACCGGCGTGCTGCCGCCGAGCGCCGGCCGCATCCGCTTCGCCGGGCGCGACGTCACGGGGATGCCGTCCTGGCGCGTGGCCCGGCTCGGCATCGCCCGGACCTTCCAGATGCTGCGGCTCTTCAAGTCGATGAGCGTGCGCGAGAACGTCGCGCTGGCGCTGCATCCCAAGCTCGATGGCGGTCTGCTGGGCTCCGCCCTGGGGCTCGCCCGGCCGGCGGCGGCCGATCGCGACGCGCGCGCCAGGGCGGATGCGCTGCTCGACCTGTTCGGGCTGGCGGCGCTCGCCGACCGGCCGGCGACCGCGCTCTCGATCGGCCAGCAGCGGATGGTCGAGCTGGCCCGCGGCATGATCGTCGAGCCGCGCCTCTTCGTTCTCGACGAGCCGGCGGCCGGGTTGTCGCCGCCCAACGTCGAGAAGCTGATCGAGCTGATCCGCGCGATGCGCGACCGCCACGGCATCACGATCCTGCTCGTCGAGCATGTCATGAAGGTCGTGCATGCGCTCTGCGACCGCGTCGTCGTCCTCGACTACGGCGTCAAGATCGCGGACGACGATCCCGACGCGGTGGCGCGCGACCCGCGGGTGGTCGAGGCGTATATCGGCGGCGCCCGGAAGGCCGACGATGCTGGCGCTGGTTGACGTCGTCGGCGGCTACGGCCGCACCCGCATCCTCAACGGCATCTCCTTCGCGGTCCCCGCGGGGAAGGTGGTGGCGATCCTCGGCGGCAACGGCACGGGCAAGTCGACCGCGCTGAAGGCGATCGCGGGCCTGGTCGCGGTCGACGGCGGCAGCATCACCTTCGACGGCCGGCGCATCGAGGCCGTCCCGCCGCACCGACGGATCGGCAGGGGCCTGTGCCTGGTGCCGCAGGGCAAGGAGGTCTTCGCCGCCATGTCGGTGGAGGAGAACCTGCTGATGGGCGCGTTCCATCGCAGCGGCGACCGCGCCGGCATCCGCGCCGACCTGCAGGGCTGCTGGGACCGCTTCCCGCGCCTCGCCCAGCGCCGCACGGCGGCGGCCGGCTCGCTGTCGGGCGGCGAGCGGCAGATGCTGGCGATCGGCCGCGCCCTGATGAGCCGGCCGCGCCTCCTCATGCTCGACGAGCCGTCGGCGGCGCTGGCACCAAAGGTGATCGGCGAGATCGTCGAGGCGGTGCGTGGGCTGGCTGCGGCGGGCATGACCATCCTGCTGGTCGAGCAGAACGTCTCGGTCGCCCTGGAGCTGGCGAGCTACCTCTACATCGTCCGCGACGGCCGCATCGCCCATGAACGCCCGGTCGGCCCCGACGTCGACCTGGAGGACCTGCGCGCGTTCTATCTCGGCGCCGGGCCGTCCTGACCACTCACTTCTCGGTATCGACCAGCCCCTTCACGAACCAGTGCTGCAGCAGCAGCACGACGAGCACGGGCGGCGCCAGCGCGATCAGGCCGCCGGCCATGGCGACGTTCCAGGCGGGTTGCGGCTCGGGGCCGGGGATCAGGCGCGCGACGCCGACCACGACCGTCGTCATCGACGGGTCGGTGGTGATCAGCAGCGGCCAGAGATACTGGTTCCAGCCGAAGACGAAGAGGATGACGGCGAGTGCGGCGACGTTGGTCGTCGACAGCGGCAGCAGCACGTCGCGGAAGAAGCGCAGCGGCCCGGCGCCGTCGATCTTGGCGGCCTCGGCGAGGTCGTCGGGCACCGTCAGGAAGAACTGCCGGAAGAGGAACGTCGCGGTGGCCGAGGCGATCAGCGGCAGGGTCAGGCCGACGTAGCTGTCGAGCAGGCTCCATTCCAGCCGGGCCACGAGGCGGCCGCCGAGCAGCGCGTCGAGGCCGCTCGCCTCGGCGAGCCAGGCCAGCGGCGCCAGCGCGTTGGCGGCCACCTCGTAGGTCGGCACGATGCGGACCTCGATCGGCAGCATCAGCGTGACGAAGATCGCCCAGAAGGCGGCGACGCGGAAAGGGAAGCGGAAATACGTGATGGCGAAGGCCGAGAGCAGCGAGATCGCGATCTTTCCGGCCGCGATCACCGTCGCCATGATCGCCGAGTTGACCAGCTGGCGGCCGAAGGCGCCGCGGTCCCAGGCGGCGGCGACGTTCTCGCCGAGGCGGTCGCCGGGCCACAGCGGCATCGGCACCTGCAGCACGTCGGCGATCGGCAGCGTCGCGCCGACGAAGGCGTAGTAGAGCGGGAAGCAGATCGACGCGACGCCCAGCAGCAGGAGGGCATGGGCGATCAGCGACAGGACCGGATTGCGCTCGATCATCGCCGGCTCAGCCGTAGTGGACCTTGCGCTCCAGGAAGCGGAACTGGAGCACGGTCAGGCCGATGACGATCGCCATCAGCACGATCGACTGGGCCGAGGACGAGCCGAGGTCCTGGCCGACGAAGCCGTCGGCGTAGACCTTGTAGACGAGGATGTTGGTGGCGCCGCCGGGCCCGCCGTGGGTGACGGCGTGGATGATGCCGAACGTGTCGAAGAAGGCGTAGACGAGGTTGATGACGAGTAGGAAGAAGGTCGTCGGCGTCAGCAGCGGCAGGACGATCGTGCGGAAGCGGTGGAGCGGCCCGGCGCCGTCGATGGCGGCCGCCTCGATGACCGAGCGCGGGATCGCCTGGAGGCCGGCCAGGAAGAACACGAAATTGTAGCTGATCTGCTTCCACGCCGCGGCGAGCACCACCAGGGCCATCGCCTGGCCCGATTCGAGCAGCGGGTTCCAGCCGACGCCGACCCGCTGCAGCGCGAAGGCGAGCACGCCGTAGATCGGGTGGAAGAGGAACAGCCACAGCACCCCGGCGAGCACGGGTGCCACGGCGTAGGGCCAGATGATCAGGCTCTTGTAGACCGAGCGGCCGCGCCGGACATGGTCGACGAAGGCGGCGAGCGCCAGCCCGGCCGCCAGCGACAGCAGCGCGGTCGCGGCGCTGAAGACCGCGGTGGCCCGCAGCGAGCCGTAGTATTCCGGGCTGGCGAACAGGCGCCGGAAGTTCTCCAGCCCGACATACTCGAAGTGCCGGCCGAACGGGTCGGAGAGGTGGAACGCCTGGAACACCGCCTGGCCCGCCGGCCAAAAGAAGAAGACCAGGATGATCGCGAGCTGCGGGACGAGCAGCGCCACCGGCAGGCCGCGGCCGCCGAAGAGGACACGCTTGTGGATCATCGGCCGGCCGGCGGGCGAGGACCCGGAGCGGCCGCGACCGGCCGCTCCGGGATGCTCATACCAGGACCCGCGAGCCCCGACCTAGGGCCGGAGCGAACCGCATGCCCCTCGGTGCGTCGCTCGACTTCGCTCGCGATGAGGGAGGACTTCAGTGGCAACAAGAGAAGCGCCTCATCCCGAGCGCGCAGCGCAGCGGAGCAGTCGCGGGACGCACCGATGCTGCGCCATCCTCCAGGAGTCGCGATCTGCCGGCATCGATATTATTTGCCGCGGTTCTGCTGGGCGAAGCGGGCGAGGATCTCGTTGCCGCGGCGGACCGCGTCGTCGAGACCCTGCTGGGCGGTCTTCTTCTGCGCCCAGATGTTCTCCAGCTCGTCCTCCAGCGCGGCGACGTACTGCACATAATTGCCGAGCCGCACGGCGCGCGTGTTCTCGGTCGCGCCCGCGCGCGAGAGCTGGAGGATCGCCACCTCCTGGTGCGGATTCTCCTTGTAGTAGCCCTCGGCCTTCGCCGCCTCGTAGGCGGCCTTGGTGATCGGGATGTAGCCGGTGCCCTTGTGCCACTGGACCTGGCGGTCGGTGCTGGTGAGGAAGGCGAGATAGGCCGCGACGGCGGCATAGTCCTCCTTGGGATGGCCGCTCATCGCCCAGATCGAGCCGCCGCCGATCAGGCTGTTCTTCGGCACCACGCCCGTCTCGTGCGGGAGGTACGTCGCGGCGAAGCCGAACTTGGCGGCCTGCCTGATCGCGGCGTAGCCGGCCGACGATTCCGTCATCATCGCGCACTTGCCGCCGGAGAAGGCGCCGTGCGCGCCCTTCCAGTCCCGGCCGGAATAGGCGAAGCGGCCGTCCTTCGCCCATTCCTGGATGCGGGCGATGTGCTGGACGACCTTGGTCCTGTTGAACAGGAACTCGGTGTCGAGGCCGGCCATCCCGTTCTGCCGGGTGGCGACCGGCTGGTCGTGCAGGAAGCTGTAGTTGTCGATGTTCGCCCAGACCTGCCAGGCGCTGGTGTAGCCGCACTCGAATCCGGCGGCCCGCAGCCTGGCGGCGGCCGCGCCGACCTCGTCCCAGGTCTCCGGCGCCTTCTCGATGCCGGCCTTGGCAAAGGCGTCCTTGTTGTACCAGAAGATCGGCGTGGAGGAGTTGAAGGGCAGCGACAGCAGCTTGCCCTCGGGCGTGCGGTAGTAGTTCAGGACCGGCTGCACGAAGCCCGACCAGTCGACCTGATGGCCGTTGTCCTTCAGCAGGTCCTCGACGGGATAGACCGCGCCCGACAGCATCATGTTGAGGCTCGCCGCGCCGATGACGACGATCAGGTGCGGGTGCTTCTTCGCGCGGTAGGCGGCGACCGCGGCGTTGAAGGTCTCGTCGTAGGAGCCCTTGAACTGCGGCACGACCTTGTACTTGTCCTGCGAGGCGTTGAACTCCTCGGTCATCTTGACGACGAGGTCGCCGATGGCGCCGCCGAGCGGGTACCAGAAGTTGACCTCGCGCGGCGCCGCGCGGACGTCGCCGCCGACCGCTGCCAGCGTCGCCGCGAGGGCGACTCCGAGAATGCTTCGTCTCGCGATCATCGTCGTCTCCGGTGGTGGTGTGCGGCGAATGTGGTGCGCAACGATGACGGAACGATAACCATCCCATGACCGGAAGTTGAAGGCCCGCCTATCGGGCCGGGCGAGAACGCAAGAATGCTGCGCCGCGGCCGAAGCGGGCGTTGCCCGCGCGTATCCGAGGGGCCACGATGCCCGGCGAGGGCTCGCGAAAGGGGCGGCGCATGGCGGAGCATTCGGCGGTGGCCGTCGGGGAGCAGACGCGGACGGTGTCCCTCTACCGGCTCAAGGTCGACGTCGAGCCGGTGGCCGCCGGCGGCCTGACCCCCGCGCTGGTCGAGTTGCTGCAGCCCAAGGGCCTGCATTGCGGCTGCGGCACCACCCTGCACCGCGGCTGGCTCAATACCGACGTCTGCGTGTTGCGCGGCGCCAACGGGCTGCGGACGGACATCGGCTGCCTCGTGCGCGTCACCGGTCGCTGGTTCTACCAGCACGACCTTTCCCAGCCCCTGCCGATCCCCGACGGCAAGATGCCCCGCATCTTCGCCGAGCACCTCGTCGAGCATCTCGAGCGTCGGCAGGCGGTCGCCTGGATGACCGAGATGCACCGCATGCTGGCGCCGGGCGGCATCCTGCGCCTGAGCACGCCGGACCTCGCGCTCTACATGAACGGTTATGCCGATCCCGGGCAGGCATTCTTCCGGCGTCATCGCGACACGATGCGGCAGATGAAATCGACGGTGATGGGCAACTCGCGGGCCTGGATGGTCAACCAGCTCTTCCGCTACTGGGGCCACGAATGGATCTACGACCAGGAGGAGATCGTCGCCCTGGCGGAGAGCGCCGGCTTTCCCGGCGATGCCGTGCGCCGGGTGGCCTTCCGCGAGGGCGCCGACGCCGAGATGGCCGCGCTCGACAAGGAGATCCGCCGCGACGAGAGCATCTATGTCGAGATCACCAAGCCGGGCGCCTGAGGCGGACTCGCGCCTGCGGCATCGATCTTGACAAGCAGCCCCGACCGCCCTTCTATCGCCGCCATGACGACGCAGCCGCGCTCGACCGGGCTCTGGCGGGCCGCCTTCTAGGCGGCTCCTCGCGTCGTTCATCGTTCCCGAGGACTGCCGACCATGGCGCGGCGGTCCTCTTTTCATGTCTGCACCATGGTCCTCAACGGAGGTGCAGACATGCAATGGAACCTTTCCGGGCTGCCGGCCCAGACCCGTTACCGCACGCGGGGCGGCCTCGACGTGGTGCGCGCGTCGGCGCCGGTCGACGGCGACGAGTCCCTGTTGGCGCTGCGTGATCGGCTGGACCGCCGGCGCGGCGCACTGTTCTCGTCCGGCGTCGACTATCCCGGTCGCTACAGCCGCTACGATTTCGGCTTCGTCGACCCGCCGCTGGTGCTGGAATCGGCCGGCAGCAGGGTGCGCCTGACGGCGCTCAACGGCCGCGGCCGGCTGCTGCTCGACTTCGCCGCGACGGCGCTGCGCTGCGACGCATTCCGCGTCGAGGACCGGACGGAGGACCTGCTCGTCGGCGCGGTCGTCGGCGACACCGCCGTGGCGTTCGAGGAGGAGCGGACACGACGCCCGACCGTGTTCACGGCGCTGCGCGCGCTGGTCGCCGCTTTCGGCAGCGATGCCGATCCGCATCTCGGGCTCTACGGCGCGTTCGGCTACGACCTCGTCTTCCAGCTCGAGGACTTGGTGCCGCGCCGCCGGCGCGAGGTGGACCAGCGCGACCTCGTGCTCTACCTGCCGGACACCCTGCTGCTCGTCGACCGGCGGACCGAGCGGGCCGTCTCGGTCTCCTACGAGTTCGCCTGCCCCGGCGCGTCGACTGAGGGGCTGTCGCGTGCGACCCCGGAGGCCGCCTACCGGATCGCCGATCACCAGCCCGCGGCCGATCACGAGCCCGGCGCCTATCCGGCGCTGGTGGAACGGGCGCGCGCCGCATTCGCGCGCGGCGACCTGTTCGAGGCGGTGCCGGGGCAGCTGTTCTCCGAGCCCTGCGCGGCGCCGCCGAGCAAGGTGTTCGACACGCTGGCGCGCAACAACCCCGCGCCCTATGCGGCACTGATCAATCTCGGGGCGGGCGAGTTCCTCGTGTCGGCATCGCCTGAGATGTACGTGCGCTCCGACGGCAGGCGGATCGAGACCTGTCCGATCTCCGGCACCATCGCCCGCGGCCGCGACCCGATCGGCGACGCCGAGCAGATCCGCCGGCTGCTGAACTCGGCCAAGGACGAGTACGAGCTCAACATGTGCACGGACGTCGACCGCAACGACAAGGCACGGATCTGCGAGCCCGGATCGGTCGCCGTCGTCGGCCGGCGCCAGATCGAGCTCTATTCGAAGCTGATCCACACGGTCGACCATGTCGAGGGCACGCTGCGCCCCGGCTACGACGCGCTCGACGCGTTCCTCAGCCACGCCTGGGCGGTGACGGTCACGGGCGCGCCGAAGCTGTGGGCCATGCAGTTCTGCGAGGACCATGAGCGCACGCCGCGGCGCTGGTACGGCGGCGCCATCGGCTTCGTCGGCTTCGACGGCGGCATGAACACGGGGCTGACCATCCGCACGATCCGCATGAGGGACGGCCTCGCCGAGATCCGCGTCGGCGCGACGCTGCTCTACGACAGCGACCCCGAGGCCGAGGACGCGGAGTGCCGCATCAAGGCCGCCGCCCTGTTCCAGGCGATCCGCGAGCCGGCCCGCTCATCGACGGCGGCGATGCCGGCGGGCGACCGGCCCGGCGCCGGCAAGCGGCTGCTGCTGGTCGACCACGACGACAGCTTCGTCCACACGCTGGCCGACTTCTTCCGCCAGACCGGCGCCGAGGTCGCGGTGGTGCGCCACGGCCGCGCCCTGGCGGCGCTGGCAGCCGACCCGCCGGACCTCGTGGTGCTCTCGCCCGGCCCGGGCCGCCCGGCCGACTTCGCCATCGCGCGCACGATCGACGCGGCCCTGGCGGACGGCCTCCCGATCTTCGGAGTCTGCCTCGGGCTGCAGGCGCTGGGCGAGCGCTTCGGCGCCCGGCTGGCGCAGCTCGAGACGCCGGCGCATGGCCGGCCGAGCCGCATCCGTCTCGACGGCGGACGGCTGTTCGCGGGGCTGCCCGGCGAGATCACCGTCGGCCGCTACCACTCGCTGTTCCTGGAGCGGCACAGCCTGCCGCCCGACGTGATCGTGACGGCGGTCTCCGCCGACGGCGTGCCGATGGCGGTCGAGCACGCGACGCTGCCGGTGGCGGGCGTGCAGTTTCATCCGGAATCGATCATGTCGCTGGGCGACGGCGTCGGCCACCGCATCGTGGCCAACGCCGTGGGGCTGGCGCGCTGAACGGCGTCAGTGCCCGGGCAGCACGAGGATCTCCGTCGCGCGCGGCAGCATCGTGCGCGACACGAGGACCTCCGGCTCGGTGCCGTAGCGCGCGGGGTAGAGCGGGGCGGCCTTGGCGACGAACCGCTCGACCACGTTCGGCACGATGTAGTGCATCGGGATGACGAGGCGCGGCTTGATCTGGCCGATGATCGTCAGCACGTCCTCCTGGCTCGTGGTCCAGGCGCCGTCGACGGGCGCCAGCAGCACGTCGATGGGCCCCAGCTCGCGCAGGTG
>JADZBA010000316.1 GCA_020852355.1 Alphaproteobacteria bacterium
CGGCTTCAGGATCATGACGTCGGCGGCGAGCTCGACCAGCCCGTCGGCGTTGCGCGGCGCCTTGTCGAGGTCGACGATGCCGGCCTGCGCCGCGGCCAGCGGGTCGACCGCGTAGTGCGCCCGGCCGGCGAGGCGCTCGTACGGACCGACGTCGCCGAACGCCATGCCCTCGGCGAAGGGGATGCGCTCGGCGATCGCGAGCGTGATGCGGTTGGTCATGGCGGGCGGCGCTCCCGGAAGGTCAGGCGGAGAGGAAGGGCAGGTCGAGGCCGTTGCGACGGGCACAGTCGAGGGCGATGTCGTAGCCCGCGTCGGCGTGGCGCATGACGCCCGACGCCGGGTCGTTCCACAGCACCCGCTCGATGCGCCGGGCGGCGGCCTCCGTGCCGTCGCAGACGACGACCATGCCGGCATGCTGCGAATAGCCGATGCCGACCCCGCCGCCATGATGGATCGAGACCCAGGTGGCGCCGCTAGCGCAGTTGAGCAGCGCGTTGATCAGCGGCCAGTCGGCGACCGCGTCGCTGCCGTCGCGCATCGCCTCGGTCTCGCGGTTGGGGCTGGCGACCGATCCCGAATCGAGATGATCGCGGCCGATCACCACCGGCCCCTTCAGCTCGCCGCTGGCCACCATCGCGTTGAAGGCGAGGCCGAGCCGGTGGCGGTCGCCGAGGCCGACCCAGCAGATGCGCGCCGGCAGGCCCTGGAAGCGGATGCGCGCGCGCGCCATGGCGAGCCAATTGTGCAGGTGCCGGTCGTCCGGCATCAGCTCCTTCACCTTGGCGTCGGTGCGCCAGATGTCCTCGGGATCGCCCGACAGCGCCGCCCAGCGGAACGGGCCGATCCCGCGGCAGAACAGCGGACGGATGTAGGCGGGCACGAAGCCGGGGAACGCGAACGCGTCCGCCACGCCCATGTCCTTGGCCATCTGGCGGATGTTGTTGCCGTAGTCGAGCGTCGGCACGCCGCGGCGGTGGAAGTCGAGCATGGCGCGCACCTGTACCGCCATCGACTCCTTCGCCGCACGCTCGACGCCGCGCGGGTCGCCGGCGCGGCGATCCTCCCATTCCGCCAGCGTCCAGCCCGCCGGCAGGTAGCCGTTGAGCGGGTCGTGGGCCGACGTCTGGTCGGTGACCGCGTCCGGGCGTACCCCGCGCCGTGCCAGCTCGGGGAAGATCTCCGCGGCGTTGCCGAGCAGGCCGACGGAGACCGGGCGGCGCTCGCGGCCGGCGCGCCCGACGATCTCCAGCGCCTCGTCCAGCGTCGTCGCGCTGTGATCGAGATAGCCGGTCTTCAGCCGCATCTCGATGCGTGACGGCTGGCACTCCACGGCCAGCAGCGAGGCGCCGGCCATGGTCGCCGCCAGCGGCTGCGCGCCGCCCATGCCGCCGAGCCCGCCGGTCAGGATCCAGCGCCCGCCGAGGTCGCCGCCATAGTGCCGGCGGCCGACCTCGGCGAAGGTCTCGTAGGTGCCCTGCACGATGCCCTGCGAGCCGATGTAGATCCACGAGCCCGCGGTCATCTGGCCGTACATCATCAGGCCCTTGCGATCGAGCTCGTGGAAATGCTCCCAGGTGGCCCAGCGGCCGACCAGGTTGGAGTTGGCGATCAGCACGCGCGGCGCGTCGGCGTGGGTGCGGAAGATGCCGACCGGCTTGCCCGACTGCACGCAGAGCGTCTGGTCGTCGTCGAGCCGACGGAGCGCCGCGACGATGCGGTCGAA
This sequence comes from Alphaproteobacteria bacterium, assembly GCA_020852355.1. Classification (GTDB taxonomy): domain Bacteria; phylum Pseudomonadota; class Alphaproteobacteria; order ATCC43930; family Allostellaceae; genus Allostella. The sequence goes on from JADZBA010000316.1 coordinate 1,724, forward strand.
GCATTCCCAGTCGCGCGCCGCCCGCCCGATGCCGCCATAGACGACCAGCTCGTGCGGCCGCTCCGCCACCTCGGGATCGAGGTTGTTCATGAGCATGCGCAGCGCCGCCTCGGCCTGCCAGCTCCGGGCGGTCATCTCCGGCCCGTGCGGCGCGCGGACGATGCGGGCGTTGTCGATGCGGGTGGTCATGCGGGTGAGCCTCGCAGCGGTCACCCTCTCCGCCCTTCAGGGCGGAGAGGGTCGGGGTGAGGTGGGCGCCGCGTCCGCGGCGCATGTGGATCCATCGCCGGAGCGCCTGGTGCGGTGGCCCGACCCGCCTCACCCTCCCCACCGCTGCGCGGCGGGTCCCCTCCCTCTCCGCCCTGAAGGGCGGAGAGGGCAGGTGTCTCGCATTCCCTCACTCCGCCCTCCATACGACCGGGAACACCGGCGAATCCATCGGCGCGCCGACCGCGGGCGCGTCCGTCTCCGGCGGCGGCGGCGACATAAAGCCCTCGCGCAGCACGTAGCGCGCGTCGTCGCCCGTCCAGCGGGCCGATACCACGCGGCGGCGGTCGTGCGTGGCGTTGCCGGGCGCACCGTGCAGCGTCAGCCCGTGGAAGGCGATGAGGTCGCCCGGCGCCATCGCCCAGCCGAGGATGCGGTGGCGGTCGCGCTCGGCCTCGATGTCGGGCACCGGCACGAAATCCTTCTGCTGTGCCGGATGGTCGCGGCCGTCGGCGAAGCGGCGCGGCGTGTACCACCGGCCCCAGCGGTGCGAGCCGGCGATGAACTCGACGCTGGTCGCGCGCGCGACGGGGTCGAGCGGGATCCACAGGCTGACGATATCGGCACCGTCGACGACGTAGTAGGGCTGGTCGTGGTGCCAGGGCGTGCGCTCCTCGGTTCCCGGCTCCTTCACCAGCACATGCTCATGGAAGAGGTTGACCTTGCTCGACCCCATCAGCCGGCCGGCGATCGCCGCCAGCGGCGCGTCGCGCAGCACCGCCTCGTACTCGGCGATGCGCCGCCAGTCGCAGTAGTCGCCGAAGAAGAGGCCGGGCCTGCCGTCGGGCGTGTAGCGCCTGGCGAACGGGCCGGGCTCGCGCAGGTTGCGCTCGACGCCGGCGGCGAGCTTCGCCAGCCATTGCGGCGCGACGGCGCCGCGCAGGCACACCGCGCCGTCCTCGCGATAGGCCCGGATATCGTCGTCCGTGGGCATCATCGACCGCAGCCTGTCACCCCAGTGCGACCGGCGCCAGCGCCGCGGCGAGGGCGGCCCCGACCGCGCCCGAGTGCACGAGGTCCTGCGCGGCGGCGAGGTCCGGTGCCAGGAAGCGGTCATCGTCCAGGTGGGCGACGCGGCCGCGGACGAGCGCCCGCACCCGCTCGACAGCCGGGCTGGAGGCGAGCGGGGCGTGGAAGTCGACGCCCTGGGCGGCCGCCAGCAGCTCGATGCCGACGATGGCCGCCGCGTTCTCCGCCATGTCGGCGAGCCGGCGCGCGGCGTGGGTCGCCATCGACACATGGTCCTCCTGGTTGGCCGAGGTCGGCAGGCTGTCGACGCTGGCGGGTGCCGCGCGCTGCTTGTTCTCCGACGCCAGCGCTGCGGCCGTCACATGGGCGATCATGAAGCCGGAGTTGAGGCCGGGCCGCGCGGTCAGGAAGGGCGGCAGGCCGCTGATCGAGCCGTCAGTCAGCATCGCCACCCGGCGCTCGGCGAGCGAGCCGATCTCGGCCAGCGCCAGCGCGATCTGGTCGGCGGCGAAGGCGACCGGCTCGGCGTGGAAGTTGCCGCCGGACAGCACCTCGCCCGTGTCGGGGAAGACCAGCGGGTTGTCCGAGACGGCATTGGCCTCGGTCGCAAGCGTCGCCGCGGCGGCGCGCAGCAGGTCGAGGCAGGCGCCCATCACCTGCGGCTGGCAGCGCAGGCAATAGGGATCCTGCACCTTGCCGCAGTCGCGGTGCGAGGCGCGGATCTCGCTGCCGGCGACGAGGGCGCGGAGTGCCGCCGCCGCATCGCGCTGGCCGGCATGGCCGCGCAGCGCGTGGATGCGCGCGTCGAACGGCGTGTCGGAGCCGAGTGCGGCGTCGAGTGAGAAGGCGCCGGCGACCAGCGCTGCCTGGAACACGCGCTCGGTCGCGAACAGGCCGGTCAGCGCCAGCGCGGTCGAGACCTGCGTGCCGTTGAGCAGCGCCAGCCCCTCCTTCGGGCCGAGCGCGATCGGGGCGAGCCCGGCCCGCGCCAGCCCGTCGGCGGCCGGCATGGCGACGCCGCCGAGGCGGCAGTCGCCGACGCCGATCATCGCCGCCGCGAGATGGGCCAGCGGCGCGAGGTCGCCCGATGCGCCGACCGAGCCCTGGCCGGGGACGACCGGCAGCAGGTCCGCCGCCAGCATCCGCCCCAGCATCTCGACCGTGGCCCAGCGCACGCCCGACGCACCCCGCGCGAGGCCCGCGATCTTCAGCGCCATGACCAGGCGCACGGTGGCATCCGCGAGCGGCGCGCCCACGCCGACGGCGTGCGACAGCACGAGGTTGCGCTGCAGCGTCGCCAGGTCGTCGGCCTCGATGCGGGCGTTCGCCAGCTTGCCGAAGCCGGTGTTGACGCCGTAGACGGGCGCGCCGCGCGCCACGATCGCGGCGACGGTGGCCGCCCCGCGCTCGACCGTATCGCGGGCGGCCGGGTCGAGGCGCACCGGCGCGCCGTCGTGGAGCACGCGCCGCCAGGCGGCGAGCGGCTGCGGCGCGGTGCCGATCGCCACCGGCGTCATCGGCCGCCCCACAGCCGCCGGTGCAGCGGATTCCAGGCGATGCGGTAGGCGAGCTCGCCCGGCCGCTCGATGTCCCAGATCGCGAGATCCGCCCGCTTGCCCGCCGCGATGGTGCCGGCGTCGGCGGCGATGCCGAGCGCCCGGGCGGCGTGGCGCGTCATGCCGGCCAGTGCCTCGGCCGGCGTCAGGCGGAAGAGGGTGCAGGCCATGTTCATCGTCAGCAGCGGCGAGTGGAGGGGGGAGGAGCCGGGATTGAGGTCGGTCGAGATCGCCATCGCCACGCCGTGACGGCGCAGCAGGTCGACCGGCGGATGGTGCGTGTCGCGCAGGAAGTAGAAGGCGCCCGGCAGCAGCACGGCGACGGTGCCCGATCGCGCCATGGCGGCGACGCCCTCCTCGTCGAGATATTCGAGATGATCGGCCGAGAGGGCGCCCATCCCCGCCGCCAGCGCCGCGCCGCCCTGGTTGGAGAGCTGCTCGGCATGCAGCTTCACGGGCAGCCCCCTGGCGCGCGCCGCGGCGAAGACGCGCTCGGTCTGGGCCCGGGTGAAGCCGATCGTGTCGCAGAAGGCATCGACCGCGTCGACCAGGCCCTCGGCCGCCACGGCGTCGAGGATCGGCCCGGCGCAGAGGTCGATGTAGCGGTCGGCCTCGCCGGCATGCTCGGGCGGCAGTGCGTGGGCGGCGAGCAGCGTCGTGCGCACCGTCACCGGCCGGGCGCGGCCGAGCGCGCGGGCGGCGCGCAGCATCTTCGCCTCGTGCTCGACCGCGAGGCCGTAGCCGGACTTGATCTCGACCGTGGTCGCCCCCTCGGCGATCAGCGCGTCGAGACGCGGCAGCGAGGCCGCCACCAGCTCCGGCTCGGTCGCGGCCCGGGTCGCGCGCACCGTCGACATGATGCCGCCGCCGGCGCGCGACAGCTCCTCGTATGTCGCACCTTCCAGCCGCAGCTCGAACTCGTGCGCGCGGTCGCCCGTGTAGACGAGGTGGGTGTGGCAGTCGACGAGGCCGGGCGTCACCCAGCGTCCCTCCAGCGCGATCCGCTCGGCGCCGTCGAGGCCCGTCGGCAGGTCCGCCATCGGCCCGGCCCAGGCGATGCGCTCGCCGGCGATCGCCACGGCCCCGGGGACGACGCTGCCATAGGCGTCGGCGCCGGGGCGCATCGTCGCCAGCCTGGCGTCCACCAGGACGCGGTCGACCTTCATGTCTCGCGGCTCTCCTTCGCTCCGCTATAGGATAGACGGACGATGACGAACCTGCATTTCTCTCACGCGCTCCTGCCCGACGGCTGGGCCGCGGACGTCCGCATCGACGTCGATCCCTCGGGCGCGATCCGTGGCGTCGCCGCCGGCGTTCCCGCCGACGGCGCCGTCCGCCATCGCGGCATCGCCGTGCCCGGCCTCGCCAACCTGCACAGCCACGCCTTCCAGCGCGGCATGGCCGGTCTGGCGGAGCGCCGCAGCGACGCCGCCGGCAACTTCTGGGGCTGGCGCGACGTCATGTACCGCTTCCTGTCGACGCTCGATCCCGACGACGTCGCGGCGATCGCGGCCCAGGCCTATGTCGAGATGGCGGAGAGCGGCTTCACCGCGGTGGCCGAGTTCCACTATCTCCACCACGCGCCCGACGGCACCCCCTATGCCGACCCGGCGGAGATGGCGGCGGCGATCGGCCGCGCCGCGGCGGAGAGCGGCATCGAGCTGACGCACCTGCCGGTGTTCTACGCCTACGGCCGCTTCGGCGGCGGCCCGACCGAGGCGGGCCAGCGGCGCTTCGTCAACGGCCCCGACCGCTTCGCGCGCCTGCTGGAGGCCTCGCGCGCGGCCCTGCGCGACCTGCCGGATGCGGTCGTGGGCATCGCGCCCCATTCGGTGCGCGCGGTCACCGGCGCGACGCTGCGCGCGGTCGTCGCCGCGGCGGGCGACGTCCCCGTCCACATCCATGTCGCCGAGCAGCAGAAGGAGGTCGACGACTGTGTCGCCTGGTGCGGCCGGCGGCCGGTCGACTGGGTGCACGACGAGGCGCCGGTCGACGCGCGCTGGTGCCTCGTGCATGCGACGCACGTGACGGCGGGCGAGGTGACCCGCATGGCGGCGTCCGAAGCCGTCGTCGGGCTCTGTCCTATCACCGAGGGCAATCTCGGCGACGGCCTGTTCCCGGTGCCCTCGTTCCTCGACCAGGGCGGCCGCTTCGGCGTCGGCAGCGACTGCAACGTGCGCATCGACGCGGCCGAGGAGCTGCGTCTCCTGGAATACGGCCAGCGCCTGCGCGACGAGAAGCGCAACGTCGTCGCCGGCGCCCCCGGCCGCTCGACCGGCCGCGCCCTCTACGACCGCGCGCTGGCCGGCGGCGTCCAGGCGCACGGCCGCGCGATCGGCGCGCTGGCGCCGGGCATGCGGGCGGACATCGTGCTGCTCGATCCCGACCACCCGGCGCTGGTCGGCCGCAGCGGCGACCAGTGGCTCGACGGCTGGGTCTTCGGCGGCGACGGGCGGGCGGTCAGGGACGTCTGGATCGGCGGTCGGCAGGTGGTGGCCGACGGCCGTCACCTGGCCCGCGATGCGGCGCGGGCGCGCTTCGCGCGGACCGTGGAGCGGCTGGCCGACCGATGAAGGTCCCGGCTCAGGCGGCCTCGATCCGCCGGGCCAGCCATTGGTTCAGGCTGATGCCCTCGGCCGCCGCGCGAAGGGCCGCCTTGCGGTGCAGCTGCGGATTGATCCGCAGCGGGACGCTGCCGCTGTAAGCTCGGTCCGGTTCCTCGCCACGTTCGGCGCAGGAGGCGAGATAGTCGTCGATCGAGCCGCGGAACGCCTCCTCCAGCGAGGCTGCGCTGTCGCCCGAGAAATGGACGACGTCACGCAGGCCGGCGACCG
>JADZBA010000317.1 GCA_020852355.1 Alphaproteobacteria bacterium
GCCATGACAAATGTTCAAGGCGCACGCACGGCCGGAAATTTCGCCCCCATCGCCGTCGAGTCCGACGCGGCCGCGCTGCCCGTGCGGGGCGAGCTGCCGCGGGAGCTGGCGGGAACCTTCTATCGCAACGGCCCCAATCCGCGGTTCGCATCGCCGACCGCGCACTGGTTTGTCGGCGACGGCATGGTGCACGCCTTCACGCTGGAGAACGGCGGCGCCAGCTACCGCAACCGTTGGGTGCGCACGCCGAAATGGCTGGCCGAGAACGACGCCGGCCGCGCCCTGTTCGGCGGCTTCGGCCAGGTGCTGCCCGGCTTCCCGGCCGGGGCGTCGCGCGACGGCGGCGTCGCCAACACGAACGTCGTCTGGCACGGCGGTCGCCTGCTGGCGCTGGAGGAAGGTCATCTGCCGGTCGAGATCGCGCCGCGCACGCTCACCACGCGCGGCTATCACGACTTCGCCGGCGCCCTCGCCGGCCCCTTCACCGCCCATCCCAAGATCGACCCCGTCACCGGCGATCTGGTCTTCTTCGGCTACCACGCGACCGGGCCGTTCTCCGCCGGCATGACCTGCGGCACGATCGACGCGGCCGGCGGCGTGACCCGCCTGCACCGCTTCGAGGCGCCGTTCGCCAGCATGGTGCACGACTTCGCGGTTACCGAGCGGCGTCTGCTGTTCCCCGTCCTCCCGCTCACCGCCAGCCTGGAGCGGGCCCGCAGCGGCCGGCCGCCCTACGCGTGGGAGCCCGACAAGGGCAGCGTCGTCGGCGTGATGAGGCGCGACGGCACGCCGGCGGACATGGTCTGGTTCCGCGGCGAGGCCTGCTACGTGTTCCACGTGCTCAACGCATGGGACGAGGGTGACCGCGTCGTCGCCGACGTCATGGAGATGGCGGAAGCGCCGTTCCCGCCCCCCGACGGCTCGCCGACCGATCCGGCGAAGTCGCGCGCGCGACTTCGCCGCTGGGTCTTCGACCTCGCCGGCGGCACCGACCGGTTCACGCGCACGACGCTGGACGACCTGCCCGGCGAGTTTCCCCGGATCGACGATCGCCGCGCCGGCTTCGCCCATCGCCACGGCTGGTACGCCGGCGCGAGCGCCGCCGCCGCCCGCAGCACCTACGACGGGCTCGTTCATGTCGACGCCGCCTCCGGTCGGCGGACGACGCATTTCCTGCCCGCCGGCGATGCGGTGTCGGAGCCGGTCTTCGTGCCGCGGGTGGCCGACGCGCCGGAGGGCGACGGCTGGGTCCTCACCATCGTGTGGCGCGGCGGGGAGAACCGCAGCGAGCTCGCGGTGTTCGCCGCCACCGACATCGAGCGCGGGCCGATCGCGACCGTGGGGCTGCCGCACCGCGTGCCGTTCGGCCTGCACGGCAACTGGGTCGCGGCCGCCTGACGGCGGGCCCCGCGGCAGTGCGGCGTCGGCGCGGCCGCTACGCGAAATCCTGGACGAGGGCGCGGCGCACCTCGTCCGGGATCACCGTCATGTGGGCGTACTCGGCATGGCCGAAGCCCGCCACGACCTCGGTCCCGGGTGCGGCGAACTTCGCCACCTGGGCATCGGAGAAGGGGAAATGGATGAACTGCACGGAGGACGCCTTGCCCTCCTCCGTCGTGCGGTCCTGGTCGGGCTCGGGCACGCCGACGACGGTCTCGCCGGCGAAGCGCAGGAACGCCGTCTCCTCGATGCCGCCGAGCCGCGCCAGCGCCCGGGCGCGGCGCAGCGGGTCGTCGATCTCGATCATGACCGTGGCGACCAGCTCGCGCCCCTTGGGGATGAGGGGGTTGTAGGCGCGCAGCTCGTCGGGCACCTGGGCCTCGCCGCCCTTCTCGATGAACAGCATCTCGTGGACCTGATGCCACATCGTCTCGTAGCTCTCGAAGTGCCAGGTCGTGAAGGGCCCCACGGCGATGCGCCGCAGGCGCTTGATCGCGGTCACGTGCTTGCGATGCTCGCGCCGGATGCGGGCATAGTCCGCCGCCGGCATGATGTCATCAGGAGTGATCTCGCGCTTGGCCGCCGTCATCTCGTCCGCTCCCGCATTCGCTATGCCAGCCCGTAGGCGCGCGCCATCAGCAGGACGGGGTGGCTGACCAGCTCGATCGCCGCCTTCTCGCCCTCCAGCCGGTCGATCCCCTGCTGCAGATGGACGCCGGCGAGCGGACATTCCGATGCCAGGAACGCCTTGCCCGACTTCGCCGCCTGGCGGGCGGCCGGCTTGCCGACCTTGAGCGCCGTCTCGAAGTTGCCCTTCTTCACGCCCCACGCTCCGCCATGGCCCGAGCAGCGCTCGATCACGGCGACGCTCGCCTCGGGGATGAGGCGCAGCATCTCCGCGCCCTTGGCGCCCATGTTCTGGGCGCGGGCGTGGCAGGCGAGATGCAGGGCGACGCCCCCCCGCAGCGGCGCCATGCCCGGTGCCAGGCCTTCCTTGCGCGCGATGTCGACGATGTACTCGCTGATGTCGAAGGTCGCCGCCGAGAGGCGCTTCACGTCGGGATCATGCGGCAGGATCAGCGGCCACTCGAACTTCAGCATGAGCGCACAGGACGGCGTCAGGGCGACGATGTCGCGCCCCTCGTCGATCAGCGGCTTCAGCGCACGCGCGACCGCGCGGGCGTTGTCCGCGACGCGTGCGATATCACCGTGCTCGAGCTGCGGCATGCCGCAACAGCGGGGATAGACGACCTCCGTCGCGACGCCGTTCTTCGCGAGGACGGCGCGCGCCGCCTCGCCGATGGCCGGGTTGTTGTAGTTGACGAAGCAGGTGGCGTAGAGCGCCGCCTTGCGCCCGTAGGCCGGCGCGTCGGCGGCCACCGCCGGCTCGCCGGCGCGGGCACGCGCGAGGAAGGTGCGGCCGTGGAACTTCGGCAGCGCCGCCTCGCGATCGACCCCGGCCACCTTCTCCAGCAGCGGGCGCGTCAGCCCGTTGTCGGTTCGCGACGCCCAGTTCGCCAGCGGCGCCGCCAGGCCGGCGAGCTTGCCGTTGCGGTCCGTCTCGGTGAGCTGCCGATCGGCGAAGCCGACCTCGCCGCGCTTCAGCTCGGCGGCCCGGTAGCGCAACATGAGGTGCGGGAAGTCGAGGTTGAACGCGTGCGGCGGCACGTACGGGCACTTGGTCATGAAGCACATGTCGCAGAGCGTGCAGGCGTCGACGACCGGCTTGAAGTCCGCGCTCTTGACTTCGTCGAGCTCGCCGGTGGGCGAGCCGTCGATGAGATCGAACAGCCGCGGGAAGCTGTCGCACAGATTGAAGCACCGCCGGCACCCATGGCAGATGTCGAAGACGCGCCGCAACTCGGCGTCGAGCTTCTCCGGGTCGGCGAAATCGGGATGCTCCCAGTCGAGCGGATGGCGGGTGGGCGCCTCGAGGCTGCCTTCGCGCATCGACGTCTCCTCGGCTGCGGGGAACTGCGGGCTGGCGCGCGGCGGGGACCCGGCGAAACCGGATCCCCGCGGTAGCAGTGGCGATCGATCGACCGGCGGTCGATCAGGCGCCGATGGTGTCGAGCGCCTTCTGGAAGCGGCCGGCGTGCGACTTCTCCGCCTTGGCCAGGGTCTCGAACCAGTCGGCGATCTCGTCGAAGCCTTCTTCGCGGGCCGAGCGGGCCATGCCGGGATACATGTCCGTGTACTCGTGGGTCTCGCCCGCGATCGAGGCGCGGAGGTTGTCCGACGTGCCGCCGATCGGCTTGCCGGTCGCCGGATCGCCCACCTCCTCGAGGAACTCGAGATGGCCGTGGGCGTGCCCGGTCTCGCCCTCGGCGGTGGAGCGGAAGACGGCCGCAATGTCGTTGTAGCCCTCGACGTCCGCCTTCTGGGCGAAATAGAGGTAGCGGCGATTGGCCTGCGACTCACCCGCGAAGGCGGCCTTCAGGTTCTCTTCGGTCTTGCTTCCCTTGAGCGACGGCATGTGCGTCCTCCTCTTGCTGCCGATGGGCGGTGACGAGGGAACGAACGCGTCCCCCGCTGCTTAGGCATATGGCAGAGGCAGGTTCGGATTCAAGCTGTTTGGAACGATTCCAAACAGTTTTTATCGTATTGAGAACGCTTCTTATTTCGCGTTCGGGGAGGACGCGCGGAGGATCACGTCGATGCGCGTCACCTCGGTGCCGGCCGGCAGGTCGGGCAGGCCGTGGATCTGCACCTGGGCCGCCGGGACGTCGACGAGCCGGCCGCAGCTCTCGAAGAACACGTGATGATGATCGGAGACGTTGGTGTCGAAGTACGAGCGCCCCGCCTCGACTACGACTTCGCGCATCATCCCCGCGCGGGTGAACTGGTGCAGCGTGTTGTAGACCGTCGCCAGGGAGACGCTGATGCCCGCGTCCTCCGCCTCGCCATGCACCTGCTCGGCGGTGACGTGCCGGTCCCCGCCGTCGAACAGCAGCTTCGCCAGGGCCAGACGCTGACGCGTCGGCCGCAGCGAGGCGGCGCGAAGCCGCTCCAGGGCGGCGGCATAGGGACGGTTCGGTGTCACCGTACCGATATAGGGCGCCGCGGCGTCGCTGTGAAGTCCGCCCGGCCGGGCATCGGTCCCGGCATCAGTCGCCGGTGCGGATGCGCTCGACCAGCTCGCGCACCGTCGGCACGAAGCCGTTGCGGTAGAACGGGTCGGTGGCGAAGCGGTAGGCGTTGTGGCCGGCGAACATGAGCTGCTGGTCGACGTCCTCGGAATGGCTGATCGCCTGCAGCGTCTTCTGGATGCAGAAGGACCGCGGGTCGGCCTTCTTGCCCGTCGTCCCCGCCTCGTTCTGCGCCCAGTTCGAGAACAAGCAGGCGGACAGGCAGCCCATGCATTCGATCTGGTCGATGCGGATCTGCTCCGCAGCCGCCGGGGTCACGAAGATCAGCGTCGAATCCGGGGTCCGCAGCGCCTCGGAGAAGCCCTGGGCGACCCAGCCCTCGGCGTGGGCCTTGTCGGAATGGGTGAGGTACACGATGCGGCCGCGGGCGCCGGTTGGAAACGGCGTGTCGTGCTCGCCGATCGCCTCGACCGAGTAGGCGACCTGCCGGTCGTTGCGCCCCTTCAGCTCCTCGAGGAAGGGGTTGCGCACGGCCGACGAGTAGAACCCGGTCGGCGAGAAGCGGTTGAGGTAGACGTCGCCTTCCTGGAGCCGCACCAGCTTCTGCTTCCAGGCGTCCGATATCGGGCTCTCCTGGGTCAGCAGCGGACGGGTGCCGAACTGGAAGGCGATCGGCCCGATCTCGGGATTGTCGAGCCAGTCTTCCCATTCGCGCAGGTACCAGACGCCGCCGGCCATGAAGATCGGCGTGTGCAGCAGGCCGTACTCCGTCATCGTCGCGCGCAGATCGCGCACGCGCGGATAGGGCGCCTCGGGATGCTCCGGGTCCTCGCTGTTCGACAGGCCATTGTGGCCGCCGGCGAGCCACGGGTCCTCGTAGACGACGCCGCCCAGCCATTCGGAAAACTTGTGGTAGGCGCGCTTCCAGAGGGCGCGGAAGGCGCGCGCCGAGGAGACGATCGGATAGTAGTGGACGCCGTAGCGCGCGCAGATCTCGGCGATCTTGTAGGGCATGCCGGCGCCACAGGTGACGCCGTGGATGAGGCCCTTGGCCCCTTCCAGCACGCCGTGCAGCACGCGCTCGGACCCGGCCATCTCCCACAGCACGTTCATGTGGATGCGACCGCGCCCGTCGGAACGCTCGTGCGAGATGCGCGCCTGGGTGATGCCGCCCTTGATGGCGTAGGCGATCAGCTCCTCGTGGCGCTCGCGCCGGGTGCGGCCGTGATAGAGCTGCGGAATCGGCCGGCCCTCGACGTCGTGGGAATCGGCGTTGACGCCCGAGAACGTGCCGACCCCGTCGGCCGCGGCCCAGGCGCCGGAGCTCTCGCCGTTGGACACCGAGATGCCCTTGCCGCCCTCGACGAGCGGCAGCACCTCGCGGCCCGAGATCAGCACCGGGTTGAGCGCCCTCACGATCCTGCCTCGCACGCTGCGCAATCCGACATCATGATGACCGCCTATATATTCGCCGTTTGGCGCCTTGGCGAGCCGCAGGGCGCGCTCAGGGCGCGACCGCGAGGATCGCTTCCGGGCGGTCCGAGCAGATGCAGTCGACGCCCCAGCCGAAGAGCGTGCGCGCCCGCTCGGCCTCGTTCACCGTGTAGACCAGCATCGGGAAACCGGCACCGCGAACCGCCGCGACCGTCGCCGCGTCGAGCTCGCGGTGGCTGCAGTGGAAGGTGGCGCAGTCCAGCCGGTCGAGACGGGCGCGCCAGTCCGCCGGGACGTGCTTGACGAGCAGCCCGCGCGGCAGCGCCGGTGCGGCGGCGCGGGCCGCCACCAGGCTCGCCTCGGCGAAGCTGGAGAGCAGCGGCGGCGCCCGGTCGCGCGGCCAGCGGGCGGCCAGGATGCGGGCGACCGCCGCGCCGGTCTCGGTCTCGCGGCCGGCACAGGGCTTGATCTCGACGTTGGCGTCGAGGCCGGTCTCGAGCAGCAGGTCGATCGCCGCCTCGAAGCCCGGCACCCGCTCGCCCGCGAACTCCGGCGCGAACCAGGCGCCGGCGTCGAGGGACCGGATCGCCGCCGCCGTGGTGGCGGCGACCCGGCCCTTGCCGTCGGTCGTACGGTCGAGCGTGTCGTCGTGCATCAGGATTGCCACGCCGTCCGCCGTCAGCTTCACGTCGAACTCGACGCAGCGGACGCCGAGCGCGAGCGCCCGGCGCAACCCCGCGAGGGTGTTCTCCGGCGCCGAGGCGGCCGCCCCCCGGTGCCCGACGACCGACGGCAGGCGGACGGTCATTCCGCCGGCTGCTGCGCCTCGGCCTTCGCGCCCTCCTGGAGGTCCTTGCCGGTCGCCTGGTCGACCACCTTCATCGACAGCCGGACCTTGCCGCGCTCGTCGATGCCCAGCACCTTCACCTTCACCTGATCGCCGACGTTGACGACGTCCGTCACCTTGCCCACCCGCTGCGGCGCGAGCTCGCTGATGTGGACGAGACCGTCGCGGCTGCCGAGGAAGGTCACGAAGGCGCCGAAGGCGACGGTCTTCACGACCTTGCCGTTGTAGACCACGCCGACCTCCGGCTCCGCGACGATGCCGCGGATCCAGTCGATGGCCTTCTGGCTCGCCTCGATGTCGACGGCGGCGATCTTGATGGTGCCGTCGTCCTCGATGTCGATCTTGGTGCCGGTGACCTCGCAGATCTCGCGGATCACCTTGCCGCCCGAGCCGATGACCTCGCGGATCTTGTCCTTCGGGATGCTGATGGTGGTGATGCGCGGGGCGTTGCTGCTCACGCCCTCGCGCGGGCGGGTCAGCGCGTTCGCCATCTCGTTCAGGATGTGCAGCCGCCCGTCACGCGCCTGCGCCAGCGCGTCGCGCATGATCGCCTCGGTGATCGAGGTGATCTTGATGTCCATCTGCAGCGCGGTGACGCCGTTCTCGGTGCCCGCCACCTTGAAGTCCATGTCGCCCAGATGGTCCTCGTCGCCGAGGATGTCCGAGAGCACGACGTAGCGCTCGGACTCCTTGATGAGGCCCATGGCGATGCCGGCGACCGGCCGCAGCAGCGGCACGCCCGCGTCCATCATCGAGAGCGACGAGCCGCACACCGTCGCCATCGACGACGAGCCGTTGGATTCGGTGATCTCCGAGACGATGCGGATGGTGTAGGGGAACGCCTCCTTGGCCGGCAGCAGCGGCCGCACGGCCCGCCAGGCGAGCTTGCCGTGGCCGATTTCGCGCCGGCCCGGGCTGCCCATGCGCCCCGCCTCGCCCACGGAGTAGGGCGGGAAGTTGTAGTGCAGCATGAAGTGCTCGCGGTACTCGCCCTCGAGCGCGTCGATGATCTGCTCGTCCTGGCCGGTGCCGAGCGTGGTCACCACCAGGGCCTGCGTCTCGCCGCGGGTGAAGAGGGCGCTGCCGTGCGCGCGCTTCAGGATCCCGACCTCCGACACGATCGGCCTGACCGTGCGCACGTCGCGACCGTCGATGCGGCGGCCGGTGTCGAGGATGGCGCCGCGCACCACGTCGCTCTCCAGCGACTTGAAGATCGTCTCCGTCACCTCGCGCTCGTCCTCGGGGAGCGAGGCCAGCGCCTTCTCCTTGACCGCCGCCACCTTGTCCTGCCGGAGCTGCTTCAGCGGCTCCATGTAGGCGGCCCGGAAGTCGGCGGAGAACGCCTGCAGCTTCGCCTTCACCTCGCCGACCTTCGCCGGCTTCTCCGGTATCGCCCAGGGGTCCTTGGCGGCCTTCTCGGCGAGCTCGATGATCGCCCCGATCACCGGCTGGAAGGAGCGGTGGCCGAACATCACGGCCCCCAGCATCACGTCCTCGGGCAGCTCCCTGGCCATCGACTCGACCATCAGCACGCCCTCCTGGGTGCCGGCGACGACGAGGTCGAGGGCCGAGGTCTCGAGCTGCTCGGCGAGCGGGTTGAGCACGTACTGGCCGTCGATGTAGCCGACGCGGGCGCCGCCCACGGGCCCGAAGAACGGCAGGCCCGAGAGCGTCAGCGCCGCCGAGGCGCCGACCATCGCGACGACGTCTGGGTCGTTCTCCAGGTCGTGGGACAGCACGGTGCAGATCACCTGCACCTCGTTGCGGAAGCCCTTGGCGAAGAGCGGGCGGATCGGGCGGTCGATGAGGCGCGAGACCAGCGTCTCCTTCTCCGTCGGCCGGCCCTCGCGCTTGAAGAAGCCGCCCGGGATCTTGCCCGCGGCGAAGGTCTTCTCCTGGTAATTGACGGTGAGGGGGAAGAAGTCGATCCCCGGGCGCACCGACTTGGCGCCGACCACCGTGCACAGGACCGTCGTCTCCCCGTAGGTCGCCATCACGGCGCCGTCCGCCTGGCGGGCGACCTTCCCGGTCTCGAGCACGAGCTTGCGCCCGCCCCACGTCAATTCCACGCGTTGTGTGTCGAACATTATTCCAGCATCCTTCCTGCGTGGGGCGGCGGCTCTGCCGTCACGGCCCCGATCGACGGCCCGCGGCCATCCGCGCGTCGCCGCGCCCGGTCTTTCCGGGCGCCCGGTCGTTGGGCGGACGCCGGCCACCGCCGGCGTCGATACGCCTCGTCTGCCGTGCCACCGACCGGGTCGAGGCACGCGGGTCGCGCGGCGCCGGCGCTGCCTCCCGCAGGAGGGCCGCCGCGCCGCACCCGGTCACCGGCGCAGACCGAGCCTGCCGATGAGATCCTCGTACCGCTTCGCGTCCTTGCCCTTGAGATAGTCGAGCAGGCGACGACGCTGGCCGACCATCATCAGGAGGCCGCGGCGCGAGTGGAAATCCTTCTTGTGCGTCCCGAGATGGTCCGTCAGCTGCTTGATCCGCTCGCTGAGGATCGCGACCTGGACCTCGGGAGAGCCCGTGTCGCCGTCCTTGGTGGCGTAGTCGCGGATCAGCTCCTGCTTGCGCGCAGGCGTAATCGACATCGCAGGCTCCTTCGTTTCTAGAGGTTCATCACGCGCACCGGCCGAAGGGCGCCGCCACGGATCTCGGCCATCGCCACCAGCCGCCCGCCCGCATGGGTCGAGACGACGGTGCCTTCGCCGAGAGCGTCGAGCCGGATGCGTTCGTCCGCCCGGCCCGGCAGCACGGTCACCCCGTGCCGCAGGCGTTCCGCCTCCGCCTCCGTCAGGGCCAGCGCCGGGATGTCGTCCAGCGCGGTCGCGACCGGAAGCAGGTGCGCGAGAATTGCGGCCTTATTGCAGAGATCGGTTTCCTCTTCCAGCGAAATCGCCCGCGACAGGTCGAAGGACCCGACGCTGAGACGCCGCAGGGATGCGACGTGGCCGCAGGTGCCGAGCGCATGGGCGAGGTCGCGGGCGAGGCTGCGCATGTAGACGCCCTTGCCGCAGGCCACCTCGAGCTCGGCCTCGTCGGGACGCGCGGCCAGCAGCCGGATGGCGTCGATCCGCACGGGGCGCGCCGCCAGCGCAGGGGGTGCGTCGGCGCCCGCCCGCTCGCGCGCACGGGCGATCGCGTAGGACCGGCGCCCGCCGACCTTGATCGCGGAGAAGGCGGGCGGCACCTGCATGATCTCGCCCTCGAAGGCGGGCAGGGCCGCCGCGATGTCGGCGGCCGTCGGGCGCGCGGCGCTGGTCGCCGTCACCGCGCCCTCGCGGTCGTCGGTGGAGCGCTCCTCGCCCCAGCCGATCACCATGCGGTAGGTCTTGGCGCCGCTCATCGCCCAGCCGACGGTCTTGGTCGCCTCGCCGAGCGCGATCGGCAGGACGCCGGTCGCCAGCGGATCGAGCGTGCCGCCATGGCCGACCTTGGCGCCGCCGGCCGCCCGGCGGATGCGCCCGACGATGGCGGTCGAGGTCAGGCCGAGCGGCTTGTCGACGACGAGCCAGCCGTCCAGCCGCTCGCCTTCAGCGCCGCTCATCGTCGTCCGGGCCGCCCGGCGGCGCGGCGTCGAGGTCGCGGGCGACCTCGGGTCGGCGCAGGAGCCCGTCGATGCGCTGGGCGTTGTCGAACGAGGTGTCGAGCGTGAAGTCGAGCTGCGGCACGACGCGCAGGTCCATCGCGCGCGCCACCTGGCCGCGCAGGAACGGCGCGGCCCGGCGCAAGGCCGGCAGCATGTCGGCGGCCTGGGCGCCGCCGAGCGGCATGACGAAGGCGGTGGCGTTGCGCAGATCGGGGCTGACCCGGACCTCGGTCACGGTGATCGAGGCGTCCTGGAGCGCCGGATCGCGCAGCTCCCCGCGCGACAGCACGGCGGCCAGGACATGACGCAGCTCCTCGCCGACGCGCAGCTGACGCTGGGTCGGCGCACTGCCGCCGGAGCGGCGGGTCACGATGTCTCTCCCCCCGGATCGGATTCGCGTGCAGGACGGCCGCGCGCGCTCAGCCGAGCGCGCGGGCGACCTCCTCCATCTCGAAGCACTCGATCACGTCCCCGGGCTGGATGTCGTGATAGTTCTCGAACGCCATGCCGCACTCGAAGCCTTCCTTCACCTCGCGGACCTCGTCCTTGAAGCGCTTCAGCGTCTTCAGGCTGCCTTCGTGGATCACGACGTTGTCGCGCAGCAGCCGCACCTTGGCGCCGCGCTTGACGACGCCCTCGGTGACGCGGCAGCCGGCGACCTTGCCGACCTTGGTGATGTTGAACACGTCGAGGATCTGCGCGTTGCCGAGGAAGCGCTCGCGGATGGTCGGCGACAGCATGCCCTGGAGGGCCGCCTTCACGTCGTCGACCACGTCGTAGATGATCGAGTAGTAGCGGATCTCGACGCCGTCGCGCCGCGCCATCTCGCGAGCCTGCGGGTTGGCGCGGACGTTGAAGCCGATGATCAGGCCGTTCGACGCCTTCGCCAGGGTCACGTCGGACTCGTTGATGCCGCCGACCGCCGCGTGCAGCACGCGGACGCCGACCTCCTCGGTCCGGAGCTTGGCGAGCGAGCCGTTGATCGCCTCGAGCGAGCCCTGGACGTCGGACTTGATGACGATAGCCAGCTCCTTCGCCTGGCCGGTCGCGATCTGCGACAGCATCTCCTCGACCGTGCCGCGCTGCCCGGCGGCCGCGACCTGGTCGCGGCGCCGGCGCATGCGGAAGGCGGTGACGTCGCGCGCCCGGCTCTCGTCGTCGACGACCGAGAAGTCGTCGCCGGCCAGCGGCACGCCGTTGAGGCCCAGCACCTCGACCGGCATGCCCGGCGTCGCCGCCTCGATGCGCTCGCCGCGCTCGTCGAGCAGCAGGCGCGCGCGCCCCCACTCGCTGCCGGTGACGAAGATATCGCCGATGCGCAGCGTGCCGCGCTGGATCAGCACCGTCGCGACCGCGCCGCGGCCGCGCTCGAGCTTGGCCTCGATGACGACGCCCTCGGCCTGGCGGTCGGGATTCGACTTGAGGTCGAGCAGCTCGGCCTGCAGGAGGATCGCTTCCTCCAGCTTGTCGAGGTTGGTGCGCTTGATCGCCGACACCTCGACGTCGAGCACCTCGCCGCCCAGCCTCTCGACGACGATCCCGTGCTGCGTCAGCTCGGTGCGGACGCGGTCCGGGTTGGCGTCGGGTCGGTCCATCTTGTTGATCGCGACGATGATCGGCACCTTCGCCGCCTGGGCGTGACGGATCGCCTCGATCGTCTGCGGCATCACGCCGTCGTCGGCCGCGACCACCAGGACGACGATGTCCGTGACGTTCGCGCCGCGGGCGCGCATCGAGGTGAACGCCTCGTGGCCGGGCGTGTCGATGAAGGTGATCTTGCGGCCGTTCGCCAGCGTCACCTGGTAGGCGCCGATATGCTGGGTGATGCCGCCCGCCTCGTGGGCCGCCACGTCGGTCGTGCGGATCGCGTCGAGCAGCGAGGTCTTGCCGTGGTCGACGTGGCCCATCACGGTCACCACCGGCGAGCGCGAGACGAGGTTCTCGGGGACGTCCTCAGCGCCCTTCAGCCCGATTTCGACGTCGGCCTCGGACACCCGCTTGGCGACGTGCCCGAACTCGGCCACCACCAGCTCGGCGGTGTCGGCGTCGATCGTCTGGTTGATGGTCGCCATCACGCCCATCTTCATGAGCGACTTGATGACGTCGCCCGAGCGTGCGGCCATGCGGTTGGCCAGCTCCTGGACGGTGATCGTCTCGGGCACGATGACGTCGCGGACGATGCGCTGGTCGGCCGACGACTCGTACTGGTGGCGCCGCTCCTTCTCGCGTGCCCGCCGATAGGCGGCGAGGCTCCGCACGCGCTCCGCCTCGTCGGTGTTGAGCGCCTGGGTGACGGTGATCTTGCCGCCGCGGCGGCGCGGCTCCATGCGCTTGGGCGCCACCACCGGACGCTTGGGCGGCAGTGCCCCGCCGGGGCGACGGGCGCGTGCCGCCGCCTCGGCGTCCTCGTCGACCACGGGTGCCGCGATCTTGCCGGCGGCGGTCAGCGCCACGGCCTTCGCCGCGGCCGCATTGCCGGCCCGCTCGGCGACCTTGCGCCGCTCCTCCTCGTCGATCTTGCGCTTGGCCTCGTCCTCGGCCTTGCGCTTGGTCTCTTCCTCGGCCTTGCGCTTGGCCTCCTCCTCGGCCTTGCGCCTGGATTCCTCCTCGGCCTTGCGCTTGGCCTCCTCCTGCTCGCGGCGCTTGGCCTCCTCCTCGGCCCGCAGGGACTCGTCGATCTCGGCCTGGCGGCGGACCTCCTCGTCCTTCATGGCGCCCTGGAGGGCGCGCGTGCGCGCCGCGCGCTCCTCGGCAGTGAGCATGCGCGCCTGACCGGCACCGCGGCGGCCGCCCTGGCCGTCGCCGGAGGATCCGAGATCGCGCGCCACCTCCCCCGGTGCGAGCGTCCGCTTCTTGCGCACCTCGACCTGGACGGTCTTGGTGCGGCCGTGCGGGAAGCTCTGCCGGACCTGCCCGGTCTCGACGGTCTTCTTGAGCTCGAGCTTGCCCGGCCGGGCCAGCGTCAAGGGCTTACGATCTGTTTCTTTCGTCTCGCTCATGTGATCCGTTTCGCTTCAGCCCGCTTCGCCCGATTTCCGTTCCGCGTCGCCGCCCGCCGTCCCGCCGTCGCGGAACCCGGCGAGACGCGCCGCGTCCGTCGCCAATGCCCGTGCGAGGCGCCCCGGCGCGACGGCCACGTGAACCGCCCGATCGCGCCCGAACGCCTGCCCCAGCTCGCTCGCCGTCAGCGACCGGACGACGATGCCGTCGCCGCGCCACCGATCGAGCTTCGATACGCCGTGCCGCGCCGCGTCGCTCGCCTCGATGATGAGCGCCGCTCGCCCTTCGGCCAGCCAGCCGCGAACCTTCTCGAACCCCGCGACGGCCTGCCCCGCCCGGCGGGCGAGCCCGATCCAGCTGAGACAACGCGCCGCCAGCTGCGCCTCGATGCGATCCGGCAGGTCCGCCGGCACCGTCACCGTCGCCCGCGCCGCCTTGGCGAACAGCCGCCGCGTCGTTGCACGCGCGACTATATCCCGCGACGCCGTCAACCACAAACCCCGCCCGGGCAGCCTGCCGTCGATATCGGCGACGACGGCGCCCTCGGGCCCGACCACGAAGCGCACCATGCGCTCCTTGGGGAGCACGGCGAAGGTCACGAAACAGCGTCGCGCCGGTCCCTTCTCGCCGGGATCGGGCGTCGCGTCCGCCGGCTCGCCGGCCGCCTGCGTCTGGGCGTCGTGACTCAGGACGGTTGCGCCTCCTCGCCGTCGAACCAGTGCGCCCGCGCCGCCATGATGACGGCGTTGGCCTCGTCCTCGCTCAGCGCGTCCTTGCCGACGATCTCGATCAGCTCGTCGCTGGCGAGGTCGGCGAGGTCGTCGAGCGTCTTCACGCCCTTCTCGCCCAGCGCCACCGTCATCTGCGGTGTGATCCCGTCGAGCGCCGCCACGGCGTCGTCGACGCCCAGCGTGCGCCGCTTCTCGTCGAACTCCGCGTCGCGCCGCTCGAGGAAGCCGCGGGCGCGCTGCTGCAGCTCTGCCGCGATGTCCTCGTCGAAGCCCTCGATGCCGGCGAGGTCCTCGGTCGGCACGAACGCCACCTCCTCGACGGAGGTGAAGCCCTCGGTCACCAACAGATGGGCGATCACGTCGTCGACGTCGAGGGCGTCGATGTACATCTGCGAGCGGCTGCGCACCTCTTCCTGCCGGCGCTCCGATTCCTCGGCCTCGGTCAGGATGTCGATGTCCCAGCCGGTGAGCTGGGAGGCGAGGCGGACGTTCTGCCCGCGCCGCCCGATGGCGAGGCTGAGCTGCTCGTCCGGCACCACCACCTCGATGCGCTTCTGCTCCTCGTCGAGGACGACCTTGGCGACCTCGGCCGGGGCCAGCGCATTGACGACGAAGGTCGCCGGGTCGGACGACCAGGGGATGATGTCGATCTTCTCGCCCTGCAGCTCCTGCACCACGGCCTGGACGCGGCTGCCGCGCATGCCGACGCAGGCGCCGACCGGATCGATGCCGCTGTCGTTCGAGAGCACCGCGATCTTGGCGCGGCTGCCGGGGTCGCGGGCCACCGACTTGATCTCGATGATGCCGTCGTAGATCTCCGGCACCTCCTGGGCGAACAGCTTGGCCATGAACTGCGGATGGGTGCGCGACAGGAAGATCTGCGGCCCCCGCGTCTCCTTGCGGACGTCGTAGATGTAGGCTCGCACCCGCTCGCCGGTGCGGAAGCTCTCGCGCGGCACCAGCTCGTCGCGGCGCAGGATCGCCTCGGCGCGGCCGAGATCGACGATGACGTTGCCGAACTCGACGCGCTTGACGAGGCCGTTGACGATCTCGCCCAGGCGGTCCTTGTACTCACCGAACTGGCGCTCGCGCTCGGCGTCGCGCACGCGCTGGACGATCACCTGCTTGGCGGTCTGGGCGGCGATGCGGCCGAAGTCGATCGGCGGCAGCGGATCGGTCAGCACGTCGCCCAGCTCGGCGTCGGCCTTGATGCGCTGCGCCTGGGGCACCGTGAGCTGGGTCGCCTCGTTCTCGACCTCCTCGACGACGGTGCGGCAGCGGATCAGGCGGATCTCGCCGGACTTGCGGTCGATCTCGGCACGGATGTCGTACTCCTGCCCGTACTTGGAGCGGCCGGCCTTCTGGATCGCCTGCTCCATGGCCTCGATCACCTCGTCGCGCTCGATCCCTTTGTCGCGGGCGACGGTGTCGGCGACCTGCAGCAGCTCCGGACGGAACATGGTGGCTACGGCTTGCATCGGCTCTTCACCTAGTGGGCGGCGGCGGCCGGAGCGGCCGTCGCGGCGATCAGGTCATCGGTCAGCACCAGCTTCGCGCGATGGATGCGCGCGAAGGGCACGCGATAGGTCTCGGCCGGCGTCCGCAGGACGACGGCGCCCTCTTCGATCCCCACGATCCGTCCCTGGAAGCGGCGGCGGCCGTCGATCGGCCCGTCCGCCTCGACCCGGGCCTCGAAGCCGGCGAAGCGGACATAGTCGGCCTCGCGCAGCAGCGGCCGGTCGATCCCGGGCGAGCTGACCTCCAGCGTGTAGGGACCGGCGATCGGATCGGCGATGTCGAGCAGCGCCGAGATGTCACGGCTGATCGTCGCGCAGTCCTCGACGGTCATCGGCTGCCGGTCGCTCCTCTCGGCCATGATCTGCAGTATCGGGCGACCCCCGCCCGAGAGATGCACGCGCACCAGCTCGTAGCCCATGCCCGCCAGGGCCGGGGCGATCTCGCGCGCGATCCGATCCGTTGCCGCCCCCTCGCCGCGGCGGGGAGCGTCCTCAAACGCCATGACAAAAAGCGGGCCGGAGCCCACCCCTTCCAGAGCCAAACTCAGCGATACGTGGAGAATGGCGCGTATTATAGCGGAACCGCGGGCGCTGCAAGGATTTCGTCACCCCGCCGATGGTCTCGCGCGCCGCTCGAAGCGCAGGTACCAGGCGCGCCGCCCCGCCGCGACGGCCTTCTCCTCGTAGCGCGTCGGCGGCCAGTCGACGGGCCTGACGCGCCAGTCCTCGGGACCGCGGGCGAGCCAGCGGAAGCCGGGATGGGCCAGCGTGTGCTCCAGCATCCAGTCGAGATAGTCGAGGTCGTCGGTCGCCAGCCGCAGCTCGGCCCCGTCGGCCATCACCCGCGCCAGCCGGTCGAGGTTGTCGGCCGCGACGAAGCGCCGCTTGTGGTGGCGTGCCTTCGGCCAGGGATCGGGGTGCAGGACGAAGGCCCGGGCGATCGTCGCATCCGGCAGGGCGTCGATCAGGTCGCGGGCATCGTCGGGATGGATGCGCACGTTGGCCAGTCCCGCACGGCCGACATGGCCCAGCAGCGACACCACGCCGTTCACGAAGGGCTCGGCGCCGAGCAGCCCGACGTCGGGGTGCCGCGCGGCCTGCCAGGCGAGATGCTCGCCGCCGCCGAACCCGACCTCCAGCCACCACGCCCGGTACCGCCGCCCGAACCAGCCGGCCGGGTCCGCCCGACCGGCCTCGGGAAGCGCCACGGCGAGGCTCTCCAGGCCGGCCGCCAGCACCGCCTTCTGGCCCTGGCGCAGGCGGCGCCCCTGGCGCCGGCCATGGAGGATGCGGCGCGCGCGCGCCGCCGCATCCTGGAAATCTCGGGAACCGCCATTCATATGGACATCGCCGGTCGCGTTCGGGAGGGGCAGGGAGGCCGGAAGGTGGCCCCTCCGCCGCCGCCGCGCAACGGGCGAGAATCTCGCCGCGACGCGGGCCGACAACGCGCCGCACCCGTTGCAGCGCCGCAGCGTCCTCTTATATATCCGCTCGACCGTAGGGGCTTAGCGGTCCCCGGACCGTGTCCCACGAGATCCATGGGGGTTCTGGCGGTGCCTTCGAGGCCGCCGGGGCCTGCTGCGAGAGGAGAACTGCTTCATGGCTAAAGTGATCGGCATCGACCTCGGCACGACGAACTCCTGCGTCGCC
>JADZBA010000318.1 GCA_020852355.1 Alphaproteobacteria bacterium
CTAGAGGGTCGCCCGCTTCAGCAGCTCGTCTCGATGGCGATCGTAATCTTGTGGCGCAGCTCGGCGACGCCCTCGTTCGTCCAGACGCGCAGGCTGACCGGGATGCTGGTGCCGTGGGTCTTCGCGTCGAAGCCGGGCGGGATGCGCACGGTGTCGAAGGTGGCGCGCAGGCCGCCCATGTTCGGCAGCACGCTGATCTCGGAGGCCTCCTGGCTACCGAGGAAGACTCGGCTGCCGCGCCATAGCCGGTAGCCCGGGATGTTGATCGCGGCCGGCTTGCAGGCGGCCACCCGCTTGTCGCGAAACTCGCGGTCGACGATCGTCGGCTTGCGCCGCTTGGCGCCGAGCAGCACCGCGTCGATCCCCTCGTAGGCGCTCGGCAGCGGCACCCGCCATTCCTCGGTCAGCTCGCCGGTGACGGGTGCGGGCCCCGCGGCGCCGCGTGCCGGCGGCCTGGCGGGCGGCGGCGTGCGGTCGCCGCCCGCCAGCCGGTCGAGATCGGAGATCCAGCCGGTGCGCGCGGTGATCGTGACGTAGTCCCACCACGCCGGCACCGAGACGACGGCCATGACCGAGAGCTGCACCGGCTCGCGATGGTTGCCGCCGGTCGGCGCCTCGAACACCCCGGCGTCGACCAGCCAGCCGAACGCCGGCGTGGTGGTTCCGGTCTCGCGATCGACATGGGCCTCGCCGAAGCTCGTGACCACCGCCCTGCGCCGGGCGCCCCGGCTGATCTCCTCGGCCGCCTGGCGCAGCCCGAGCCCGGCGACGGTCGCATCGAGCTGCAGGCCGACGTCGCGGCCCGAGGAAGACTGCTCCAGGGCCGCGCGGACGCTCTGGCGCGGCAACACCGCGTAGCTGTAGCTGTCGGCTGCGCCGATCTTGCGGATGAAGTTGAAGAGGCCGGTGCGCAGGGTCAGCATCTGCGACGCGCAGGACAGCGTCTTGTCGGCGCTGGTGTAGATGAAGTCGCCGGGAATGCCGTCCACCAGCAGGTCGCGCTGCCTGGCGATGCCGAGCATCTCCTCCGAGAAGGGGAACTGCGGGGTGATCTTGGTCGAGATGATGCCGCGCAGCGAGATCGGCACGCGCGCGTAGACGTTCAGTCGCGCCGCCTCGAAGCTCGCCCAGGGAACGTGCATGACCGAGGGGTTGTCGTCCTTGGGCCGGCAGTCGTCGCTCGCCACCGCCACGGTGTCGATGCGGTTGGTGAACTTGACCAGCGGCGGGACGTTGGCGTCGACGTGGCTCTGGTAGGAGGCGGAGAGAATGTCGCCGATCGGGTCGACGAGGAAGGCGTTCGAGGAGATGTCGAGGGTGCGCGCCTTCTGCGTGTCGAAGAAGATGTCGATCTCGCGGATGCCGAGGATCTCGGTCAGGGACTTGACCATGAGGTACTGGTAGAACTGCTCGGTCATCCAGTAGCCGTTCTTCGACAGCACGTAGGACGGCGTCAGCTTGAGATCGAGGGCGGCCGCCTGCTCGCGCGTCAGCCGGTTCTTCTCCTCCCGGGTCAGCCGCCGCCGGACGAACTGGGCGAGCTCCACGAACTCGGCCTCCGGCCAGAGATCCTCCAGCAGCGAGGCGTGCTGGCGCGCGATCGATTCGTTGACCCGGACCTCGAGGTCGTCGCGCCACTTGTCGAGGGAGTTGCTCCAGGTCGTGAAGAGGCGCGGATCCTCCGCGTAGCGGCGATAGAGCTCCGCGGTCGGGACGTCGCGGGGATAGCTCTTCGCCTTCTCGTCCTTCTCCTCGGAAAACATCTTGGGCGCCGCCATCCACATCTGGACGAAGGCGAGCGGCGCGCGCCGCTCCGGCGGCACCACCGAGACGTCGAACTTCAGCACGTAGAGCGAGTTGCCGTAGAGGTCGTGGCGGTCGTCGAGCTGATTCTCCAGGAGCTTGTGCTGCATGATCTCGCGCAGCGCCGACTTCACCAGGAAGTTCGTCTCGAAATCGAGGGACGGCTCCGCGACGGGCGCCGCCGCGGCGGGCGCGCCCGGTGGCGCCGTGGCGGGAGCGCCGCCGGCCGCGGCCTGCGGGGTGCGCGCCTGCAGCCGCCCCTCGAGGCGCTGGGCCACCGTCCGCGTCGAGAGCACGAGGTTGGTCGCCGCCTCCAGCGAGTTGAGCTGCGCGCGCAGCCACTTCTCGTCGTCGAGGCGCTGATTGATGAGGCGCTCGCGAGTGTAGACCTGGGTGCCGCTCACCTTGATCAGGCCCGAGGGCGACTGCCCCTCCTCGCAGCCCGGCAGCAGCGGGGCGAGGGTCGCGAGGACGAGCAGCGCCAGGCCCGGGACGGCGCCCGGCCGCATCACAGGCATCGCAGGCGCCGCGGCGGGGTGGGGGCCGGGCAGATCTGGAAGATCGCGCGCCGGGATTCGCATCCGGAATCCTCGCGCTCCTCTTCCCGGCAGGGTTCCGGCGGCGGCGGCGGCGAATCGGCGGAGTTGCCTGCGCGGCCGGAGTCGGGGCGACCGCCGGGTCCGGGCTGCGAGCTGGCTCCCAGGGAAATCAGCGTCCCGGCCCCAATGCCGGCCAGGAAGATCGTCACTGCGGCCAAGGATCGGAAGAATGATCTGCGGTTCATCGCCGACCTCCCAAGGGCAGGATCGGGCGCGAAAACTGTAGATCATTCGAGCCGCCTATGGCCAGGGGCAGCGAAGATAGCCCCGGGGTTGCGTGAAGTCCGGGCGCATCCTGCCGCCGGGCGGACGGATTGCCCGCCCAACCTCAGGTAGCTCAGCACCGGCGGTGTCGGTGAAGATGGGATCATCGGCCGCATTCTTCACGCATGACTTTGACGGGTCGGCATGGTTGACTTCCGACGACAACGATCGACGGATCGGAGGACGCATGATGGTGGCTGCGGCGCGGCAGGCGATCTCGGGGCCGGTGGCCTGGACCGGCAAGGACCTCGAGGCGTCGGGCGGATGGATCCGCAGGCTTTCGAGCGAGCAGATCGCGACGCTGGACGCGGCGCTGGCCGCCGTGAACCGCGCCGGCATCCCGACGCTCGCCATCCGGCGCGAAGACTTCCCGCTGCCGGGCTTCGCGCCGTTCGTGGCCGACCTCCGGGAGGAGCTGGAGAACGGGTACGGCGTGGTCCGCGTCGGCGGGCTGCCGATCGAGCGCTACGCGATGGACGATGTCCGCCGCCTCTTCTGGGGCTTCGGCACGCATATCGGTACCGCGCTCCACCAGAACGCCCGCGGCGAGCTGATCGGCGAGGTGCGGGACGAGTCGGGCGAGCCGGAGCCGTCCTACGTCCAGCCCACGGCGGGGAGGGTCAAGTCGAGCCGGGCCCGGGCCCGCTCCAACGGGCCGCTGCGCTTCCACACCGACCGCTGCGACGTCATCGCCCTGCTCTGCGCCCAGAACAGCATGGCGGGCGGCGTCAGCAAGATCGCCAGCATCGCCACCATCCACAACGAGATCCTGCGCCGGCGGCCCGACCTGCTCGAGGTGCTCTACCAGGACTTCTACCGCTCGCGGCCGGAGGACGAGGACGGGCTACATGCCGAGCGCTGGTTCAAGCTGCCGGTCTTCGGCATGGTCGACGGCAAGCTCACCAGCCAGTATTCCCGCACCTATGTCGAGCAGGCGCAGGAGTTCGACGACGTGCCGCGCGTGACGCCCGCGCAGGTCGAGGCGATGGACATGCTGGCCGAGATCGCCGAGGCCAACTGCCTCTACGCCCCCTTCGTCGAAGGCGACATGCAGTTCCTCAACAACCATGTCATCTATCACGGCCGCACCGCCTACGAGGACGACCCGGTCGCCGGCAAGGCGCGCCGCCTGATGCGCCTGTGGCTGTCGGTGCCGAACAGCAGGCCGCTGCCGGCCGGGTTCGAGAACTTCTGGGGCTCGACGGCTCCCGGCGCGCTGCGCGGCGGCGTCCAGGTGCAGCAAGTATCCGCCGCCGCCTGAGCCCGGAGCCGCCCGCGCCATGATCCTCCTCAGCCGTTGCCGCCTGTTGCGCACCGTCGCCGCCCTTGCCGTCCTCGCCGCGAGCGCGGGCGGGGCGAGCGCCCAGGGGGCGGGCAAGACCGTCTACTTCCTGACCTGGGGCGGCACCGTCCAGCAGACGCTGGAGAACGAGGGCTGGGGCAAGAAGTTCACCGAGGCGACGGGATACACGGTGCAGCTCGTGCCGAAGGCGACCGGGCCCGAGATCGTCGCCACCGCGATCGCCCAGAAGGACAAGCCACAGGTCGACGTCGTGCAGACCGACCTGCTGCCGTTCCTGTCGGGTAACGACCAGGGCATCTTCGCTCCGCTCGACGCCAAGGAGATCCCCAATCTCGAGAAGCAGGTCGACGTCGCGCGCTTCCATGCCAACGGCGTCATGACCTACGGCGACGTCTTCTCGATCATCTACAATCCCGAGGTGTTCGCGAAGAAGGGCTGGGCCGAGCCCAAGGAGAGCTGGTCGGAGCTGATGCGGCCGGAGTTCCGGGGCATGATGGTGCTGCCGCCGATCAACACGACCTACGGCCTTTATGTCCTCGTCACGCTGGCGCGGGTGAACGGCGGCAGCGAGCACCAGATCGGCCCGGGCTTCGAGGCGCTGAAGAAGATCGCCCCCGGCGTCGTCGAATGGCCGACGACGTTCGCGCGCATGGGCCAGTTCCTGCAGGACGGCACGGCGGCGGTCGGCTTCTACAGCTCGGCCTCGGCCGCGGAGATGCAGAAGCGCGGCATCCCCGTGAAGTACGTCGTGCCGAAGCCGCTGCTCTTCACCGGGACCGCGGCCGGCATCATGAAGAACGCGCCCAACCCCCAGGGCGCGCGCGCCTTCCTGAACTGGTGGCTGTCCAAGGACGTGATGACCTTCCGGGCGACGCGGTACGGCAACGTCACCATGAACAAGGAAGTGACCGCGAACCCGATCCCCGTGACCGCGCTCGCCGACGCCCAGCGCATCGACTATGCCCACGTCAACGCGCAGCGGACGGAGTGGATCAAGGTGTTCGAGCGCGAAATCCTGCCGCTGAAGTAGTGGCGGCCGCGACCAGGGGAGAGCGGGCGCCGGCCGGGCTGGAAGCCGCCTCCCTCGTCAAGCGCTTCGGGGGCACGGCGGCCGTCGACGGCATCGACGTCGCGGTGCGCCCCGGCGAGTTCTTCACCGTGCTGGGGCCGTCGGGCTGCGGCAAGACGACGTTCCTGCGTCTCGTCGCCGGCATCCTGTCGCCCGACGCCGGCCGCATCGCCATCGGCGGCGCCGACGTCACCCGCGCGCCGATCTGGGCGCGGCGCATCGGCCTCGTCTTCCAGAACTATGCCCTCTTCCCCCACCTGACGGTGGCGCAGAACGTCGCCTTCGGCCTCGCCATGCAGAAGGTGCCGCGCGCCGAACGCGCTCCGCGCGTAGCGCGCGCCCTGCAGACCGTCCGTCTGGAGGGCTACGAGAAGCGCAAGCCGGCGGAGCTCTCGGGCGGCCAGCAGCAGCGCGTGGCGCTCGCCCGCGCCATCGTCATCGAACCCGACCTGCTGCTGCTCGACGAGCCGCTGTCGAACCTCGACGCCCGCCTGCGCGAGGACATGCGCTCGGAGCTGGCGGACCTGCAGCGCCGCGTCGGCATCACCACGGTGCTGGTGACCCACGATATCCACGAGGCGTTCGCGCTGTCCGATCGCGTCGCCGTCATGCGCTCCGGCAAGGTCGAGCAGATCGGCGCGCCGACCGAGCTCTACGAGCGGCCGGCCAGCCGCTTCGTCGCCGGCTTCCTCGGCCCGGTGAACGAATGGCCCGGCCGCGTCGCGGCGCTGGACGGCGGCACCGCCGAGATCGCCGTCGACGGCCTGCGCCCGTGCCGGGTTGCGGCCGGCGCGGGCTGGCGCGTCGGCGACGCGGTGGCCCTCGTGCTGCGGCCGGAGCGGGTGCGCCTCGACCCCGCCGGCGACGACCCCGCCGGGCCGGTCGGCCGCATCGATCAGGTCGCCCATCTCGGCAACCTCGTAAACTATCGTATCGCCCTCGCCGACCGCGCCGTGCTGGCGCAGACGGCACCGGGGCGCACCCGGGCGCTGGCATTGGGCGCCGCCGTCGCGGTCGCCTGGGACGACGCCGACCTGGCGGCGGTGGCGTCATGACCACCGCGCCCGTGACCGCCGCGGCGCCGCGGGCCGCACTCGGCGCCCGGCTGGGCGGCGGGGTCTGGCTCTTCCTCGGGCCGGCGATCGTGCTGATGGCGGCGGCCTACCTGGCGCCGCTCTTCGATACCGCCGTGATCAGCTTCCACCCCAACACGCCCTCGGGCATCGACCGCGGCCACTGGATCCTCGGCAACTATGCGCGGCTGATCGACGACTACTACTGGTCGGTGCTCGTGCGCACGCTGCGCGTCAGCGTGATCATCACCCTGTTCTCGGTGGCGCTCGCCTATCCGGTCGCCGTGTGGCTCGCCGGCCTCGGCCCGCGCGGACAGACCTGGGCGATCCTCGTCTACATGTCGCCCTGGTTCGTGAACACGGTGGTGAAGTCGTTCGGCTGGACGCTCATCCTGGGCAACAACGGTCTCATCAACAACGGGCTGCGGTCGCTCGGCCTGATCGATGCGCCGGTGCGGCTGATGCTGAACGAGACGGGCATCGTCATCGGCCTGCTGCCCGGCCATTTCCTCTTCGTGCTGCTGCCGCTGTGGGCGGCCCTCAAGGGCCTCGACGGCAACCTGCGCTGGGCGGCGATGACGCTGGGCGCGCGGCCCCGGCAGGTGTTCCTGCGGGTGACCGTGCCGCTCACCCTGCCCGCCCTGCTCGCCGGGGCGATCATCAATTTTACCATGAACATGGCGGCTTTCGCCGCGCCGGCGTTGCTCGGCGGCACCCGCACCCGGGTGCTCTCCTTCATCGCCTACCAGGTGAACCTGGAGGAGCTGAACTGGCCCTTCGGCGGCGCGCTCGCGGTGGCGCTGCTCGTGGTTACGCTGGGCTTCGTCATGGCGGCCCAGGCCGCCGCCCGCACGCGCTGAGCCGCCGGCCATGCGGCGCCTGCTGACCGGCTTCAACCTGCTGATGATCGCCTACGTGGTGGCGCCCATCGTGCTGGTGGTGTGGATGTCCTTCACGCCCAGCATGCGCTTCGAGGTGCCGCTCGGCGCCTTCTCGCTGCGCTGGTACCGCGAGCTCTTCTCCTACGACGCCTTCATCGACAGCGCGATCCTCAGCCTGCGCCTCGGCCTCGTCGCCGCGCTGGTCGCGACCGCCGTCGGCTTCCTCGCCGCCTACGGCGTCGTCCGCGGCCGCCCGCCCGGCTCGGGCGCCCTGGTGGCGCTGTTCACGGCGCCGCTGATCGTGCCGGCGGTCGTCTACGGCATCGCCGTGCTGCAGTTCACCAACCTGGTCGGCCTCTACGGCTCGTTCACCGCGCTGCTGCTCGCCCATGTGGTGATCGTCCTGCCCTTCGCGATGCGCACGCTGCAGGCGACGCTGGAGGGCCATGGGCCGGAGCTGGAATGGGCGGCGATGAGCCTGGGCGCCCGCCGCCGCCACGCCGTCCTGCTCGTCACCGTGCCGCTGTGCCTGCGCGGCATGGTGTCGGCGTTCCTCTTCTGCTTCCTGATCTCCTTCTCGGAGGTCACGGTGACGTTGTTCATGACCGGCCCGGCGCACCAGACGCTCCCGGTGCGCATCTTCAACTACGTCAGCGACCGCATCGACCCGACCATGGCGGCGGTCTCGTCGCTCATCGTTCTGGTGTCGGTGGCGCTGGTCCTGGTCCTGAACCGCCTGGGGGCGCTCGGCAACCTGCGCAAGTGAAAGGGGCATCGGCGATGGCCAAGGTGAAGGTGGGCCTGGTGCAGATGGCGCTGAAGGCGCCGACCTCGGCCGGCGTCGCGGAGATCCGCGACGCCATGAACCGCGCCCACGCCGCGATGGTCGAGGAGGCGGCCCGCCGCGGCGTCCAGGTGCTCGCCTTCCAGGAGGTGTTCAACCAGCCCTATTTCTGCCCGGTCGCCGACCCGAAATGGCAGGCCGCCGCCGAGCCGCTCGACGGCCCGACCGTGGCGCTGTTCGCGCCGCTGGCGGCGCGCCACGCCATGGTCCTGGCGCTCCCCCTCTACGAGCGGGCGGCGGACGGCAGGCGGTTCAACACGACGGTGGTGCTGGATGCCGACGGCAGCCTCGCCGGCACCTACCAGAAGACGCACATCCCGACCATCGGCGGCCGGCTGCACACCATGATCCCGCCGGCCGAGCGCGGCACCGAGCGCACCTGGTTCGAGCCGGGGGAGAGCGGCTGGCCGGTGTTCCCGACGCGCTGGCTGAGGCTCGCCGTCTACACCTGCTACGACCGGCACTTTCCCGAGGGCTGGCGGGCGCTCGGCCTCGCCGGCGCCGACTACGTCGTCAACCCGTCGGCAACCTGGGAAGGGCTCTCGCGCCATCTCTGGACGATCGAGCAACCGGCCGCCGCAGTCGCCAACGGCTTCTTCGTCGGGGCGATCAACCGGGTCGGCACCGAGGCGCCGTGGGACATCGGCCGCTTCTACGGCTCGAGCTACGTCGTCGATCCGCGCGGCCGCATCCTCGCCCAGGGCCCCGACGACGCCGACGCGCTGGTCACCGCCGACATCGACCTCGATCTCGTCCGCGAGGTGCGCGACACGTGGCGCTTCTTCGAGCATCGCCGCCCCGACGCGTACGGACCGGTCGTCGCGCGCGCCTAGGCACGAAAAAGGGGGCGCCGAGGCGCCCCCTTTCCCCTCGACCCGTGGCCGGCGATCAGGGCACGGTTTCACCGTGCAGCCGGAGGTCGAGACCATCGCGCTCCATCTCCTCGTCGACACGGAGCCCCACCAACACATCGACGATCTTCAGGAGCACGAAGGAGGCGATTGCGCACCAGACGATGGTGACGGCGACGCCGACGATCTGCGAGACGACCTGACCGGGGTTGCCGTCGATCAGCCCGCCCGTCCCGGCCACCACCGCGCCGTCGGGACCGGTCGTCGTGCTCATGGCGGCGACCGCGAAGACGCCGGTCAGGACGGCGCCCAGGATGCCGCCGACGCCGTGGATGCCGAATACGTCGAGGGCGTCGTCATAGCCGAGCGCATGCTTGAGCCCGGTGCACGACCAGTAGCAGACGACGCCCGCGACCACGCCGATGATGAACCCGCCCATCGGCGTCACGAAGCCGCAAGCGGGCGTGATCGCGACGAGGCCGGCGACCGCCCCCGAGATCACGCCGAGGATGCTGGGCTTGCCCTTGGTCAGCCACTCCGCGAACATCCAGGAGAGGCCGGCAGCCGACGTCGCGATGTGGGTCACCGCCATGACCATGCCCGCCCGCTCGCCCGCGGCGACCGCCGAGCCGGCGTTGAAGCCGAACCAGCCGACCCAGAGCAGCGAGGCGCCGATCAGCGACAGCGTCAGGTTGTGCGGGGGGAACGGGTCGCGGCCGTAGCCGCGGCGCTTGCCGATCATCAGGCAGGCGATCAGGCCGGCGATGCCCGAATTGATGTGGACGACGGTGCCGCCGGCGAAATCGAGCACCGAGCCCATGCCGAACGGCCCGGGATAGTCGGTGAGGCCGGTGCCGCCGAGGAAGCCCGACGGCCCCCACACCATGTGCGCGACGGGCGCGTAGACGACCAGCGACCAGGCGCCGCAGAACAGCAGCATCGCCGAGAAGCGCATGCGGTCGGCGACGGCGCCGAAGATCAGCGCCGGGGTGATCGTGGCGAAGGAAAGCTGGAACATGAAGAAGACCGTCTCGGGGATCGTCCCGGACAGGGTCTTCATCTCGACGCCCGCCAGGAACATCTTGGCGAGGCTGCCGACGAAGGGCGTGCCCTCGGCGAACGCCAGCGAGTAGCCGGCGACGAACCACAGGACGCTGACGAGGCACATCGCGGCGAACGACTGCATCAGCGTCGCCAGCACGTTCATCTTGCGGACCATGCCGCCGTAGAACAGCGCCAGGCCGGGAACGAGCATCATCAGGACGAGCACCGTCGAGGTCAGCATCCACGCCGTGTCGCCGGTGTCCAGCTTCGGCGGATCGGCGGCGAATGCCGGCGTCGCGGCCAGCGCGGCCGCGGCGCTCGCCAGCGCCAGCCACCGTCCGCGACGGCTGGGTGTCGCCCCGGCGGGGATCTTGTGGTTGATCGGCGACGTCATCCTGTCCTCTCCTGAGCAGCTCCTTGGCGCGCCGGTAGCGGCCGGCGTTCCGGGGCAAAGCGGAACGGGAGGAATAGTCCAATTTCCGTGCCAAAGAGCAGCACCACCCGATTCGGGTTCGGCACGCCGTCTGCCGCCTAGATTTTAGGCAACTGTCGGCTTCCTGCCGCAAAAGAGGCAGCGTCGTCGGTGGCCGGCCGCCGTCCGGCGAAGAAGTCGCGCAGGAGGGCCGCCGCCTGGCTTTCGCCGATGCCGCCATAGACTTCGGGCCGATGGTGACATGTCGGCTGGTGGAAGATGCGGGCCCCGTGCTCGACGCCGCCGCCCTTGGGGTCATAGGCGGCGAAGTAGACCCGGCGCAGGCGCGCGAAGGCGATCGCCTGGGCGCACATCGCGCAAGGCTCCAACGTGACGTAGAGGTCGCAGTCGGCGAGACGCGGCGCGCCGACCGCGGCGGCTGCCGCGCGGATCGCCAGCATCTCGGCATGGGCGGTGGGATCGCGGTCGGACTCGACCCGATTGTGCGCGGCCGCGATCTCGCGGCCGGCCGCGTCGACGATCACGGCGGCGACCGGGACCTCGCCCGCCGCCGCCGCGGCCTCGGCCAGGCCGAGCGCGCGCCGCATCGGCGAGGGCGCGCTCACTGCCGGCGCAGGAACGGGTTTTCGTAGCCGCGCCGGCGCGGCGGCAGCGCCGTCGCGAGGTAGTCGAGATACTTGTCGCGTTCGGTACCCTCCAGCGGTGGCATGCCGTGCCGATCGGTCATGACCGTCAGCACCTCGTCCCAGCGGTCGCGCGACATGCCCTGGCGGCGGATCAGCTCCGAGCTGTGGCAGGCCGTGCAGAACCAGAAGATCTCCTCGCGGTGCCCACCTTCCGGCAGGTTCTCGGGCACGTCGGCGCTGTCCCGGACATAGCCCGTCGCCGCGGCGGCGGGCGGCGGCGCCGCGACCGTCGCCGGCGCCGGCACCGGCACCGGCACCGCGGCGGCCGGCGGGGCGGGCGGCCGCGGTCTCTCCCACAGCAGCCCGAGCTTGTCGGCGCCCAGGACCAGCACCGTCAGGACGATGCCCAGTGCGGCGAGACGCCCCGGTCCGAATGCCATCCCGGCCGGCCGGCGCCGCTCAGGCCTTCACCAGCACCGCGACGCGATGCATGGCATTGCCGCCGTAGCCCTGCGGGTTCCAGCCGGCCGGCACCGGCGGCTGCATGCGCCCGTCGCTGTCCGTCGCGCGCGCCCACAGCTCGAAGTAGCCGGCGCTCGGCAGGGTCACCGCGGTACGCCAGTTCTGCCAGCAATACTTGTTCGGCGGCGCGTCGAGCGCGCACGCCTGCCAAGTCTGGCCATAGTCGATGGTGACGTCGACGGCCTTGACGGTCTTCTCGCCGGCCCATGCGTGGCCCCGCAGGCTCAGGCTTCGCGTGCCGGCCGGCAGCTCCGCGCCGTTGCGCACGTTGGTGATGATCGAGCGCACGGGCATCGATTCGAGGACCATGAAGTTCTTCGGGTCGGCCTTGCTGCCGGGCACCATCGGGGCCCTGGGGACGCGGTAGGAGGTGCCGGTCATGCCCTGGCCGTCATGCTCCTTGTCGCGCACCCAGATCCGCTGCAGCCACTTGGCCGACGCCGATCCGGGATAGCCCGGCGCCACCAGCCGCAAGGGAAAGCCGTGCACCGCGGGCAGCGGCTTGCCGTTCATGGCGAAGGCCAGGATCGTGTGCTCCTCCATCGCCTTGGCGATTGGAACGCCGCGGGAGAGCGCGACGCGGGCAGGGTCGCCGGAGAGATGCGGATCGGCGGAGTAGTTGCCGGTGTACACGGCCGACGGCTTCACGCCGGCCGCCTGCAGCACGTCGCGCAGGCGCACGCCGGTCCACTCGGCGTTGCCGACGCCGCCGTTGGTCCACTGGTTGCCGCTCGCCTCGGGCGTGAAGAACGCGCGGCCGTTGCCGCCGCACTCGAGCTGCAGCTTGTGGGTCACGTTCGGGAAGCGCTGCTTCAGCTCGCCGAGCTTGATCTTGAGCGGCGTCGATACCTCGCCGTCGATCGTGAGCTCCCAGGCGTCGGGCGTGGCGGTCGCGTCGGGAATTTGCCCGTTGGTGCGGATGAAGAACTTCTCGGTCGGCGTGACGTCGTCGTCGAGCAGGTGCTCGGGCGTCTCGGCGACCAGCGGCCGGTCGCCCAGGATCACGAGATCGGCCTTGCCGTCCATCTTGAGGATCTTCGGCCCCGCCGTGGCGGCGGTGCCCTGCTGGGCCATCGCCGCCGGGATCAGCCCGCCCGGCATGTGGCGGGCGAACGGGATCGCGCCGCCGACGACCGCTCCCGCCGCGGCCAGGGCGGCACCTCTGAGGACGCCCCGCCGGCCGAGCATCAGGGCATCGGCGCGTTCCGGATCGTCGCGGTAGAGCTCGGTGATCCCGCGTTCCCTGCGCATGACAGTCCCTCGCATCCTGGTTCGACAATCGGGTATATAGCGCAAGCGCGCGGCGTGCAGCCACCCGTCCGATGTCGCTCGACGCGGCAGTCGGCGGGCGAGGTGCGAAGGAGCGGGAGGACGGGCTCACATGACCGAAGCTGAGGCACGCGCTCCGATCGCCGATCCCGATTCGCCGGAGACGCCGATTCCCGAGCGGCCGACGCGCAGCGGCGGCACCACGCTGCTGCTGATCGCGACCAGCCTCTTCATCCTCGTCGTCGCCGGTGCCATCGGCGCCTGGATGACCAGCCGCTACGCCGACTTCGCCCGCAGCTCCGAACGCAGCGCCAGCGCGCGCGTCGTGGACGTCGCCAGCCGGGAGATGCTGTGGACGAACCACCTCGCGCTGGTGCAGGGGCTGGCGCGCACCATCGTCGAGAGCCGGGACGTGCTGGGCCTCCTGGAGGAGACCGACCCGGCGCGCATCAAGGCGGTGCTCGCCAACGAGTTCGGCCGCGACCTGCTGACCCGCGGCGAGGTGCGGATGGTCGGGCTCGCGGTCTATGGCGCGGATCTGCGCAAGGTCGGCGACCGCTGGGGCGACCGGGCGGCCGAGACCCCTTCCGTCGATCCGCCGCCCGCGCTGCTCGAGGCGATGCGCAACCGTTCGCCCCGCGACCGGCTGCGCCAGATGGTGTGGACCTGGACCAGCGACGGCACGCCGATCGTGACGGTGGTGGCGCCGCTCGGCGGCCTGCGCGTCCTCGGTTACGTTCTGGTCCACGTCGAGCCCTTGACCGCGCTGGCCAAGCTCGACGAGCGCCTCGGCTACGACGTGACCTTCCTCGTGCACGGCGGCGACCGCGTTCTCGCCGATCCCGACAACGTGCGGCTGCGCGAGGGCGCCGTCGTCGACGAGACGCGGGTGCCGCTGACCTCCCCGGACGGCACCGTCTTCGCCGATGCGCGGGTGAGGCGGGACATGAGCGCGCTCGAAGCCTTCCTGGCGCGCCAGCTGGAGCTCTCGCTGCTCATCTTCGTCCTGCTGGGCGGCCTCGCGGCGGTGGTCGGGATCTGGATCGTGTGGGCGGCGCTGCGCCGCGCCCGTCGGCGCGAGGAGGCCTACAGCCATGCCCTGGCCGCGCGCGCGGCCGAGCTGGAGAAGAGCAACGCGGTGCTCAAGACGGCGATCGCCGAGGCCGATGCCGCGCGGGTGGTCGCGGAACGGGCGACGCAGGCGAAGTCGGAGTTCCTGGCGAACATGAGCCACGAGCTGCGGACGCCGCTGAATGCCATCATCGGGTACAGCGAGATCCTGATGGAGGAGGCGGAGGACCAGGGGCTCGACGACTTCACGCCCGACCTGGAGCGCATCCGCACCGCAGGCAAGCACCTGCTGACGATCATCAACGACATCCTCGACCTCTCGAAGATCGAGGCCGGTCGCATGGACGTCCATATCGAGGAGCTCGACCTGCCGTTCCTCGCCAGGGAGGTCGAGACGCTGATCCGGCCGCTGGCGGAGAAGAACTCCAACACCCTGGAGCTGATCTGCCCCGAAGGCATGGGGCGCATGCGCTCGGACGGCCAGAAGATCAAGCAGTGTCTGCTGAATCTCGCGGGCAACGCGGCGAAGTTCACCAGCAACGGTCGCATTCGCGTCGTCATGGAACGCTCCGTGGAGGGCGATCACGGCATCGTCCGCTTCGCCATCGAGGACACCGGCATCGGCATGACCGAGGAGCAGATGGGCAAGCTGTTCCGCGCCTTCACGCAGGCGGATTCCTCGACGACGAAGAAGTACGGCGGCACCGGCCTGGGCCTGGCGATCTGCAAGCACTTCGCGACGATGCTGGGCGGCGACATCACGGTGCACAGCACGGTCGGCGTCGGCACCACCTTCTCGATGTGGCTGCCCGATCCCGCGCCCGGTGCCATGGCGCCCCAGCCCGCGCCCTACGTCGCCCGCAATCCGTCGGTGGCGACCGAGGGCGCCGGCCAGAAGATCCTGGTGGTCGACGACGACCCCAACGTCCACAACCTGCTGGGCGCCATCCTCGCCAAGGAAGGCTTCTTCGCGATCCATGCCTACGGCGGCGAGGAGGCGCTGGAGATGGCGCGCACCGAGCGGCCGGCGCTCATCACCCTCGACGTGATGATGCCCAAGGTGAACGGCTGGTCGGTGCTGACGGCGCTCAAGGCCGACGCGGACATCGGCCAGATCCCGGTGGTGATGGTGACGATCAGCGACGAGCGCGGCCTCGGCTACTCGCTGGGCGCGGCCGAGTTCGTGACCAAGCCGATCGACCGCGCCCGCC
>JADZBA010000319.1 GCA_020852355.1 Alphaproteobacteria bacterium
TCCTCGTATCCGGCCAGTCGTCCGAACACCGATTGCCGGAACAATCCGTCAAGCCGATGGAGCGTGTTCTTCCCGGTGCGGCTGTCTCGCAGCGCCTCCGACGCCAGATTGGACAGGCCGAGCACGTCATCAAGCTCGCGCATCACCAGCAGGCCACCGTCTGAACTGATCTGCGCACCACGGAACTCCAGACGCACACGGCGGTCGAAATCAACCCGATCTCCCCGCGCCAAGCCCGCACCCTCCAGGTGATCCATGAAACGCGCCCCTCGCAGCCGTCAACGCCATGATTTATATGCGAAATATCACGATTACGACAGCGAAATCAGCGACTTACTTGGAGAATGTGGGAGGAAGTCGTGCGCGGTCGTCGTTGACGCGGATCAATGTGGACGCAAGCCCGCTCGGTATGTTCAACAGGCCCGCTGGCGCCCCAGAAGAACCCCGTTCCATGCTTCGAGACATCGCGCTGGCGCTCTGCATCTACGCCTATGCCAGCCAGCCGCTGCTGGCGGCGATCCTCGACCAGCTCACGGCCCGGCAGGAGGTGCTGTGCAGCTATCGCGAGGACGGCTCGCCCGTCGGCGATACGCGGAACCTGGCCGGCAGCGGCTGTGCCCATGCGACGGCGATGCCGGCGCCGCTGACCCCGTTCCGGGCGCCGGTGGTCACGCGGATGCCGCGCGGCTTCACCGGCGGCGCCCAACGTTTCGCCGCCGTGCAGCCGGGACCGGCGTCGGAGGAACGTGCCCGCGCGCCGCCAGTTTGCGCCACATCAATGGAGCGGACCTGAAACCGGCTCAATCTGTTGCAATGGGCGCGGCGGGTGAGGCGGAAGTCATGGATGCGAGAACGCAGATCGAAGACGGCGTCTTCCTGGCCGAGGTCCGCGACTTTCTCGCACGCGAGCTGACGCCCGAATTGCAGGAAGCCGGCCGGCAGACGACGCACACCTATTCCGAGTTCCACGCGGCCCGCGCCTGGCAGCGCAAGCTCCACCGGCGCGGCTGGGTCGCCCCGGTATGGCCGGTTGCGCATGGCGGGGCAGGGTGGACCGCCCGCCAGCGGCTCCTCTTCGAACATGAATGCGCGCGCTGGGATGCCCCGATCCTCTTTGCCGGCGGCATCCGCACGATCGGTCCCCTGCTCATCGCGGCAGGCTCGCCGGCCCAGCGCGAGCGCTATCTCCCCCGGATTCTCGCGGGCGACGACTATTGGTGCCAGGGCTTCTCCGAGACCCAGGCGGGCTCGGACCTTGCGGCCCTTCAGCTCGCCGCGCGGCGCGACGGCGATGCCTATGTCCTGAACGGCTCCAAGATCTGGACGACCGGCGCGCATGATGCCAACCGGATGTTCGCGCTCGTGCGCACGGCACAGAAGCCCAAGCGCCAGGACGGCATCACCTTCCTCCTGATCGACATGGACACGCCCGGCATCACGGTGAAGCCGATCATCTCGCTCGCCGGCGACCATGAAGTGAACCAGGTCTTCTTCGACGACGCCCGCATTCCGGTGACCCAGCGGGTTGGCGACGAGGATGAAGGCTGGGCCACCGCCAAGCTGCTGATGCGCTTTGCCCGGTCCAGCAACACGACCTCGGGCCTGGTACGGCGCGCCTTGAACAATGCGCAGCGGGCGATCGCCAAGTTCGCCCCCGGCGACGAGGACATCCGCATGCGCAAGGCCCAGCTCGAATGCGAGATCACCGGCCTTGAGGCCCTGGAGATCCGGCTCCTCACGGGCGGGGGTGAGGTGACCGAAGTGACCTCATCGCTGCTGAAGACGCTCGCCACCGAACTGCATCAGCGCGTCAGCGAGCTTGGGCTCGAGACGGTCGGGCTCGCCGGCCAGCCCATGACGCATGGCAGCGGAACGGGCGAACTCGCCATGCGCAAATATCTCAATACGCGCGCCGCGACGATCTACTCCGGCACCAACGAGACACACCGCAACCTGATGGGCGGCGCGCTGCTCGGCCGCCTCTGACCCGCGCGGCCGTGCGCGCCGGCCCGGTGCGGATCAGACCGCCTTGCTGAAGCGGGCGGCCGGGTTGCGATACGCATCGAAGGCCGATGCGATGCTCCGGGCATAGGGGCGCGCGGCGACCGACAGCGCGACCCGCCACCCATCCAGCGTAACGAGGCCGCGCTCGGCAAAAAACGCCAGGCGGTCGAAGGCAGGAATGACGCTGGCCGGGTCCTGCGCGTGTTCCTCCGCGATCGCCGCCACATCGCACCGGCTCTGGCAGAGAAGTTGTTCGATGATGGCGCCTCGGAACCGGTCTTCGGCGGTCCTTGCGACCCCGCGCGCCGTCGCCAATGCGCCCTGCTTCGTCGACCGGCGGTAGAAGCCGCCGCGCTTTTCGTTCTGCGCCAGAAGGCCGGGGAACATGCTGATGGCGGAACTGCCCATGCCGACCACGATTCCTGCCGGATCGTCCGTGAAGCCCTGGAAGTTGCGCTTGACCATGCTGCGGGCGGCGGCCCTGGCAAGCGAGTCGGTCGGCGCGGCGAAATGGTCGAACCCTATCGCCGCATAGCCGCCCGCCGTCAGATGCTCATGCGCGACGACGCTCTGCCGGAAGCGCTCGACGCTTCCCGGCAGTTCGCTCGTCGCGATCATCTGCTGCCGCGGCATCATGTGCGGCACATGGGCATAGCCGAAGACTGCGATGCGGCTCGGCGCCAGTTCCAGCGTGCGTTCGATCGTCGCGGCGACATCGGCCTCGGTCTGCGCGGGCAGGCCGTACAGGAGATCGAAATTGATTCCGTCCACGCCGCCGCGCAGGCGCTCCACCGATTCAGCCACGCTGCCGAAGCTCTGCACGCGGTTGATGCGCGACTGGACATGCGGCGCAAAGGTCTGGACGCCGAGGCTCGCCCGCGTCAGCCCGAGCGACAGCAAGCCGTCGATCACGTCCTCGGTCAGCAGGCGCGGATCGAGTTCCATCGCGACGTCGGCCTTGTCTTCCCAGCGGAAGCATTTGTGTGCCTGCTCCAGCAGCCGCCCGAGGTCGGCGACGCTCAGGGCATTCGGGCTGCCGCCGCCGAAATGGATGGACGAGACCGAACCGCGCATGCGCGCGCCGACCGTCGCTATTTCCGACAGGAGCGCGTCGACATAGGCATGCAGGCGCTGTTCCGACCCGATGGCGGAAGTATTGCACGCGCAATACCAGCAGATCTGCCGGCAGAACGGCACATGCAGATACAACGACACCGGCGTTCCCGGCGCGATCGCGTCAAGCGCGGCGCCGTGGATTTCCGGCGTGACGCCGTCGCGGAATTCGGCGGCGGTAGGATAGCTCGTGTAGCGGGGTACGGACGAATTGGCGAGGTCGGCGAAATACGGGAACATGCAAGTGACAATGCAACGGGGTCGCGCCGCCGACGTTGATCCGCGTCAACTCCAAACCGCGTTCCATCAGCGGAACGCGGCGCCGTCCATGGCCCGGATGGCGAGCGTCACGAGAACCCAGTTTTCCGCCGCCCGCTCGTCATAGCGCGACTCGGCGTTGTGCGCGCGATCCGTCGCTTCCGCGGCGGCGTGATGGCCGTACATGTCGATCATCAGATCGGCGGTGGCTTGGATGAAGTCGGACATCCACAGAACTCTTCACGGGGTGATGCTGCCGATATTCCCTAACCCAGGCTCTGGCGGGCGGCCTTGACCCAGCGCAATCAGGCCCCGGGATCAGGCAGGGATCAGCACGGCCGCGCCGGTCACCGCGCCGCGCCGCAGGTCGGCCAGCGCCGTGTTGGCCTCATGCAGCGGATAGGTCGTGACATGCGGACGAACCCCGGCCCGGGCCGCGAGCGGGAGATAGGCCAGCGCGTCGGCGCGCGTCAGGTTGGCAACCGAAAGCAGCCGCCGCTCTTCCCAGAGCAGCGCATAGGGAAAGCGCGGGATGTCGCTCATGTGGATGCCGCCGCAAACGACGGAGCCGCCCTTGCGGACCGCCTGGAGCGCGACCGGCACCAGTTCTCCGGCCGGCGCGAACAGGATCGCCGCGTCGAGCGGCTGCGGCGGCGCCTGGTCCGAGCTGCCGGCCCAGACGCATCCGAGGCTACGCGCCAGCGCCTGGGCGGCGGTGTCGCCCGGCCGGGTGAAGGCATGGACCGACTGGCCGGACCAGATGGCGAGCTGCGCCAGCAGATGCGCCGCGGCGCCGAAACCATAGAGCCCCAGCGACGACACCGGGCGCGCTTCGCCGGCCTTCATCCAGCTCCGATAGCCGATCAGGCCCGCGCACAGCAGCGGCGCGGCCTCCGCGTCCGAAAAGCCCGCGGGCACGGGAAAGGCATAGTCGGCCCGCGCGATCAGCGTATCGGCATAGCCGCCGTCGCGCGACCAGCCGGTGAACTCCGCCCGGTCGCACAGATTCTCGGCGCCGGTGCGGCAATAGAGGCAGGTCCCACAGGTGCCGCCAAGCCAGGGAACCCCCAGCCGCGCCCCGATGGCGTGGCCGGCCCCTTCGCCCACGGCGTCGACGATTCCCACGACCTCGTGTCCCGGCACCACATGGGCGCATTTCCGCGGAAGCTCGCCGTCGACGATATGCAGATCGGTGCGGCAGACGCCGCAGGCGCGAATCCGCAG
This sequence comes from Alphaproteobacteria bacterium, assembly GCA_020852355.1. Classification (GTDB taxonomy): domain Bacteria; phylum Pseudomonadota; class Alphaproteobacteria; order ATCC43930; family Allostellaceae; genus Allostella. Next base: position 4,600 of record JADZBA010000319.1, read on the forward strand.
CCGCACCTCGCCAGGACCCGGCAGGGGATCGGGGTGCCGCTCGGCCTGCAAGGGCCGGCCCGGTTCATGGAAGGTCATCGTCTGCATCGCCGTCTCCGTCCGGATCAGAGAACCAGCGTGGCGGTCACCGCATCCGTGCCGCCGCTCAGCGTGGTCGTGAAGCCCAGTTCGCGGACCATCGCCAGCATGCGCTGGTTTTCGGCCAGGATGTCGCCCCGGATGCGCTTCAGGCCGCGCCGGCGGCCATGCGCGATGATGGCTTCCATCAGGCTGTATCCGAGGCCGTGGCCCTGCATGTCGCTGCGCACGATCACCGCGAACTCGGCGGTCTCGTTCTCGGGATCGGCGATCAGGCGGGCGACGCCGAAGATCGGCCCTTCGCCATAGGCTGCCGTCGGGCGCACCGCCACGAAGGCCATCTCGCGGTCATAGTCGATCTGCGAAAGCCGCGCCGCCATTTCGCGCGGCAGGGCCTTGATCGTGTTGAAGAACCGCAGGCGCAGATCGGCCGGCGTGCAGCCCGCCACCATGGCGCTGAGCGCATTCTCGTCTTCCGGCCGGATGGGCCGGAACAGCATCTCCTGGCCCTGCGGCAGCACGACATGCTGTTCGAGCGCATCGGGATAGGGCTCGATCGCCGGCCGCACCCGCGGTCCCGCCGAGACCACCACGCGCGCATCCAGCGCCAGCACGCCGTCCGCATCGGCCAGCAGCGGATTGATGTCGAGCTCCGCGATCTCGGGCAGCCGCGTCGCCATCTCCGAAATGCGCACCAGCGTGTCCGACACGGCGTCGAGATCGGCGGCGGGAATGTTGCGATAGCCGGCGAGAAGACGGGCGACGCGCGTGCGCGCGATCATCCCCTTCGCCAGTGTCGAGTTGAGCGGCGGCAGGCCAATGACGCGGTCGCCGACGATCTCGGTCGCCGTTCCGCCCTGCCCGAAGAGGACGACGGGACCGAAGCAGGCATCGGTCGCGATCCCCAGTATGAGTTCGCGGGCCTTGGGCCGCGCCACCATCGGCTGCACCATGAAACCCTGGAGCCGGGCGTGGGGCTTGGCGGCGAGGGCGCGCTCCCGCATCGCCTCGGCCGCCCGCTCCACCTCTGCGGCGGTCTTGAGCCCCAGCACCACGCCGCCGACCTCCGACTTGTGCGAGATGTCGGCGGAGAGAATTTTGAGCACCACCGGAAAGCCGACCTCCTGCGCCAGGCGTGCCGCCTCCGCAGCGTTGGCGGCGACGGAGATGGGCGTTGCGGGAATCCCGAAGAGGTCGAGCAGCGCGTTGGCTTCGGGGGCGGTCAGCACGGTCCGGCCTTCGCGCAGCACCGCTTCGATCTGGCGCCGCGCCCGGTCCACATTGGCCGCCGGCGTCGCCTTGCCGGCGCTCGGCGTCTCCAGCAGCTGCGCCTGGTTGCGCCGGAACTCGTCGAGATTCATGAACGCGCGCACGGCCGTTTCGGGACTGTCGAAGGTCGGAATCCCCGCCGCCCCGAAGGCCGCGCGGTTCTGCGCGGCGGTGGCGCCGCCCAGCCAGTTCGTCAGGATCGGAAGCGGCGGTCGCCGGGCGCTCCAGGCGCACACGGCCTGCGCCGCATCGGTGCCGTCGGCGATGGCGGTCGGACAGTTGATCACCAGCACCGCATCAGCGCCCGGCTCCTTGTCCAGCGCCCCGAACGCCGCCTCGTAGCGCGCCGCCTTGGCATCGCCCAGCACGTCGATCGGGTTGCCGTGCGACCACGCCGCCGGCAGCGCGGCGTTCAGCTTCTCCATCGTTCCGGGCGAGAGCGCTGCCAGCACCCCGCCGTGTGCCTCCAACGCATCGGCCGCCAGCACGCCCGCCCCGCCGCCATTCGTCACGATCGCCAGGCGGTTGCCGCCGACCCGGATGCCGGCCGCCAGCAGGCTCGCGGCTTCGAAGAGCTGGTCGAGCTCGTCGACGCGCAGCAGGCCGGCCCGCCGGAAGGCGGCGTCATACACCGCGTCGGACCCGGCCAGCGCGCCTGTGTGCGACAGGGCGGCCTTGGCGCCGGCCCGGCTGCGGCCCGCCTTGACGACCACCACCGGCTTGGCGCGCGATGCGATGCGCGCCGCCGACATGAATTTGCGGGCCTCGGTGACGTTCTCGACATAGAGCAGGATCGAGCGCGTCGCCCGGTCGAGCGCCAGATAGTCCAGCATGTCGCCGAAATCCGCATCCGCCATGTCGCCCAGCGAGACGACATGCGAGAAGCCGACATTCTTGCCCGCCGCCCAGTCCAGCATGGCGGCGATGATGGCGCCCGACTGGCTGACCAGCGCTATCGAACCCTGATGCGGCATGCCCAGCGCAAAGCTCGCATTCAGCCCCGCCCCCGGCACGACGACACCGAGGCAGTTCGGTCCGACGACACGCAACAGATGGGGCCGCGCCGCCGCCAGCATGGCCTGGCGCAGCGAGGTGCCGCCGCCGAATCCGGTGCTGATGACGATGGCCGCCCGGCATCCGCGGCCCCCAAGCTGTGCAACGAGCTCCGGGATCGAGGGCGCCGGCGTCGCGATCACCGCGAGGTCGGGCATCTCGGGAAGGGCGGCGACCGAGGCAAAGGCTTGCCGTCCGGCAATCGTTGTCTCGTGCGGGTTCACCAGCATCACCGGCCCCGCGAAGCCCGCCGTCGTCAGGTTGGCTGCGAGGACCGCGCCGACCGAACCGGGCTCGTTGCTGGCGCCGATGAGTGCGATCGACTTCGGGGCGAACAGCGCGTCGAAATTCCGGATGCTCATATGCGTTTCCGCCGGCCGGCCGGAAGGCAGCAGGGCCGGCCCTATGGGTCAGGGACGATGCGTGTCCGCCGATCTGGGCGCAGGCGGGCGGCCCCGGTCAATGTGCCCGGTTGCCGCGCCGTGCAGACGAAGCCGGAGCGGATTGCCGTTTTGGTGATGTTACGCGGCGATCGCGTCCAGCACCTTCTCCACCGAGATTACACGAAAGGTGTGTGGCCCTACATGGTCGGCGATCGTCACATATTCGTCCGGCGCGAAACGGTGGCGGTCGAAGCGGACGCCGACTTCATCGTCCGCGTGGGCCTTCGGATCGTAGTCGACCGTCCACTGCGCGCCGCCCGGGCCGCCGGGCTTGCGGGTGAGGCGCCCGTGCCGGTCGGGCAGGCCGGCCCAGAAGCGCCGGACCCGGCAATGCTCGCGCTCGGTCCGCCACGCCGCCGCGTCGAGCCGTCCGTCGCTGCGCAGCGGCGCGACGATCTCATAGCCATGACGCTCGCTGCCCGCCGGAAACAGCGGATTGCGCGCCAGGTGGAGGACGACCTTGTGAAGCGTCATGCGTCGCGACCTTCTGCTTGCCCAGTTAAGGGCATGAAATCTGCCGTGCGGGCGAGGGGATGGCGTTGACGAAGATCAAAGAACGGCAGCGATTGCCGCCGCCACCGCCGCCGCTATCTGGAACCGCGCCCGAGCAGCGCCTTCAGCACCAGCGCCGGCATCAGGAATGCGGCGAACACATAGAGAATCTCGAGCTCGACGGCCATGCGCCTCTCCGCTGCGGGCACTCCCCGTGTAAGCGATCCGCAGCGCGAAGACTTTGACGCCGGTCAACCTTCCGAAGCGGGCCGCCCCAGCGTGTGAGAGGACAGATGCTCCGGCACCTGGGCGGCCCACCCCAGTTCGTGCCGGATGCGGGCCCGCAGCGTGTCCGCCGCGCTCGGCTCGCCATGCGTCACGAACACGCTCTTCGGCGGCGCAGGCATCTGGCCCAGCCAGCGCATCAGCTCGTCGGCGTCGGCATGGGCCGAAAGCCCGTCGAACGAGACGACCTCGGCGTTGATGTCGACATCCTGCCCGAAGATGCGAACCGAGCGGGCGCCGCCGACGATCGCCGCCCCTCGGGTGCCGCCGGCCTGGAAGCCCGGAAAGATCAGCGTATTGCGTGGATCGTCCGCGAACGCGACGAGATGGTGCAGGATGCGCCCGCCCGTGGCCATGCCGCTCCCGGCGATGATGACCATCGGCATCCGGCGCCGGTTCAACTCCTTCGAATCGGAGCTGCTTCCGACGATCGTGGCCGCCTTGCACATCGCCGTGACCTGCTTTTCGGACAGGCGGTGATCGTCCCCGTGCCGGCCGTAGACCTCCGTCACGTCGGTCGCCATCGGGCTGTTGAGAAAGACCGGCAGGTCGCGGGGAATGGTGCCCGCCCGCTTCAGCAGGTGGATGCGGTAGAGCACATCCTGCGCCCGTCCCACGGCAAAGCTCGGAATCAGCACGACACCGCCGCGCTTCGCGGTGCGTCGGATGGCATCCCCCAGGACCTCCTGGGCATCGGCCTTGTCGTGGATGCGATTGCCGTAGGTCGACTCGATCACGACATGGTCGGCCGCCGGCGGGACCTGCGGCGCCTTCATGATGAGATCGCCCTGCCGCCCCAGATCGCCGCTGAACAGCACCGAGGTGCCGCCGCCCTCGATCCTGACGGATGCGGCGCCGAGGATATGTCCGGCCGGCCGGAAGCTTGCCATGAAGGGCCCGGCATCGAAGGCTTGGTGCCAGTCCATCGGATGCAGGCGGCGGCACGCCAGCGTCGCGTCGCGGCTGGTGTAGAGCGGCAGGGCCGGGCTGTGCCGCGTATAGCGGCGCCGGTTGGCGCGCTCCGCGTCCTCCTCCTGCAAGGCCGCGCTGTCCATCAGCAGGATGGGACAGAGATCGGCGGTCGCATGCGTGCAGTAGATCGGCCCCTGGAACCCCGAGCGCACGAGCAGTGGCAGATAGCCCGAGTGGTCGAGATGCGCGTGCGTGAGGATGACCGCCGATATCGAGCGCGGATCGGCGGGGAAGGGCGCCCAGTTGCGTTCCCGCAGGACCTTGAAGCCCTGGAACAGGCCGCAGTCGACGAGCACGCTCTGCTCCCCGCAGCGCAGCAGATAGCGCGATCCCGTGACAGTATCTGCCGCGCCGAAGAAGTGCAGCTCCATCCCGCCGGCTGAGGCGCGGCGGGCTGCACGAGGGGTCGAATCCGAATGGCTCATCGCCGGCAGCATACCGCGATCGCCCGCGCCCTGTCGCCTTGTGTGGCCTATCCGCGCAGACCCGCCCCTGCATCGTGCCGCAGCCGCAGGAACAGCGGCAGCGGCAGCATATGGAGGGCCGCGACGATGCCGAAACAGATCGTGTAGGCGTCGAGCCGGGCCGGGTTGGCGGCGTCGCTGCCGTTCATCAGCGACAGCGCGATCGCCGCGCCGCTGACCCCCAGCGTCTCGGCGAACTGGAACGCCGTGCTGGAAAGGCTGCTCGCCGCGCTGGTCCGCGCGCCCTTCATCTCGGAGAACATCAGCGTATTGATCGTCGTGAACTGGAGCGAGCGCGCGAAGCCTGCCGCGAACAGCGCGACGACCATCAGCGCCAGCGGCGTGTCCGGCCGGAACAGCGTCCAGGTGAAGAGCAGCCCCGACAGCACGATCGTGTTGACGATCAGCAGCCGGCGAAAGCCGACTGCGGCGATCACCCGGCGCGCCACCGCCTTCATCGCCAGCGCCGACGCAGCGCTGGAAAGCGCGATCAGCCCGGAACTCAGCGGATCGATGCCGTAGGCGATCTGGAGCATGAGGGCGAGCAGGAAGGCCGACGACGCGACCCCCAGTCGCAGCACGATCCCGCCCGCGAACGATGCCGCGAAGGTCGTGTCGCGCAGCAGCGAAAGGTCGAGGATCGCGTGGGCCCGGCCGCGCGCATAGGCGGCATAGCCCGCCAGCAGCGCCAGCCCGACCGCCGCCGGCACCATCCATTGCGCCGGCCGGGCATGCTCCGCCGCCTGCGACAGCCCGTAGACGGCGCTGCCCAGCCCCGCGGCGCAGAGCAGATAGCCCGGAATGTCGATCGACCGCTGCCCCTCGTCCGCCGCCTCGGTGATGAAGCGCTGCGTCGCCCATAGCGCGATCAGCCCGATGGGCAGGTTGATCAGGAACAGCCAGTGCCACGTCAGATATTCCGCGATGAAACCGCCGAGCGGCGGCCCCATCACCGGGCCCAGCACGACGCACATGCCCAGGAACGACATCGCCCGGATCAGGTCGCTCTGGCCGTGCCGCTGCACCACCAGGATGCGCCCGATCGGCGTCAGCATCGCCCCCGCCGCCCCTTGCAGGCAGCGCGCCGCGACCAGCATCGGCAGGCTCTGCGACAGGCCGCAGAGCAGCGAGGCGAAGGTGAAGAGCGCGATGGCGAGCAGGAAGATGCGCTTCGCGCCGAACCGGGTCGACAGCCAGCCGCTGAGCGGGATGAACAGCGATGTCGTCAGCAGATAGGCCGTGACGACGGTGTTGAGCTGGACCACCGGCAGGCCGAAATCGCGGGCCATCGTCGGCAGCGCGGTGGCGACGATGGTGGCGTCCAGCGATTGCAGGAACAGCGCCGCGCCGACGATCCACGGCGTGGCGACGGCCGCCGCCGCAGCGCCTTGGGCCCGAACGGCCGGCGGCCCGTCGGCCGGTTCGGCGGTCATTCCGGATTTTCTCCCCGCGGCGTCCTGCGCCTTTGCTATGTGCATACTGTATGCAGAATGATTTGCGGTCTTAACGCCGAAATCGGCCGCTGTCGATATCGCAATGAGGCGCCCGCGACGCCTGAGCCATCTTGACCCGGGTCCGATAGCCGCGTACTGCATGCGGTATACATTGCGATTGGGGGCTGCGGATGAGCGTCGTCTGGCAAAACAATGCCTTGCAACTGGATTCGCGCCGCGTCATCGACCGGAAGATCTATGTCGAGAACCGCATCTACGATGCGGAAATCAGCCGGATTTTCGCCAGGACCTGGCAGTGGGTCGGCCACGACACCGAACTTCCCGACTTCGGCGATTACCTCACCGCCACTGTCGCCGGGCGCGCCGTCGTCATCGCCCGCGGCGAGAACGACGCGATAGCCGCCTTCTACAACACCTGCACCCATCGCGGCGCCATCCTCGCGCCGCATCGCCGCGGCAAGAGCGACGGCGGCTTCACCTGCCTCTATCACGCGTGGTGCTTCGACACGACGGGCAAGCTGACCGCCGTGCCCCTGCCGCAGGCCTACCCCGAGAACCTCACCAGGAACGCCTGCTACGACATCCCCAAGGTCCGCTGCGAGCAGTTCAACGGCCACATCTTCGTCTGCCTGGATGCCGAAGCGCCGCCGCTGATGGAATTCCTCGGCCCGGTCGCGCCCCACATCGCCGAAGCCACCGGCGACGGCGTGGCGCTGGGCCGCGTACGCTGGACGCTCGAAGGCAACTGGAAGCTCTGGCACGAGAACTTCCGCGACAACTACCATCCGATGTTCGCGCACCAGATCCTCGGCCAGAACTATACGGGCGTGAAGATCGAGGGCGAGAATTACGATCTCGGCGCCGGGCACAGCCTGCTGACCTTCCCCTCGCAGGGCAATCCCAAGCAGATCATGCAGACCATGTCGCGCATGTCGGGCCGCAAGCTGCCGGAGCGTCCGAACATCCTCGGCCGGCGCACCACCGACGAGCCGCAGCGCACGCGCCACAACATTCTCGCCTGCTTCCCCAATCTCGATCTCCAGTACACCAGCAACACGGCTGCCAGCATGGTGCTCCAGACGGTGCAGCCGGCCGGCGTCGACAAGGCCTATGTCGAGATCGTCGCCTTCGGCCGCAAGAGCGACACGCCGGAAATGCGCCAGCATCGCCTCGACACCGCGCTGGATGCGCAGACCGCCGCCGGCAAGATCAGCGGCGACGACAACGAGGCGGCGCGCCGCTGCGCCGTCGGCTTCTCGACGATCGACGCCGTCCGCTGGTCCAACATGGACCGCGGCCAGGAGCCGGGCAGCGTCGGCGCGAAGAACGACGAATACTCGCTGCGCGGTTTCTACGACGTCTACAAGGATTACATGGCCGACGCGTTGGCCGAAGTGGCGTGATCGCCGCTCGTTAGGGTTTGGAGAACGCCATGTCCGTTAGTCAGAACGTTGCCCAGGCCGCTGCGCCTGCCAACGAATACGCGATCGAGAAGGAAATCGTCGCGCTCATCCATCGCGTGGCCCGCTACTCGGATGAAAAGAAGTTCCTCGAATGGATGGACCTCTTCGCCGAGAACGCCGTCTATGGCGGCATCACCAGCGAGAATTACGGCGAGACCGGCCTCTATCTCTTCCGCGACAAGGGCAAGGGTGCGCTGCATGAGCGCGTCGCCTTCTTGAAGGGCCTGTGGCAGGTGCCGCGCGGCAAGACGCTGCATCTCATCACCAATATCGAGATCGAGATCGATCCCTCTGGCCTGGCGGCCTCGGCGAACAGCTATTTCCTCATGACGCGCACCGGCGAGATGGAGCATTCCAAGCTCCACGCCTGCGGGCGCTATTTCGACAAATTCGTTTTTGTGGATGGCGCCTGGCTGGTCGGCGAGCGTACGGTCGTCGTCGACAGCAACATGCTGCCGGGCGAGTTCACCGATCTTCTGTAAGGATCGGGCGCCGCCGGCGGCGCTCGCATAGGGAGGCCACGCGTGGGCACCAGGATTGAGGAGGCCGCCGGTCTCCTGCGGCAGGCCTATGGCGGCACGACCATCCCGCCGATGCGTGACCTCGTCGGCCCGAACGACGCCGATGCCGCCTATGACATCCAGGCCTTCAACACGCGCCACTGGCTGGCCGCTGGGCGCCGCGTCGTCGGCCGCAAGATCGGCCTGACGGCGGAAGCGGTGCAGAAGCAGCTCGGCGTCGACCAGCCCGATTTCGGCGTCCTCTTCGCCGACATGCAGGTCGCCGACGGCGGCAAGCTCTCGCCCGCCAAGACCATCCAGGCCAAGGCCGAAGGCGAGGTCGCCCTCGTCATGGGCCGCCCGCTCGCCAAGCCTGACGCGACGCCCGAAGACGTCCTCGCCGCCGCAGAGTGCGCCGTCGCCGCGATCGAGATCGTCGACAGCCGCATCGCCGACTGGAAGATCACCTTCGCCGACACGGTGGCCGACAACGGCTCGTCGGCCTTCTTCGTGCTCGGCGGCGCGCGCAAGCCCCTTCAGGGCCTCGATCTGCGCACCTGCGGCATGGCGCTGGAGGTGAACGGCAAGGTCGTCTCGCTGGGCGCCGGCGTCGCCGCGCTCGGCCATCCGCTGAACGCCGCGGCGTGGCTCGCCCGCACGCTCGCGCAGCGTGGCGAGCCGCTCCAGGCGGGTGATGTCGTGCTCACCGGCGCGCTCGGCCCGATGGTGACCCTCGTGCCGGGCGACCGGGTGAAGGTCGAGATCGGCGGCCTCGGCGCAGCCGGCTTTACATTCGCGGAATGAAGGCCGCCATGGCTGGGAAGACCAGGGTTGCGATCATCGGCACGGGCAATATCGGCACCGACCTGATGATCAAGGTGATGCGCCTCTCCGAGGTGCTGGAGATGGGCGCCTTCGTCGGCATCGATCCGGAGTCGGACGGCCTCGCGCGCGCCAGGCGCATGGGCGTCCCGGTCACCGCAGAGGGCCTCGACGGCCTCGTCGCCATGCCGGAATTCGCCGGCATCGACATCGTCTTCGACGCGACCTCGGCCGGCGCGCATGCCCGCCACGACGCCGTGCTGCGCAAGCACGGCAAGCGCGTCATCGACCTCACCCCCGCCGCCATCGGCCCCTACACCATCCCGCCGGTCAACGGCGACGCGCATCTCGATGCGCCGAACGTCAACATGGTCACCTGCGGCGGCCAGGCGACGATCCCCATCGTTGCCGCGATCGGCCGCGTCGCGCCGGTGCACTATGCCGAGATCGTCGCCTCCATCGCCTCGAAGTCGGCCGGCCCCGGCACGCGCGCCAATATCGACGAGTTCACGGAAACCACATCCCGCGCCATCGAAAGCGTCGGCGGCGCGACGCGCGGCAAGGCGATCATCGTGCTCAACCCCGCCGAGCCGCCGATGATCATGCGCGATACCGTGTTCTGTCTCACCGGCGACGCCGATCCCGATGCGATAACCCAGTCGGTCGAGGCGATGGTGGCCGAGGTGCAGTCCTATGTCCCCGGCTACCGCCTGAAGCAGAAGGTTCAGTTCGAGCGCATCGGCAGCAACCGCCCCTTGCGCATCCCCGAAATGAACGCCGAGTTCACCGGCCTGAAAGTCAGCGTCTTCCTCGAGGTCGAGGGCGCCGCGCATTACCTGCCCGCCTATGCCGGCAATCTCGACATCATGACCTCCGCCGCCCTCCTGACCGCCGAGAAGATCGCGCGCCGCACCCAGCGGAGCGCAGCGGCATGAGCTTCGATCCCAAACGGCAGAAGATCTACGTCCAGGACGTCACGCTGCGCGACGGCATGCACGCCATCCGCCACCAATACGGACTCGATCACGTCAAGGCGATCGCCAGGGCACTCGACGACGCCAGGGTCGATGCCATCGAGATCGCCCATGGCGACGGCCTCGCCGGCTCGTCCTTCAACTACGGCTTCGGCGCGCACACCGACTGGGACTGGATCGCCGCCGTCGGCGAGACGCTGAAGCACGCCAGGCTGACGACGCTGCTCCTCCCTGGCATCGGCACGGTCCACGACCTCAAGCACGCCTACGAGATCGGCGTGCGTTCGGTCCGTGTCGCCACCCATTGCACCGAGGCCGATGTCTCCAGGCAGCATATCGAGTTCGCGCGCTCCATCGGTATGGACGTCGCCGGCTTCCTGATGATGAGCCACATGAACCCGCCCGAGAAGCTGGCGGAGCAGGCCAGGCTGATGGAGTCCTACGGCGCGCATTGCGTCTACGTGACCGACAGCGGCGGCCGGCTGACGATGGACGACGTCGCCGCGCGCTTCCAGGCCTATGACCGCGTGCTGAAGCCGGAGACCGAGCGCGGCATCCACGCCCACCACAATCTCTCGCTCGGCGTCGCGAATTCCGTGCTCGCCGTGCAGAACGGCGCCGTCCGCGTCGACGCCAGCCTCGCCGGCATGGGGGCAGGGGCGGGCAATGCGCCCCTCGAAGTCTTCATCGCCGCGGCCGACCTCTATGGCTGGAACCACGGCTGCGATCTCTTCAAGCTCATGGACGCCGCCGAAGATCTCGTCCGCCCGCTCCAGGATCGCCCGGTCCGCGTCGACCGCGAGACGCTTACCATCGGCTATGCCGGCGTCTATTCCAGCTTCCTGCGTCACGCGGAAAAGGCGGCGAGCGAATACGGCCTCGACACCCGCTCGATCCTCGTCGAACTCGGCAGGCGCAAGATGGTCGGCGGCCAGGAAGACATGATCGTCGACGTCGCGCTCGATCTGGTGAAGCAGAAAGCATGATCCCCAAGACAATGCGTGCGGTGCGGCTCGACGAAGTCGGACCGCCGGAGAATCTGAAGATCGTCGAGATGCCGGTGCCCCAGATCGGTCCGGACGACATCCTCATCCGCGTCGAGATGGCCGGCCTCATCTACGGCGACGCCGAGGCGCGGCGCGGCACCTATTTCTCGGAAACCAAGCTGCCCTGGTTCCCCGGCCGCGAGGCCGCCGGCCACATCGCCGCGGTCGGCGATAACGTCACGGCGTGGAAGCCGGGCGACCGCGTGATGGCGCTGATTCTCTCGAACGGCTGCTGCGCCGACTATGTGAAAGCCTCGACGAAGCCGCAGGTGCTGCCCAACGGCTATCGCATCCCGCCGGCCGACATCATCGCCGTGCCGCCCGAAGTCGCCTTCGCCAACGCGCTCGTCTATCTCGTCAATTTCCGCCTCGCCCATCTCCTGTTCCACGGCTCCAGCCGCGTCGTGAAGGGCGAGACCATCGTGATCCAGGGCGCCAGCGGCGGCATGGGCTCCATGATCGCCCAGCTCGCCCACGCCCAAGGCTGCACGATCATCGGCACCTGCCGCCGTCCCATCGAGGAAGAATTCTGCCGCAGGATCGGCATCGGCCATGTCGTCAACGTCAGCCGCACCGACTACGTCGCCGCCGTGCGCGACCTCACCGACGGCAAGGGCGTGCGTGTCGTCTTCAACGGCGTCGGCGGCGACACCATCCAGCGCGACGCCGAGATCGTTCAGCCCTTCGGCGAGATCCAGGCCTATGGCTATGTCGCCGGCAAGAAGCCGCTCGACCTCTTCGGCGTGAAGCACTGCATCGCCTTCAAGACCTTCTCGGCCGATGATTTCTTCTCCACGCCCATGTTCCCCGCCGCCACCGCCGCGATGCACGACTGGCTCAAGACCGGCCCGCTGCTCTCCGCCGATCCGATCCTTCCGCTGGAACAGGCCGCCGAAGCCAACCGCCTCCTCGACCGCGGCGACGTCATCGGCAAGGTCGCGCTGAAGACCTGACGCTTAGTCCTTCGGCAGAACGCGTTGGCCTGCCGCTGCCCTCTCATGCACGATGTCATAAGGGTCGCCGGCGCGGACATCATTGACGCGCGCGCGTCTGTAGGCATCGAGCAGCGGCTCGGCAGCGACATAATATCGTCCCCGTTTTTCGCCGACCGGCTTCAGAAGGCCGGCGTCGCACAGGCGGCGCAGGTCGCGGCTTGCGACGACATCGGAAACCGCGTTGTCCTTCTGATATTGGCCGGCCCTTACCTTGAAGCCGAAGGCCGCATCCACGAGGGAAATCAGCGTCCGCTCGTGCAGTTTCTCGCGCCGGGCTGTTTTTTCGATATCTGCGAATACGCGCGCCATGGCGCGGCTGCGCTGAACGAGCGTGGCAGCCTGCTGATAATGCGCGCGGAGGCAAAACCGCACCCAGGGCAGCGCGTCGTTCTGTGGGCTCCACTTGCCCTGACCGGTCTTTGAAAGAATGTCGTAGTAGGACTGCGTGTTGCGTCCGAGCCATTCTTCGATGCTGCAAAAGACGGGGCTCAGGAGACCGTCGCGAGCCATGACCAGAGTTTGGATGGCGCGCGCCATACGGCCGTTTCCGTCTCTGAAGGGGTGGATCATCGTCAGGTTGAGATGAGCCATCGCCCCGCGAACCAAAGGATTGGTTCCCGGCGTCAACGAGGCGATCAGGTCGTTCATCAAGGCCGGAACCTGCTCGGCTTCCGGGCCTTCGTACACGGTTTCCCCGTCGTGATCCCGAACGACGTAAATCGGCCCGGGACGCCATTGCCCGGGCATCTTGGTCAGGTCGTAGGAAAGCATCATGAAATGCAGGCTTTTCACGACCTGGGCATTCAATTCGAAATACGGATCGTCGTGGGTTTGCAGGATATACGTCATGGCGTTCCGATAGCCGGCCAGGGCGCGAAACGTCTCTTCGTCGACCGTTTCCGGTCTCTCGTCGTCGATGATCGCCGCGGCGTCGCTGAGAGACGCGTTGATTCCTTCGATGCTGTTCGACCCCTGAACGGCGCGCGCGAATGTGCTGCGCCGAAGCGATCCCGTCCAGCGATTGGGAGCCTGCGCAACCGTATAGCGCAGGACGTCTCTCGCCTCCTGGATGAGCGCCATCACGGCTTCATCGACCCGCTCCAGAGGGGGCGTCGTGTAGATCATGAGGGCTCTTATATAATATATCGCCGTTCAGATCGTATATAATCGCCTCAAAGTCTGAAACAAATTATATATCTGACATAGGCTTGGCCCGACTCGATGCGGGGCCGGCTCGCGAATTGCGCCAGGACGCGCCGTCGCCTTTCTTGACGTCCTCCAGTACGTCGGCATACTGCATACAAAGACCAAAGGGGTGGGCGATGGAGCCGGCGAGTCATTTCATCGACGTCGAAGGACTCAGCACGCATTACCTCGAGGCGGGCGCCGGCGAGACGCTGGTGCTCATCCACGGCGGCGGCTCGGGCGCCGACGCCTACGGCAACTGGAAGGACTGCATCGGCGCCTATGCCCGGCAGTTTCACGTCATCGCCGTCGACATGATCGGCTTCGGCAAGTCGGCGAAGCCCGATCCCGCGACCTATAATTACGGCCAGACCAACCGCAACAAGCACATGATCGCCTTCCTCGAGGCGGTCGCGAAGGGCAAGCCGGTCCTCCTCATCGGCAACTCGATGGGCGGCGCGACGGCGCTCGGCGTCACCATCCAGCGGCCGGAGCTCGTGAAGAAGCTGGTGCTCATGGGCGCCGCCGGCCTCGACATCGCCAATCCCGATCCTGCGCCCCGCAAGGCCCTCGGCGGCTACGACTTCACGCCCGAAGGCATGCGCAAGCTCGTCTCGGTGCTGGCCGGCCCGCATTTCAACATCTCCGACGAACTCGTCCGCTACCGCCATCAGCTCACCATCCAGCCCGGTTCGCGCGAGGCCATGACGGCGCTGCATCAGCACATGCAGTCCGACCCGATGACCTATGCCCGCGAAGCCATCGCCTCGGTTCAGACCGAGACGCTGGTCGTCGGCGGCAAGCTCGACCAGATCGCGATCCCGGCGCGCATCTACGGCTATCTGGAACTGATGCCGAACTCCTGGGGCTTCATCCTGCCGCATGTCGGCCATTGGGTGATGATGGAAGCGCCCCAGGAATTCGTCACCGTCACCTCCGCCTTCTTCTCCGGTACGATGTTCAGGGCGCCGCGATGAGCGGAGCCTATCGCGTCCAGAAGCTGATCCAGGACCTCCAGCGCAATCCGGCCGCCGCGGCGGAATTCGCCAGGGATCAGGAGCCGGCCTATGAAAGCTACGGCCTGACCGGCGAGGAAAAGGCGCTGCTGCGCGAGGGCTCGCCGCCGGCCCTGCACAAGGTCGGCCTGCATCCCAATCTTCAGATGAAATTCATGCGCCTGAAGGCGCCGCGGCCGCCGGGCGCGCCGGGCCTGATGGACGCCTATCTCGATCGCTTGCTGGGGCGCTGATGGGCCGGATCGTTGGCGGCTTTGGAATGTCGCATGTACTGTTCCCGCCCCAGGGCGTGGAGCCGCAGGCCGGGCGCGTGATCGACGGCATGATGGAAATCCGCCGCCGCATCGCCGCGCTGAAGCCCGACGTGATCGTCCTGGCGGGCAGCGACCACCTCAACAATTTCAGCCTCGCGGCACAGGTGACGCTCGCGGTCGGCGTCGCCGACAGCTTCACCACCATGGGCGACGGCACGCCCGCCGCCACCTTCCCCGGCCACCGCGCCTTCGCCGAAGCCTTCGCGCGCTTCGCCGAACCGAACGGCTTCGACCTCGTGCAGATGGAAGAGGTGAAGCCCGATCACGGCATGTCGCTGCCGAAGCTGGTCGTCGACCCCACCGACACGGTGCCGGTCGTCCCGGTCTACATCAATTCGCTGATGCCCGTGCCGCCCTCTCCGCGCCGCTGCTATCGCCTCGGCACGGTGCTGAAGCAGATGGTGGAACAGCAGCGTCCGGCCGGCGAGCGTGTCGTCGTCGTCGGCACCGGGGGCCTCTCGCACTGGCTCTGCCTGCCCGAGCAGGGCCGGGTCGCCGTGGAATTCGACGAGGATTTCATCGCCCGCATGATCGCCGGCCGTTCGGCCGAGCTCGCCGAATACAGCGCCGACCACATCTTCCGCGAATCGGGCAATGGCGGGCTCGAAGTGGTGTCGTGGCTGTTCATGGCCGGCGCGCTGCCGGGCGCGAAGGGCGAGAAGCTCTTCTATGAACCGATCCCGCAATGGATCTCCGGCATGGGCGGCGTCGCGCTGATGCCGGAGGCCGCGTGAACACCGCCGAAGGGCCGCTGGTCATCGTCGGTGCCGGGCTCGCGGGGTTGCGGGTTGCCGAGGCCGCCCGCGCCGCCGGCTTTGCGAACCGCATCCTCCTGGTCAGCGACGAGCCGCACGCCCCCTATGACCGGCCGCCGCTGTCGAAGGCGGTCCTGCTCGCCGAAGGCCACGAGCGCGAAATCGCCCTCGCCCCCGGCGACAGCCTCGCCGAATCGCAGATCGAACTGCACACCGGCCGCGCCGTCACCGCCATCGACCGCACCGCGCACCGCGTGATCTTGGCCGGCGGCGAGGCGCTGTCCTACGGCACGCTGGTACTGGCGACCGGATCGCGCGTGCGCACGCTGCCCTCCCTGCCGCCTGGCGCGCCCGGCGTGCATTACCTGCGCAGTCTCGACGACGCACTCGCTTTGCGCCGCGACCTCGCCGCGGCCAGCCGCGTCGCCATCGTCGGCGGCGGGATCATCGGCCTCGAGATCGCCGCCGCCTCTTCGTCGGGTCGCCAGGTAACGGTCATTGAACCGCAACCGCGCGTCATGGCCCGCGCGACGGCGCCCGCGGTGTCTGACTATTTCGAGCGGCGTCATCGCGAAGCGGGCGTAACATTTCTTTTCGGTGCAACGATCGCCGATGCGGCGCGCAACGAAGCCGGCTGGACGCTGCGCCTCTCGCAAGGCCCCGACCTCATCGCCGACATCGTCGTCGTCGGCGTCGGCGTCCTTCCGAACACCGAGCTTGCTGCCGCCGCCGGACTGGAGGTCGCGCCCGGCGGCATCGTCGTCGACGCGCACGGCCGCACCGGCGATCCGCACATCTTCGCGGCGGGCGAGGTCGCGCTGCATGTCAACACGCGCCACGGCCGGCACGAGCGCCAGGAAACCTGGGCCCATGCCGCCGCGCATGGCGCGCATGTCGGCCGCAGCCTCCTCGCGCCGGACGAAGGCTATGCCGAGACCGCTTCCTACTGGACCGATCAATACGACATCAATCTCCAGGCCTGGGGCACGCCGATCGGCGAGACCGACATCGTCCGCGGCGACCCGGCCGGCGGCAAATTCCTGGTGTTCCACATCGTCGGCGGCGCGATCGCCGGCGTCAGCGCCGTCAACGCGGTTCGTGACCTGCGCACCGCAAAGAAGCTCCTCGGCCATCCGCCCCCGCCCGACCTCGCCAACCCCGCCGTGCCCTTGAAAGCGCCGGGCTGAAGCCGGCCGTAAGCTCGTTCAGCCACAATCCTTTTTGCCATGGTGAGGTGCGACCCCGGACTTGACCCGGGGGAGCCTCGAACCACGCACAGCTCTTCAGGCGCGCAGGATAGAAACTGCGTGGTTCGAGGCTCGACGGCTCGCGCCGTCGCGCACCCTGGCACAAGGGGATTGGGCGCGAAGCTCAGTCCAGCGCTGCAAAAATCTCGCCGTCGACCACTTCGACCTTGTAGGTCTTCAGCCGCACCCGGCAGGGCAGTTCGGTCGCTGCGCCGGTGCGGATGTCGAACGCGCCGCCGTGCAGCGGGCAGAAGATCTGTCCGTTCTCGACGTCGCCGTTGGCCAGCGAGACCAGGCCGTGGGTGCAGATGTCGTCGGTACAGAAATATTCCTCGCCCAGGCGATAGATGGCGTATTCCGTATCGCGGTCGCCCGGCGTCACCTGCATCACGCCTTCCGGCGGCACCTCATCGGCCCGGCACATGCGGGTCAGCACGGTTGACTTGGGCTCTATCATCGTGGCGCTCATGTGTATACAGTATACGACATACTGAATTGCTTCAAGCGGTCGCACAGATCGTGATATCGTTTGAGCCGAGGAAATCAACGCCGGACTTTTCCGGTGGTGGGGGAATGTGGCGGATGCCCTATCGGGTCGGGGTTGCAGGTTTCGGCACCATCGGAAAGGCCGTCGGCCGCCGCTTGCTGGCGGGCGAGGTCGAAGGCATGGCGCTGGCGGCGATCGTCAGCGGCTCGCGCCGGAAAGCCGAGGCGGCATTGGCTGAGATGGGCGGCACGGCGGTTCCCGTCGTCTCGCCCCGGGAACTCGCCGATGCCTGCGACATCATCGTCGAATGCGCCCCCACCGCCGCCTTCCTGGAGATCGCCGAGCCTGCCATGCGCGCCGGGCGCCAGATGGTGACGGTCAGTGCCGCGGCGCTGCTCGACCACATGGAGATCGTCGACCTCGCCCGCCGCCACGGCGGCCGCGTCATCATGGCGACCGGCGCCTTGCTCGGCCTCGATGCCGTGCGCGCCGCCGCCAAGGGCACGATCCACGCGGTCACCATGATCACCCGCAAGCCCTCGAGATCGCTTGTCGGCGCGCCGCATCTTGCGAAGATCGGCGTCGACGTGATGGCGCTGACCGAGCCGACGATGCTGTTCGACGGCAGCGCGCGCGACGGCGCCAGGGGTTTCCCCGCCAATGTGAATGTCGCCGCCGCCCTCGCCCTCGCCGGCATCGGGCCCGACCGCACGCGGCTCCAGATCTGGGCCGACCCGCATCTGGAGCGCAACACCCACGTCATTCAGGTCGACGCCGACTCGGCCTCGTTCGAGCTCCGCATCCAGAATGTGCCGTCGCCCGAAAAGCCCGGCACCGGCAAGATCACCGCCCTCTCGATGATCGCTGCGCTGGAGAGCCTCTCCTCGCCGCTCCGCGTCGGCACCTGAGCGGCGCCCAAAGGATCGTCCCATGACCGACAGCTTCGTTTTCGCGCCGGCTGCCATCCCCTCCGTCGCCGTGGCCGGCGACACGCGGCGTTTCCCGGTGCGCCGCATCTTCTGCGTCGGGCGCAACTACGCCGACCATGCCCGCGAGATGGGCAGCGATCCGGTGCGCGAACCGCCCTTCTTCTTCACCAAGCCCGCCGACGCCGTCGTCGACGACGGGACGGCGATTCCCTATCCCCCTGAGACCGCCAATCTCCACCATGAGATCGAGCTGGTCGTCGCGATCGGCCGCGCCGGGTTCAACGTCGCGCCGGCCGACGCCCTCGGCCTCGTCTTCGGCTATGCGGTCGGCCTCGACATGACGCGCCGCGACCTCCAGAACAAGGCGAAGGACACCGGCCGTCCCTGGGACTGGGGCAAGGCCTTCGATAATTCGGCGCCCTGTGCCGCCATCCGCCCGGTGGCTGAGATCGGTCATCCCGCTGGGGGCGCGATCACCCTCGACGTCAACGGCACGCGGCGCCAGACCGGCGATATCGCCGATCTCATCTGGCCGGTGGCCGACGTCATCGCGATCGTCTCGCGCTCGATGGCCCTGAAACCCGGCGACCTCATCTACACGGGCACGCCGTCCGGCGTCGGCGCCGTCAGGCCCGGCGACCGTCTCGAAGGCCGCATCGCCGGCGTGGGCACGCTCGCCGTCTCGATCGGCGAACCCGCGTGAGCCCTATTCCTCGTTGCTGTGCTCGCGATAATAGATCGCGAGAAAGTCCAGGAACTCGGTCGTCTCGTGGCGCGCCCCGGCCGCGTCGTGCTTCTGCGCCGCGGTCAGCAGGATCGCGTTGTGCTTGATCGAGCGCTCGCGGTTGGCCGCCGATTCGTGGATGCGGTTGCGCGCCATCTCGAACTGGTCGTCCACCATCGTCACGCAGCGCACCAGCAGGGTGTTCCTGCACATCGCGCGGAAGGTCACGCGGAAGTCGGAATTGGCCTTGTTGAAGGCGCGCACCCGCCCCGCGACATGCGCCGCCTGTTCCTGTTCGTGAAGCTTCGCGAGCTTGCGCAGCTCCTCGGGCTCGGCCTCCTCGACCGCATGCTCCGCCACCGCCGGTTCCAGCAGCCGCTTGACCTCCAGCCGCTCCATCGCCTCGCGCACCGTATAGGTCGGCGCCACGTAGCCCCGGTCGTTGCCTGCCAGCAGACCGTCGCGGGAGAGCTGGAACAGCGCCTCGCGCACCGGCGTCCGCGACACCCGGTATTTCTCGGCCAGTTCCACCTCGAGCAGGCGCTGGCCGGGCTCGAAGGTTCCGGACTTCAGGTCGTCTCGGATCAACTCGTAGACCTGATCCCGCAACCGCTCGACTTGGACGACGGTCCTTCCGACGCGAGCCATGTTCGCTCCCAGGTTAGCTGCCCGGCGGTCACGCGAATTCCGTACACCGCAACCGAACCGCGCAGGCTTCTGCTTACAGTCTTCTGTATCCAGTATGCTTGAACCGCAACGCAAAAATTTGACCTAGCGCATGGACACGCAGAAAACCCTCCCCGCAGCGGCCGGCGATGCGTTCGCCGACGTGGTGATCGTGGGGGGCGGCGGCGTCGGCAGCGCCGTCGCCTATTTCCTCAGCGCCTTGGCCGGGCGAGCCTTGCGAATCGTCGTCTGCGAGCGCGACCCCAGCTACGCGCGGGCCGCGACCTGCCTCGCCGCCGGGGGCATCCGCCAGCACTTCTCCACGCCCGAGAATGTGCTGATGTCGCAGGCGGGCTACGACTTTCTGCTCCAGGCGCCGCATCTGCTCGCCGTCAACGACATCGCGCCGGACATGGGGCTGAAGCCCCATCCCTATCTTCGTCTTGAGGCCGAGGCCGATGCGGCGCTGGTCCGCGAGCAGGCCGAAATGCAGCGCAGCCTCGGCGCCACCCCGGTGATTCTCGGCCGCGACGACCTCGCGCGGCGCTTCCCGTGGATGAATGTCGAGGACATCGGCATCGCCGTGCTGGGCGGCGCCTATGAAGGCGTTTTCGATCCCCAGGCTCTGCTCCATGCCTTTCGCCGCAAGGCGATCGCGCAGGGCGTCGTCTATCGCGCCGCGGAGGTCGTCGGCTTGCGGATGGCGCAGGGCGGCCGGATGGAAGCCGTCTGCCTCGCCGACGGCTCGGTCCTCCGCGCCGGCCTCATCGTCAATGCGGCCGGGGCACGGGCCGGCGCCGTTGCGGCGATGGCGGGGATCGACCTGCCGGTCGGTCCGCTCAAGGCGCACACCTTCGCCTTCCAGGCGGCCGATCCCGTTCCCGGCTGCCCGATCGTCCTCGACCATGTCGCGCATCTGAACTTCAAGCCCGAAGGCCATCTCTTCCTGGCGGCCTCGCCGCGCGAGAGCGTCCTTCACGGCGACGACGATTACGACGTCGCGCCCGATCTCTTCGAGAACCATGTCTGGCCGGCGCTGGCCCATCGCGTGCCGCGCTTCGAACGGCTCAGGCTGCAACGCGGCTGGGTCGGGCATATCGAATGGAACGCCTTCGACGGCAATCCGGTCCTCGGGCCACACCCCGCATGCGCCAATTTCGTCTTCGCCTGCGGCCTCAGTGGCCACGGCGTCCAGCACCTCGTCGCGGTCGGCCGTGCCATTGCCGAGCTGCTGGTCCATGGCGGCTACCGCAGCCTCGACCTCGCGCGCTTCGCCTACGGACGCATCGCTGCCGATGCGCCCGTGCGGGAACTCGTCTGAGCTAGCGTTTCTCCGCCTCGGCGGGGAAGGCCGGCAGCATCAGCATCAGGATGCAGATGACCGTGACGCCGATGCCGGCGAACAGGAACGGCATCTGGTAATTGCCCCACGCATCGAACGCGACACCGAAGAGATACGGCCCCAGCGCAATGCCGATCATGAACATGCCGTAGACCGCGCCGAAGATCTGGCCGTAGCTCTTCAGGCCGAAATAGCGCCCGACGACATAGCCGATGAAGTCCGATTCCGCGCCGCTGCCGATCGTGATCAGCAGCGTCGCGAGGATCGCGACGATCAGCGTCGGCTCGGCGGCATAGCCGAAGGCCGAGACGGCGGCGATGCTGAAGATGACGGCCGAGACATAGGGCGCGAAGAAGCGGTCGAACAGGAAGCCTGCGCCGACCCGCGCCACGATGCCGAGCGCTCCGTCGATCGCGAGGATCAGCGCCAGCAGCCAGGCCGCCATGCCGAAATCGCCCAGCAGCGGTGCGGTGTGGATGCCGATCGCCTGGAGGCAGCTCGACATCAGCAGCGCCATCGCCAGCAGCAGCCAGAAGGCCTGCGTCCGCATCGCTTCGCCCATCGTGAGGCCGGGCAGGTTCGCGGCCGCGACCGGTCCGCCGCCGCGCGGCCGCCGAACCTCGCCGGGCGCCGGGCGGATCAGGAACAGCGCGATCGGCAGTCCGACCACCAGCGGCAGCAGCGCCAGTCCCCAAAAGCCGCCCTGCCAGCCGAAGGCGTCGATCAGCAGCACGCCCAGCGGCGAGGTGATCGTCGTTCCCAGCGGAATGCCGGCGGAGGAAATGCCGAGCGCCAGGCCGCGCTTGTCGTTCAGCGGCCCGGTGAACCAGCCTGAAAGCAGCCGCACATAGGCGATGACGTTCGAGCCGGCGCCGAAGCCGGCGATCGCCGCATAGGCGAGATAGAGCCCCCAGATGTCGCCCTCGCCGATCATCAGCGGCGTCGCCGCGACGAAGAGGCCGTAGAGCAGCAGCGAGGTCACCAGCACCGGCTTCACGCCGAAGCGGTCGATCAGCCCGCCGACGAACGGATTGGCCGCCGCCATCGAAAGGGCGGCGATCGAGAGCGACAGCGCGATGTCGCCGCGGGCCCAGCCGAAGGTCTCGCCCAGCGGCTTCATGAAGACGCCGACATTCACCAGGATGACGGAGGTCGAGCAGCACATCGTGCCCAGCAGCGCGGCGCCGACCATGAACCATGCCTGCCGGCTGAGACTGCGCTCGGCGACAGGTTGGGTGACCGTCATATCGACCAAGGGAGCCTCCGCGCTGGAAAACTGAATACTGCATACATTTGTCGGGGTCCGCCAGCATCTTCTGCATTTCCTTGGGCTTTGGTGCAGCGCGCAAGGAAAAAATGTCACGCCGGCGTGCCCTCGGGTTGACAAATGCATGCGGTATGCAAACGTGCGCCCGCCGTCGCGTTGCAGTGCGACAAGGCAGCAGCCGCCAGCGAACGAGGAAGGTCGATGTTCACCCAGCAGGACAACGAGGATCTCACGCGCGTCGGCCCCGGCACGGTGATGGGCGAATATCTCCGCCGCCACTGGCAGCCCTTCCTCATCGCCGATGAAGTGGCGCTGGCCGACGGCGCGCCGATGCGCACGCGCCTGCTGGGCGAAGACCTCATCGTCTTCCGCGATTCGAAGGGCCGTCTCGGCCTCCTCGACCGCTACTGCCCGCATCGCCGGGTCGATCTCTTCTTCGGGCGCAACGAGGAGTGCGGGCTGCGCTGCGTCTATCACGGCTGGAAGTTCGACGTTGAAGGCAACGTCATGGACATGCCCGCCGAGCCCGCCAACTCGCCGCTGCGCGACGAGGTGAAGATCAAGTCCTATCCGGTCATGGAATGGGGCGGCGTGATCTGGGCCTATATGGGTCCGAAGGAACACATGCCGGAGCGGCCGCCCGAGCTCGAATGGGGCCTGGTCCCGGCCGCCAACCGCCATGTCGGCAAGCGGCTTCAGGAGAATAATTTCGCGCAAGGCGTCGAGGGCGGCATCGATTCGAGCCATGTCGGCATCCTGCATTCGATGCTCGACCCCTCGAACCCGAACGCCTCGTTCCGCGAACGCCAGCGCGCGATCGACCCCAAGGTCTCCTATCTCGCCAGGGACACCGCGCCTAAATTCTTCGTCCGCAACACCTCCTATGGCCTGCGCATCGGCGCCCGCCGCAATGCGTCGGACACGGAATATTACTGGCGCATCACCCAGTTCCTCGCGCCGTTCTATACGATGATCGCCCCGCGCGATCCGATGTCGCCGATCGCCGGCCACGCCTGGACACCGATCGACGACCACAACACCTGGACCTTCACCTTCCACTGGCACCCGAAGAACCCGCTGGACTCGAACTACGATCCCCAGTCGGTGAACGTGCCGGTGCACCCGGACGGCTCGTACCGTCCCATCAACAACCGCTCGAACAATTACGGCATCAACCGCGACACCCAGCGGCTCTACAGCTCCAGCGGCATCGAGGGCATCGGCCTCCAGGACTCGGCGATCCAGGAGACGATGGGGCCGATCGTCGACCGCTCCCGGGAAATCCTCGCTTCCGGCGACGCGGCGATCGTCGCCTGGCGCAAGCTGATGCTGCAACAGGCCCGTCACCTGAAGGAAACCGGCGAAGTGCCGCTGCCCAAGCAGCCTGAGCTCTACCGGGTCCGTTCGGCCGGCATCGTCCTGCCGCGCGGCGTCGACTTCGAGGAAGGCGCCCGCGAGCTGATGAAAGTCGCCTGATCTGCCGTGATTTTGCGTTCACTTCCTGGGGGTATTTGAGATGGCGAAAGTCGTCATGGGAATCGGCAGCTCGCACAGCCCGGCGCTGCTGATGAAGCCGGATGCGTGGCTTGCCCGCGCCGAGGCCGACGACAAGCGCGACATGTTTGCGCTGCACGACCACACCGGCCGCAAGCTCTCCTACGCGGAACTGGCGACGCAGGCGCCGCGTTCGCTTCTGAAGGAGCTCGACCCGAACATCCTTCAGACGCGCCACGAAGCGAACGAAGCCGCGATCGCGCGCATCACCGAAGTGCTCGACGCCGCCGACCCCGACATCGTCCTGCTGATCGGCGACGACCACAAGGAAGTCTACCAGGACGACAACATGCCCGCGCTCGCCGTCTATTGGGGCGAGACGCTGCCCTACCGGCCCAAGGGCATGATGAAGTGGAAATACGATCCCAAGCTCATGCCGGACTTCTGGTATTGGCAGGACAATCGCGACTACCCCGTCGCGTCGGGCTTCGCGCGCCGCCTGATCGGCGATCTCATGGCGCGCGATTTCGATCCGGCGCACTCGAAATACTATCCCGAAGGCCAGGGCATGACCCACTCCTTCGGCTACGTCTATCGCCGCATCATGACCAACAAGACCTATCCGGTCATCCCGGTCAGCGTGAACACCTACTACCCGCCGAACCAGATGCATCCCGGCCGCTGCTTCCGCATCGGCCAGGCCCTGCGCGAGGCGATCGAATCATGGACCGAGGATCTGCGTGTCGTCGTCATGGCGACCGGCGGCCTCAGCCATTTCGTGGTCGACGAGGCGTTCGACCGCGACTTCCTGCGCATCATGGACAAGGGCACGGCCGAAGATCACGCCGCCCTGCCGCTGGAAAAGCTCCAGTCGGGCAATTCCGAACTGCGCTGCTGGTCGGTCCTCGCCGGCGCGGTGCAGGGCATGGACATGAACCTCATCGACTATGTGCCGTGCTACCGCAGCGAAGCGGGCACGGGATGCGCCATGGCGTTTGCCTATTGGGAGTAGGGCAGGCGTCGCTTCGTTCAGGTCGAGTGATGGTATGACGTCAACCGTGCGTGCCCGGCGGACCAGGGATGCGTCGTGGCGCAGCCTCCTCCGCGAAGAAGCCTGCGTCGGCGGCACCTGGATCGGGGCCGCGACATCCGCGCCGGTCCGCAATCCTGCCGACGGCAGCGTCCTCGGCCATGTGCCGAACCTGGACCGGGCCGCGGTGCAAGGCGCAATCGGCGCGGCGGCGCGGGCCTTGCCGGCCTGGCGCGGCTTGCTGCCGCGTCAGCGCGCCGACCACCTGATGGCCTGGCGCGCCGCCATCCTCGCGCGCGCCGACGATCTCGCCATGATCGTCACGCTCGAACAGGGCAAGCCGCTGGCCGACGCGCGCGGCGAAATCCTCTACGGCGCGGAGTTCGTGCGCTGGTTCGCGGAGGAAGCGAACCGCGCCTATGGCGATGTCATTCCGCCGCATCTGCCCGGCCGCAAGATGCTGGTGCAGCGCGAACCGGTGGGTGTCGCCGCGCTGGTGACGCCGTGGAATTTCCCGTCCGCCATGCTCACCCGCAAGGCCGCCGCCGCCCTCGCGGCCGGCTGCACCGCGGTGGCGGCGCCGTCGATGGAGACGCCCTTTTCCGCGCTCGCCCTCGCGCTCCTCGCCGTTGAGGCCGGGTTGCCGCCGGGCGTGCTCTCCGTGGTCACCGGCGCGCCGCCGGTCGTCGTCGGCGAACTCTGCAAGAGCCCTGCGGTGCGCGCGCTCTCCTTCACCGGCTCCACCGAAATCGGCCGCCTGCTCATGTCGCAATGCGCCCCCGGCGTGAAGCGCCTTTCGATGGAGCTAGGCGGCCACGCGCCCTTCCTCGTCTTCCCCGATGTCGATGTCGAAGCGGCGGCGAAGGCGGCGGTCGCGGCCAAATACCAGACGAGCGGACAGGATTGCCTCGCCGCCAACCGCATCTATGTCCACGCCGACATCTATGGCGCCTTCATCGCTGCCTTCGTGCAGGAAACGCGCATGCTGAAGGTCGGCCCCGGCACCGATCCACAGAGCGACATCGGCCCCGTCATCAACACGGGGGTGCTCGACAAGGCGAAAGCGCATGTCCGCGACGCGCAAGCGAAGGGCGCCCGCGTCGCCAGCGGCGGCCGCTTCGGCCCCGGCCTCTTCTTCGAACCGACGGTCCTCGTCGACACCACGCCCGACATGCTGGTGATGCAGGAAGAAACCTTCGGCCCGGTCGCCGCGATCACGCCGTTCACCGACGAAGCCGCCGTCGTCGCCGCTGCCAACGACACCGAGTACGGCCTGATGGCCTATGTCTACACGCGCGACCTCTCGCGTGCCCATCGCCTCGGCGATGCGCTCGAATACGGCATGGTGGCGGTCAACACGATCAAGATCACCGGCGGCCCGATTCCCTTCGGCGGCGTCAAGCAATCCGGCCTCGGACGCGAAGGCTCGCGCTACGGCCTCGATGAATTCACAGAGCTCAAATATGTCTGCCTCGCGATCTAGCGGGCGGCATCAAGGATCGATCATGGAGAACAAGACCGTCGCCCTCGAAGTGGCGGAGACCCTTCGCGACCTCGGCGTCAAATTCGTCTTCGGCGTGCCCAGCGGCGGCTGGGTCGACTACATGGACGCCCTGCGCAAGACCGAGGGCATCGAGTTCATCCTCGCGACGCACGAGGGCGGCGCGGGCATGATGGCCGATGTCTGCGGCCGCCTCTCGGGCGCGCCGGGTGTCTGCTTCGGCACCTTCGGCCCCGGCGCCACAAATCTCGCGACCGGCGTCGGCGAAGCCCTGCTCGACCGCTCGCCGATGATCGCGCTGACCGACGAAATGCCCGCCGCCATGCGCACCCGCACGACCCAGATGGGCATCGACCACCAGGCTCTCTTCGCGCCGCTGACCAAGAAAACGACGCGCCTCGAAGCCGGCAGGGTGCGCGAGATCCTGCACGACGCCGCAACCGTCGCGCTGACCCCGCGGCCCGGCCCGGTCCATGTCGGCCTGCCCACCGGCCTCTCCGCCGAAACCGCAGCGCCGTCGGGCGGCGCCTTCAAGGCGCCCGCCGGACCCAAGCCCGCGCCCGCCGATCGCATCGAAAAGGCCGGCAAGCTCTTCGACGCCGCCCGCAAGCCCGTCCTCGCCGTCGGCCTCGGCGCCGCCCGGGCCGGTGTCGGCGCTGAGATCGTCGCGCTCGCCGACAAATACCAGGTCCCGGTCATCCTCACGCCGATGGCCAAGGGCCTGCTGCCCGAGACGCACCCCTGCTATGCCGGTGTCGTC
The DNA here is from genome assembly GCA_020852355.1 of Alphaproteobacteria bacterium. Classification (GTDB taxonomy): domain Bacteria; phylum Pseudomonadota; class Alphaproteobacteria; order ATCC43930; family Allostellaceae; genus Allostella. The sequence goes on from JADZBA010000319.1 coordinate 31,627, forward strand.
TTCCACGCCCTCAGCGACATCGTCGGCCAGACCCACGCCCAGGCCGATCTCGTCGTCGCGATCGGCTACGACCCCGTCGAGTTCAACTACGAAAGCTGGATGCCGAAGGCGCCGCTCGTCAGCTTCGACACCGAACCGGCCGACATCGACACCAAGGAATACGACCTCGCCTGCGATGTCGTCGGCGACATCGCCGCCTCGCTGAAAGCCCTGCTCGCGCGTCAGACGCCCGCCAAGCAATGGGACCTCGCCGCCCTCGCCGATCGCCGCGAGACGATGTTCGCGAAGCTGAAGGGCGCGACATCGGGCCCCTTCGGCCCGCGCGCCGCCCTCGACGTGCTGCGCGAGGTGCTGCCGCAGAACGGCATCATGACCTGCGACGTCGGCGCGCACACGCACCTGATCGGACAGCATTGGCGCACGCCCGCGCCGGGCCTCCAGATCATGACCAATGGCTGGTCCACGATGGGCTTCGGCGTCCCCGCGGCGATCGGCGCCAAGCTGGCGAAGCCGGATGTACCGGTCTGCGCCGTGGTCGGAGACGGCGGCTTCCTGATGACGGTCGGCGAACTCGCGACCGCCGTCCGCTATAACGTCAAGATCGTCGTGGTGCTGCTCACCGACAACGATCTCGCGCTCATCCGCATCAAGCAGGAAAAGAAGGGCAAGCCGATCTACGGCACGCCGGTGCGCGACGGCGGCAAGGTGGGCGAGGCCAATCTTTTCGGCGTGCCGGTGCGCACCGCCGAAGACCCCGCCACCTTCCGGCGCCTCCTCGAAGAAGCCTTCGCCGCCGACGGCCCCGTCGTCGTCGAAGCGCGTGTCGACAGCCGCGAATATGACGGCCTGGTCCTGCGCAAGGACAAGGCCTGATTTCACGAAACGCCGCAGGGGGGAGCGCGCCATGCCGTATGTGAATGCTGGAGAGAGCAGGCTCTATTACGAGCAATACGGCGAAGGCGTGCCGGTCGTCCTCGCGCACGGCGTCGGCGGCAATCACGCGAGCTGGTTCAACCAGATCCCGACGCTCTCGAAATCCTATCGCGTCATCTCCATCGACCAGCGCGCCTTCGGCAATTCGACCGATGCCGAAGGCCTCGGCCGCTCGGCCTTCGTCGACGACCTGAGGCTCCTGCTCGACGAACTGAAGATCGACCGCGCCGCCCTCGTCGGCCAGTCGATGGGCGGCGGCACCTGCGCCGCCTTCACCTGCCGCTACCCGGAGCGTGTCGTTGCGCTGGCGGTCTGCGATTCGCTCGCCGCCATCCGCCTGCCTGAGCCCTACGCGTCGGAGCTCACCGCGCTCAATGCCGCCACCCGCGATTTCTCCCAGGCCCAGCGCGTGCTCGGCAAGACGACCCTCGCGGCCGATCCCGAGCGCACGCTGCTCTATCTCCAGATCGCCAGCTTCAACAGCGTCACGCTGAAGACCGTGAAGGGCGCGCCCGTCCCCTGGACGCCGTCCGAACTCGCCGCGACCGGCGTGCCCATCCTCTATCTCGTCGGGGAAGAGGACGTGATCTGCACGCCGAATCTCATCCGCGCCGCGCACGGGCTGACGCCCGGCTCGCGCTATGTGGAGCTGCCGAAGTCCGGCCACTCCGCCTATTTCGAAACACCGTCGGCGTTCAATGCGGCGCTGCTGCAATTCCTTGCTGCGAGCTGCCGCGCGGACTTATCGCCGGGCGAGCCCCCCTTGCGCGGCGGCGCTTGCGGCGCGAACCCTTGAAATCCCGCGCAAAACGGCGGGCTGACGGGGATTCCTGACATTCGCTGCATCGCAGCATCGCAATTGCGAGACGGGCGGTTGACAGTCATTCCCAGAAGCGTACCGTCCACGGACTCTGTATGCAGAATGCAGGGTGCATAATCACATATATATGGCTTTGACGCGGGGGCAGTATGAGCAGGTACGGAAGACTAGGCGGTAAGACGCGTCTGATGCTGAGCAGCGGTCTCGGCCTCATGGCGGTGGCATTGGCAGGCGTCGCGGCGGCGCAGGGTACGCCCGCCCGCACGGCGGGTGACGGGTCCGAGGAAGTGGTCGTCACCGCGACCCGCCGCGAAGCCCAGGTCCAGGACATTCCGCTTTCGGTGAGCGCCTATACCGGGCAGGCGCTGGAGGCGCGCAACGTCACGTCGTTCCAGGATCTCACGAAGATCGACCCGACCTTCGCGACCCAGAATTTCGGTGCCGCGTTCAACCAGTACATCATCCGCGGCGTCGCCTCGCAGATCGGCCAGACGGTCGGCGTCTATCTCGACGACGCACCCATCCTCGGCGGCTCGCTCACGGAAGACGGCGGCGACGGCAAGCCGGGCCTTCGCCTGCACGACATCCAGCGCGTCGAAATCCTGCGCGGCCCGCAGGGCACGCTGTTCGGGTCCAGCTCGATGAGCGGCACGCTGCGGGTGATCGAGAACCGTCCCGACTTCAAGAATGTCGAGGGCAGTTGGTCGGCCTCCATGTCGACGACCGACGGCGGCAACAATCTCTACATGGGCGACGTGGCGGTGAACCTGCCGGTCGTGAAGGACAAGCTGGCGATCCGCACCGTGCTCTGGGGCGAATCCGGCGGCGGCTTCATCGATCAGGAAACCGCGAATTTCGACTACAAGAACGCCAACGACGTCACCACCAAGGGCGGCCGCATCTCGATCGGCGCCGAGGTGACCCCCGAATTCCACCTGCTGGGCATGTACACCCACCAGGAGATCGACGTCGACGGCGTGCAGTCCTGGGCGCTCGGCCAGCCGGACTATGTCAGCAATCTGCGCGCGACCGAGCCCTACAGCGACGACTACGACCTCGGCTATGTCGAAGCGACCTACGACGCGTCTTTCGGCACGTTCCTCTTCGCCTATTCGAACACCCAGCAATGGGTCAGCCGCACCGCCGACACCTCGCAGACCTGCAACAATTTCGGCATCCCCGGCGCCTGCGCGATCACCCAGGCCCAGAATTTCGATGCGGATACCTTGGAGGGCCGCTTCAGCTCGTCCTTCGACGGGCCGTTCCAAGTCGTGGTCGGCGCCTATTACGAGAACAGCACCGTGTCGAACGAGACGACGGTGAAGCTCGCCAACAGCGCCAACGGCGAAGCGCCCTGCGTGACCTATCGCGAGTGCACCGACGGCAATTTCTCGCGCAGCATCGTGTTCTCGACCGTCGACAACATCGACGTCGAGCAATACGCGCTCTACGCCCAGGGCGACTACGAGATCACCAGTCAGCTCACCGCCACCGTCGGCATCCGCTACTACTCCGCCGACATCAAGGACTACGGCACCATCCAGCAGGACGTGTTCGCGACGAACCCGGTCTGCGCCGAGCACTACAACGTGCCGCGTCCGGTCTGCGGCTTCGCCTTGGGTGATATCACGGTGCCCTACGCCCGCGAATCCGGCGACAGCTCGGAATCGAAGACGACGTTCAACTTCTCGCTGCTCTACGAGATGAACGACGACGTCAGCTTCTACGCGCGCGCCGCTTCGGGCTTCCGCATCGGCGGCGTCAACAATATCGCCCTGCTCGCGGGCTCGGGCGGCGTCGATGTGCCCGACTCCTACGGCCCCGATACGCTGTGGTCCTACGAACTCGGCACCAAGGCCTATTTCTGGGAGCGCAAGGGCAATATCGACCTGGCGGTGTATTACATCGACTGGACCGACCAGCAGCTCGGCTCGACCGATCCGTCGGGTGCGTTCGACTTCATCATCAACGGCGGCAAGACGGCGGTCTACGGCGTCGAGCTGCAAGGCACCATCATGCCGGTCGACGGCCTGACGCTGGGCGGCGGCATCACCTTCACCGATGCCACCCTGGCGGAAGACCTGCCTGCGGTCTCGACCTCGGTCGGCGACGACGGTGACCGCATTCCGGGTGTCGCCAAGTGGCGCGGTTCGGTGACCGGCGAATACGAGTTCGGTCTCACCGAAACGACGCAGGGCTACGTCCAGGCTTCGGCGAACTTCCGCAGCAAGACCGCCACGGCCTTCAACGACACCGACCCCAACTACCGCAAGCTCGACTCCTACTGGCTGTGGGATGCCGCGGTCGGCGTGCGCTACGAACAGTGGGACGCCCAGCTCTTCTTCCAGAACATCGGCAACGAGGCGGCGCAGCTCGCGCTGAACGTCGGCAACGACGGCCTGCGCGTCTACTCGCCGCGTCCGTTCACGGTGGGCCTCCGGATTTCGAGCAGCTTCTGATCCGGGTTTGATGCAAAGAAGGGGCTGCGCTGCGATGCGGCGCGGCCCCTTTCGTTTGAGGCGACCATGGCGGCACAAGGCTTCACCACGCGCCCGACCATCCGCGGCACCTTCGGTGTCGTCGCGGCGACCCACTGGATCGCCGCGCAGGTCGGCATGCGCATGCTGGAGCGCGGCGGCAATGCCTTCGATGCCGCGGTCGCCGCCGGGCTGGTGGAACAGATCGTCGAGCCGCATCTCTGCGGCCCTGCCGGCGAAGTCCCCATAATCTTCCACCATGCCGCCAGCGGCGCGACGCGCGTCCTCTGCGGCCAGGGCGTCGCGCCGCAGGCCGCCACCATCGAAGCCTTCGCCGCGCAGGGCCTCGACATGGTGCCCGGCGCGGGCATCATTTCGGCCGTCGTCCCCGGCGCCTTCGACGCCTGGATGACCCTCCTGCGCGACTATGGTTCGCTCCCCCTCGCCGACATCTTGGAGCCCGCCATCGGCTATGCGGAGAACGGCCACCCGATCCTCCCCGGCGCGGCGCGGGCGATCGCCGAGGTCGAACAGACCTTCCGCACCGAATGGACGACCTCCTGCGACATCTGGCTCCCCGGCAACGCGCCGCCGCAGCCGCAGTCGCTCTTCCGCAACCCCGTCCTCGCCGCCACCTACAAGCGCATCCTCGCCGAAGCCGAAAGCGCCGGCGGCGACCGCGTGCGGCAGATCGAACGGGCGCGCGCCGCCTGGTCGCGCGGCTTCGTCGCAGAGGCCGTCGACACATTCGTCCGCGCCGCGCCCTCGATGGATTCCAGCGGCGAACGTCGCCGCGGGCTTCTCACCGGCGACGACATGGCGCGCTGGTCCGCGACCTACGAAGACCCCGCGCACCATGACTACAAGGGCTGGACGATCTGCAAGACCGGCCCGTGGGGGCAGGGGCCGGCGCTGCTCCAGGCCCTCAGCCTCCTCTCCGGCTTCGACCTCGACCGCCTCCCGCCGGACTCGCCCGACTTCATCCACCTCGTGCTGGAATCGATCGGCCTCGCCTTCGCGGATCGCGAGACTTATTACGGCGATCCGGACTTCGTCGAGGTCCCGCTAGACCGCCTGCTCGGCGAAGATTATGCGCGCGCCCGCCGCGCCGAGATCGCGCCGGACGCCTCACGCGAATTCCGGCCCGGCCGCCTCGCCGGCTTCGAGGCGCAGGTCGACCGCGCCCGGTCGCTCCTCCGCATCGCCAGGCCCGAAGCGCGAACCGGCATCGGCGTCGGTGAGCCCACCATGGCGCATCTCCGTCCGAAGCCGCGCGACACCACGCATCTCGACGTGATCGACCGCCACGGCAACATGGTCAGCGCGACACCCTCCGGCGGCTGGCCGCAATCCTCGCCGACCATTCCCGGGCTCGGCTTCGCGCTGAACACGCGCCTCCAGATGTTCTGGCTGACGCAGGGTGTGCCCTCCAGCCTCGCGCCCGGCAAGCGCCCGCGCACCACGCTCACCCCGACGCTCGCCTTCGATCACGGCCGGCCCGCGCTCGTCTGCGGCAGCCCCGGCGGCGACCAGCAGGACCAGTGGCAGCTCTTGCTGCTCCTCCGCCGCATCCATCACGGCATGAGCCTTCAGCAGGCCATCGACGCCCCGATGTTCCACAGCCTGCACTTCCCGTCATCTTTCTATCCGCGCGAAGCGATCCTCGGCGCCAGCGTCCTCGAAGAAGGCCACGCGCCGGAGACCATCGCAGCCCTGCGCGCCCGCGGCCACGACATCACGATCGCACCCGCCTGGTCCGTCGGCCGCCTCACCGCCGCCGAACGCGACGCCACCGGCACCCTTAACGCCGCCGCCTCCCCCCGACTGATGCAGGCCTACGCCGTGGGGCGGTAGGGCGCTTCAACACCAACGCGTGCCATGGCAAATGCTGAAGAAAGGCGGCCCCCGCCTCACCCCAGATGCCGGTCCCGCTGCTCGAACAGCTTCTGGTCCGCGAACCCTGCGGTCTCCGGCTTCCCGCGCCCCAGCATCACCTGGAGATAGCACGGCTCTTCGGTGTCGTTGACATAGCCGTGGATCACCCCCGCCGGGCAGCAGATCATCTCCCACGGCTCCAGCACCTTCGAAACGCGCCGCCCGCTCTCGTCTTCCACGAAGGCCGTCAGCCGGCCCTGGAGCACGAAGAACACCTCCTCCACCTCGTGCGTGTGGGGCGCGTTTCCCTGGCCCGGCGGCACCAGCATGATCGACAGCGTGAACGCCCCGGCCGGAATGGCGCTCGCATCGCCATGCTTGCCCGAAGCCCCCGCGCCGATGAAGCGGTGCTGCGCCCGGCGATTGCCCTCGATGCTGGCATCGGCGAAGGCGTTCCAGTCGGGCACCTTGTCTTGGAAGCGCCCGACATAGCGCGCCATGATCTCTTCCAGCGAAACGCCTTCAAGCTCGGCGGGGCGGGCGTGGCGGGCGGTGTTCATGTCTCTCTCCGGTCAGGCGACGGCGCGGGAATCGTGGAAACTGTCGATCAGGCAGGCGCGGCGGATGAAGGCGTCGTGCCGCTCGGGATCGGCGCCGGTCGCGCGGATATCGTCCAGCTTGCGCTTGCGCTCGGCGGGGTCGGTCTCGCCCAGCGTCTGCTTGTTCTGGATCGACTGCGCCTGGACATAGTTGAGCTGCGCCACCCGCATCTGCCGCGTATACTGGTCCAGCAGCGCCTCATGCGCCGCGCCCCTGGCGATCGCCTCCAGCCGTTCGGCCAGGTTCATCGCGTCGTGGATGCCGCCATTCATGCCCATCCCGCCGACCGGATTGTTCACATGCGCGGCGTCGCCGGCCAGCAGCACGCGGCCTTTGTTGAACGTCGCCGCGACCCGCTGGTGCACCTTGTAGAGCGCCACCGTCGCGATCCGGTAGGGCCCGGGCTTCGGACAGAAGAGTTGCAGCCGCTGCTCGATCTGCTCCGGCGACAGCAGATATTCGTCGGTCTGCTCGGGCAGCGTCGGGCTCACCGCGCGCCACATGCCCTCGCCGTCCGGCCCGCGTGCCTTGAACAGGTTCAGCCACTGGTCCGGATCGGCGAAATAATTGCGATTGCTCAATTCGCTGCGCAGCGACTGGAAGTCGAAGATCGTGTCGATCTTCAGGAACCGCTCCGGCCAGGTGAAGCCGTCGAACGCGATGTCCGCAAGGCGCCGTATCGTGCTGCGCCCGCCGTCGCAGCCGACCAGGAAATCCGCCGCGATCGTCTCGCGTTCGCCGTTCGGCAGCTCCACTTCGGCGCGCACCTTGTCCGCATCCTGCGTCAGCCCGACGACACGGGTGCTCATGCGCAGCTCGGCGTCCGCGTCGTCCGACAGCAGCTTCACCACGGTCTGCGCGATCTTGTACTGCTCCCATTGCAGCACATAGGCGTGGCGCGGCGGCGTCTTCATCGCGCGGATGTCGAAGCGCGCGATCAATTCGCCCGACGGCCGGTCGAGATAGTTGAAGACCGGCGAGACCAGCCCCTGCTCCAGCCCGAATTCCAGCAGGCCCAGCTCCTCCAGCATCGCGACGGTCGGCGGATGGCACGATGCGGCGCGGCACTCGATCTCGGGCTGCTCCAGCGCCTCGACCACGATCACCTTCAGCCCGCGCCGCCGCAGCGCCAGCGCCATCACCGCCCCCACCGGCCCCGCGCCGACGACGATGACGGTTGTCGAAAGGGTCATGCGTAGGCCTTTGCGTTGAACTTGACACTGTCATCCTCCGACGGCCCGCCGGGCCGATCGGGGAATCCACGCCTGAGCGCAGCCAGCCGCTCACCACGGTAAGTCTTCTGAGTTCCAAAATTCGTTGCCATGGTGAGGTGCACGGCGGCGAACGCCGCCGGGCCTCGAACCACGCACATCGCTTCCACCGCGCTCACAGCAGATCCAGCACGGGAATGCCCTGGCCCAGCCGCGCGCATTGCAGCAGGCTGTAGGCGGTCAGCAGCGATGTCTTCGGATTGGCCGGCGCCGCATGGGCGAAGGTCTCGTAGCGCATGCGGCCGAACGCCCCCGCCGCCTCGATCACCCCCAGCGGATCGCTCACCTTGCGCGACGACACCAGCACGGCGCGCGTGTCGTCGAGCCCCAGCGCGCAGAGGCCCACCGCCACCGCGACATTGGCGTTCTTCGGAAACCGCGCCGCCGCCTCGCGCGCCGTGCCGTCGAACAGAACCTGTTCCTCGGCCGGGTTGTCGTAGTCGATCAGGCCTTCCGCCGGCGTGCCGCGCCAGGCGTGCGGCGGCTTGATCGAGGTGTAGCTGGCCGACGCAAGCCCGCCGAGCCGCGCCGCCAGCAAGCCGTCGAGCCCGCCGACCGCGCCGGGCGCCAGCAGCAGCCGCCCGCCGCCTTGCGCCGCTGCGCTGAGCTCCGCTGCGACCCTGGGGTCCGACAGGGCGCCGATCGACGTCACCACCAGGTCCAGCCCCGCCCGCAGGACCGCCGCGCCGTGCTCGCGCACCGCCGCATGCCCCGCGCATTCCAGCACCGTCCTGATGCCGTTGCCGCACAGCGCATCGGCGCTATGAACGGCGGCGAACCGCTCCGCATTCCGGCCTTCGCGCACCAGCACCGCCTTCAGCGCGCCGGTCTCGCCCAGATGCGTCAGGACCCGGCCGATTTCGGTGCCGATGGCGCCATAGCCGATCAGGCCGAACGGGGCCGGCATGGTCGTCACGCCTGGTTCTTGTATGCAGAATACATTGTCCTTGCATACAACCGCGCGCCTATGGGAAAAGCAAGCCGCCGGATGACGGCGATCGAGCCGAGAGAGCCCCACCTCGCATGACCTATCAGACGATCGAAGCGCAGCGTCTCACGCCCACCCTCGGCGCCATCATCCGCGGCATCGACCTGACGAAGACGCTCTCCAATGCACAGGTCGAGGATCTCCACGCCGCCATCGCCGACCACCAGGTCATCTTCTTCCGCGACCAGAGACTGGACCCCGATTCGCTGCGCCGCCTCGGCCGCCATTTCGGCGAGCTACAGGCCCATGCATTGAAGGGCATGGAGGGCTATCCCGAGGTCCGCCGCCTGCATGCCGACGCCAGCTCCAAGCATGTCTCGGGCGAGGAATGGCACACCGACATGTCGTGCATTCCGGTGCCCCCGATGGGCTCCATCCTCTATATGCACACGCTGCCGCCGCTCGGCGGCGACACCGTCTTCGCCAGCATGTACAGCGCCTACGACACGCTGTCGGAGCACATGAAGAAATATCTCGAAGGCCTCACCGCCACGCATGACGGCAAGCTCGCCTTCGGCCGCTTCGATCCCACCGGCAACTACCCCGTCTCGACCCATCCGGTCATCCGCACCCATCCGGTGACGAAGAAGAAGGTGCTCTTCGTCAATCGCGGCTTCACCTCGCACATCAACGACGTGCCCAAGGACGAATCCGACGCGATCCTCGCCTATCTCTTCAAGCACTGCGAGAACGCCTATTTCCAGGTGCGCTTCTGCTGGGAACAGCATTCGGTCGCCTTCTGGGACAATCGCTGCACCCAGCATCTCGCCATCTGGGACTATTTCCCGAACGTGCGTTCAGGCTACCGCGTGCAGATCGAAGGCACCGCCGAAGCCGCCTGAGGCGTCGCCGGGCCGTTCTTGACAAACCGCAGGGAAAACGGGGACGGCTCCCGCTGAAGCCGCCGCGGCGCCGGGCTGCGCGGGACTGCCGAGGGCGCGGGGAAGGAAAACTACGGTGCTGGGCCGGATACTGCGCGCGCTCGATCCCTATGTCCTGATGATGTTCGGAACGGTGGCCCTCGCCGCCGTTCTGCCCGCGCAGGGCGTCGGCGCGACCATCGCCGGCACGGCGGCCGACATCGGCATCGTCTTCCTCTTTTTCCTCTACGGCACGCGCATTTCGCCCGCCGCGGCGTGGGAAGGCATGCGCCACTGGCGGCTTCAGCTCGCGGTGCTGCTCAGCACCTTCGTCCTCATCCCGCTGCTCGGCCTCGGCGTCTCCGCCGGCCTCTCCGGCATTCTCCCGGCGCCGCTGCTCGCCGGCGTGCTCTTCCTCTCCGCTTTGCCCTCGACGGTGCAGTCCTCGATCGCGCTCGTCTCCATCGCCCGCGGCAATGTGCCCGCCGCGCTCTGCGCCGCCTCCGCCTCGAACATCCTCGGCATCTTCCTGACGCCCGTGCTGGCGGGATGGCTGCTCCACATGGACGGCGCCGGCCCCTCGCTGAAGGTCTTCCGCGACATCGTCCTGCTGCTGCTCGTGCCCTTCCTCGTGGGCCAGGTGCTGCGGCCGTGGATCTCCGCCTGGGTCACCCGCAACAAGGGCATCCTCGGCCTTGCCGACCGCGGCTCGATCCTGCTCATCATCTATGTCGCCTTCTCGCGCGGCATGGCCGACGGCATCTGGAGCCGGGTCAGCGTGCCGGAGCTCGCCATCCTCGTCGCCGTCCTCGCGCTGCTGCTCGCCGTCATCCTCGCGCTCACCGCATTCGGCGCGCGCCGGCTCGTCGGGCTCGACACGGCGGACGAGATCGTCGTGCAGTTCTGCGGCGCGACGAAATCCCTCGCCAGCGGGCTCCCGATGGCCGGCGTCATGTTCGCCGGGCCGCAGGTCGGGCTCATCGTCCTGCCGGTCATGCTCTACCACCAGCTCCAGCTCGTCGCCTGCACCGTGCTGGCGCGGCGCTATGCGGCCCGGGCAGGGCAGGGCGCTTCACCCTAGCGTCATCCGTGGACACGCCCGCCGGGTCGGTGCTTGATGCGCGCCGAACCGGAGGACTCCATGATCAGGCTTCACGGCGGGCCGACGCCCAATGCCCGCAAGATCGCGATCGCCCTGATCGAGATGGACCTCCCGTGGGAACTCGTCGACGTCGACATCCTCGCCGGCGACCAGCTCACGCCGGAGTTCCTCGCGCTGAATCCCAACAACAGGACGCCGGTGATCGAGGATCTCGACGGCCCGCACGGCCGGCGCTTCGTGCTCTGGGAAACCGGCGCTATCCTGCTTTACCTCGCCGAGAAGACCGGCCGCTTCCTCCCGGCCGATCCCGAGGCGCGCGCCATCTGCTGGCAGTGGCTGATGTTTCAGGTCTCCGGCGTCGGCCCGATGTTCGGCCAGTTCGCCCATTTCGCCTTCTACGCCAAGGACAAGCACCCCTATTCGATCGACCGGTACACCCGCGAGACGCAGCGCTTGATGCGCGTGCTCGATGGCCAGCTTGCAAAGACCGAATGGGTCGCCGGCGGCGACTACACCATCGCCGACATGGCGATGATTCCCTATCTCGCCGGCTCGCTTAAGGGCCAGCCGGGCCGCTATCCGCATATGGAGCGCTGGTCGGCGGCAATGTTCGCGCGGCCCGCCGTCGCCGCCGGCATGAAGGTCGGCACGGCGCGGGCGGAGACCATCGAAGGCGGCCTCAAGGGCTTCTCGGACGAGCACCGCTCGATCCTCTGGGGCGACCGCCAGCACGCCGCCCGCTAGGCCCATCGGCCCCGCGCAAGACATCAGACATTCACGCCACAGAGGACCACGCGCAGGCATGGGAGATTTGTTCAGTCTGAAGGATCGCGTCGCGATCGTCACCGGATCGACGCGCGGCATCGGCTACGCCACCGCGCGCCTCATGGGCCGGGCCGGCGCCAGGATCGTCATCAGCTCGCGCAAGCCTGCGGCCTGCGACGAGGTCGCCGCGCGGCTCGCCGGCGAGGGCATCGAGACCGCCGCCATTCCCTGCCATGTCGGCAACGACGCCGATCTCCGCGCCCTCGTCGAGAAGACCATGGAGCGCTTCGGCCGCATCGACACCGTCGTCGCCAACGCCGCCGTCAATCCGGTCTTCGCGCTGCTGCACGAATTCACCGAGGACACCTGGGACAAGATCTTCGACGTCGACCTGAAGAGCGCCTGGCGGCTTGCGCGCTACGCCCTGCCGCACATCGCCGCGCACGGCGAAGGCGGCTCGATGACGCTGCTCTCCTCGACCGCCAGCGTCCTCGCCGCGCCGCGCTCGGGCGCCTACGCCGTCGCCAAGGCCGGCATCAACCACCTCGCCTTGCAGCTCGCGTCGGAGTGGGGCAAGGCCGGCATCCGCATCAATGCGGTGGCGCCGGGCGTCACGCGCACCGACATGATCCGCGCCGGCCTCGCCGACGAGGCCGCCATGCAGGCCGCGGTCGCTCGCATCCCGCTCGACCGCATCGCCGAGCCGGAAGACATCGGCGCCGTCATCCTCTTCCTCGCCACCAGGGCCGGCCGCCACCTCACGGGCCAGACCATCGTCGTCGACGGCGGCGCGACCCTCGTCGGCGGCTGACCCAGGAGAACGCCATGAAGCATTTCGATGTCCTCGCCGAGGGCCTGCAATTCCCGGAAGGCCCGATCGCCTGCGCCGACGGATCCGTCCTCCTCGTCGAGATCGCGCGCGGCACGCTGACGCGCGTCTGGAACGGCAGGACCGAGATCGTCTGCACCCTCGGCGGCGGCCCCAACGGCGCCGCCTTCGGCCCCGACGGCCATGTCTACATCACCAACACTGGCGGCGGCGGCATGGCGAATCCGGAAGCCGCCCATCTCCAGGCCGGCATCGACCGCGTCGATCTCGCGACCGGCAGGTCCGAACGGCTGATCGACGCGGTCGGCGGCCATCCGCTCTCCGCCCCGAACGATCTCGTCTTCGATCGCACCGGCGGCTTCTGGTTCACCGATTTCGGCCACGAGACCGGCCGCATCCGCCACCGCAGCGGCATCTACTACGTCACCGCCGGCGGCCAGGCGTCTGAGGTGTCGTTCGGCGGCACCGGCTATAACGGCATCGGCCTCTCGCCGGACGAGACGACCGTCTACGCCGCCGAAACCTTCACCGGCCGCCTCATCGCCTTCGACCTCGAAGCGCCCGGCAAGGTAGTCAAGGGCGGCCGCGGCGGACGCCTCGTCGGCACGGCGCCCAATCGCGCCTTTCTCGACAGCCTCGCGGTCCAGGCCAACGGCGATGTCTGCGTCGCCTCGATCCGCGACGGCATCACCATCGTCGCGCCCGACGGCGGCATCCGCCGGGAAGCCGTGCCCGACAGGCTCACCACCAATATCTGCTTCGGCGGCAGCGACCTGCGCGACGCCTTTATCACGCTCTCGCAAACCGGCCGCCTCATCCGCATGCGCTGGGACGCGCCCGGCCTCCGCCTGAACTACGCCCGCTGAGGTGCACTCAGGGGCGCCCGGCCGGGGCGGCGATCAGGGCGGCGGCGGTGATCAGGATGTCGTCCAGCGTCGCGTCCGCCCGCCACGTCGCGTGGGCCCGCGTCGGGTCGGCGATCATGTTTTCGCGCAAGGCCAGCAGCCCGCCGAGATAGGTGCCCAGGAACACGAAGCGGCGATTTTGTTCCGCCGTCGAAAGCCCCGCCATGAACCCCCGCAGCAGCCGCAGGCAGCGCTGATAGCCGGAATTCCAGCGCCCGCCCAGCGTGCGGTCGATGAAGCCTTCGTCGCTCAGCGACACCTGCATCAGGAACCGGTTGAACGTGTTCTCCGTCGCCTCCTCGGCATATTCGACCGACGGGCGCACCATGGCCTCGATCACCTCCAGCACGCTCCGCGGCCCGTCGCCAAGCTCCATGCGCTCCAGATAGGTCCGGCGCCGCGCCTCGATCTCCTGTGCGCCCTCGATCAGGATTTCGGCGATCAGGTTCTCCTTGGTCCCGAAATAATAGCCGACGACACCCATGTTCCGCTGGCCGGCGGCGAGCGCGATCTCGCGCACCGTGACATTGCGCAGGCCGCGCTCGGCGAACAGGCCGCGCGCGATGCGCATGACCTTCGCTCTCAGATCGGTGGCTTCGAGCGCCCCGGCGCTCGGCTTGACTCCCATCGGCGGGCGACCTTTAATAATTCACGTGAATTAATTCAGAAACCCGCGCCTCGGGCAAGGCGGGTTCGGGAACATCGCCACCGGGAGGCCGCATGAGCAAGATTTTTGAGCCGTTCGAGGCCAAGGGGCTGACCTTCAAGAACCGCATCGTCCATGTCCCGACGACGATGAACATGTCGGACCCGCAGGGCTATGCGACGCGCCGCATCGCGGCGGTCTATGGCAGCCTCGCCAGGGGCGGCTATGCGGCGACCATCGTCGGCGCCACCTGCGTGCGCCGCGACGGCCTCATCAACGAGCGCATGCTGGGACTCTATGACGAGGACTACGTCATCGAATTCCGCGACACGGTCTCGGAGATCAAGAACAACGACAGCCTCGCCGGCATCCAGCTCTTCTACGGCGGCCTCATCCCCGGCCTCGGCACCACCATTCCGCTCCAGCCCGGCAAGGGCTGGATTCCCGGCACTGTCGCCTGGGGCCCGAGCACCAAATACGTCATCGGCAACCCGAAGAGCGACGTCATCCCGACCGAGGTCTACGAGGACATCGTCGAATCCTACGCCCAGGCGGCGCGGCGGGCGCGCGAGGCGGGCTTCGACTTCGTCTCCTATCATTTCTGCCACGGCTCGCTGCCGCACACCAATCTGTCGCTGCTCTCCAACCAGGGCCGCACCGACAAATACGCCGATCACTTCAAGATGTGCGAAGAGATCATCGAGCGCACCCAGGCGCTCTGCGGCAAGGACTACCCGATCATCCCGCGCCTCTGCGTCGACGAGAATCTCCAGGGCGGCTTCGACATCGAATATTTCGTCGAGCACTACGCGCCGCGCCTGCATGCCCTCGGCATCGCCGTCCTCGACGCGACCTTCGGCTCGATGCTGGGCGCGCCGAGCCGCCGGATGGACATCCACTCGACCGAATTCATCGGCCCGTCCTTCTACACCCCCAAGGTCGTCAACAAGGACAACATCCGCAAGCTCCGCGAGCTGCTGGTCGCCAGGGGCGTCGACATGCCGCTGATCGGTTCGGCGAATCTCATCACGCCCGACCACCTGCGCACCATGGTGGACGAGGCGGGGGCCGACTTCGCCGGCGTCTGCCGCCTCTCGCTCGACGACCCGGGCTTCCCCAACAAGATGCTCCAGGGCCGCGAGGACGAGATCCGCAAGTCGACGCATACCGGCGCCTCGCTGCTCCAGGGCAACATCTTCGGCAAGGGCTGGGCCGGTTCGGCGCAGAACCCGGTCTTCGGCCGCGAAGACGAATACCGCATCATCCCGACCAACCGGCCGAAGAAGGTGGTGATCGTCGGCGGCGGCTCGGGCGGCATGGAATACGCCCTCACCGCCAAGGAGATCGGCCACGACGTCGTCGTGCTCGAAAAGGGTCCGGCGCTGGGCGGCGCGATGGATTGGGCCGGCAACTACCCGCACCTCCCCAACATGGAGATGCTGCGCTACCAGCCCGAATATCATCGCGTGATGATGAAGAAATGGGGCGTCGACGTCCGCCTCAACACCGAAGCGACCAAGGCGGGCATCCTCGCCGAGAAGCCCGATGTCGTCGTGATCGCGACCGGGGCCGAGCCGATCCTGCCGGCGATCGACGGTTTCGCCGAGGCGCGCAAGGCCGGCTTCGCGGCGACCATCGACCAGGTGCTCGACCGCCACGCCCCCGCGAAGGTCGGCAAGTCGGTCATCGTCTGGGGTGCCGGCGAGGGCGCCGAGCTTGCGGCGAACCTCAAGCGCGGCGGCCACGACGTGCGCCTGCTCGACGCCAACCCCGCCTATGCGCCGGCCAATTATATCGGCTCGCGCATGTACGCGATTATGGGCTTGCTCGCCGTCTCGGGCGTCACGATCGAACACGGCTACACGCTCACCGCCCTCGACGACGGCACCGCCGTCTTCACCAAGGCAGACGGCACGACCGAAAAGCTCCGGGCCGACACGGTCGTCGTCTGCCAGGGGCGCAAGGCCTCGAACCGGCTGGCGAAGGAATTGCGCGACAGCCGCCTCACCGTGCATGTCGTCGGCGACGCCCGCAAACCGCGCTCCTACGCCAACGCCATCCACGAAGCGGCCTATCTGTCGCGACAGATCTGAGATGGAGATGTGGTGTCGCGCCCTCCCTTTGGTGTCATGGTCCGCGAAGGCGGACCATCCACGGCTTTGGGGTGGGGCGAGTCAGTAGCAAGGCGTGGATGGTCCGCCTTCGCGGACCATGACAGTAGAGAAGGGGAGGGCGGCGCCAGACCGTCCCGCCAAGGGAGAACCGAATGGGCAGGCTTGAAGGCAAGGTCGCGCTGATCACCGGTGGATGCTCCGGCATCGGCCTCGCGACCGCCGAGCTTTTCCTCGCCGAGGGCGCCCGTGTCGTCGTCGCCGACCTCCAGGACGAGAAGGGCGCGATGCTGGAGCGCCGCTTCGACGGCCGCCTCGCCTATTGCCACTGCGACGTCACCGCGGAAGCCGACATCGCCGCCGCGACCGGGACGGCGTCGAAAGCGTTCGGCGGCCTCGACATCCTCTTCAACAATGCCGGCGCCGGCGGCACCCCGGCCGGCGTCATGGACATGACGGTCGAGGGCTGGGACTTCACCCAGAACCTGCTCCTGCGCGCCCCCATGCTCGGCATGAAGCACGCCGCCCCGCTGATGCAGGCGCGCGGCGGCGGCGCCATCGTCAACACCGCCTCGATCGCCGGGCTCGAGGCCGGCTGGGGCCTCGCCTACGGCGTCGCCAAGGCCGGCGTCATCCACCTCAGCAAGCTCGCCGCCGCCAACCTCGCGGTCCACAACATCCGCGTCAACGCGATCTGCCCGGGCGTCATCGTGACCCCGATCTTCGGCGTCGCCGCCGGACTGCCCCGCGCCAGCGCCGACCAGATGGCGGGCAGCCTGGTGGAAGCCGCCGGCCGGATGCAGCCTCTGCGCCGGGCCGGCCGCCCTGAGGACATCGCCCGTGCCGCGCTCTATCTCGCGAGCGAGGACTCCGCCTTCGTCACCGGCACCCATCTGGTGGTCGACGGCGGCATCCTTGTCGGACAGCGCGTCGCGTGGGACGAAACCGCCTCGACGCCCATTCACGCCGCGATGTTCGAAGCGGCGGCCACCGCACCGCAGCCATAGGGAGCGAACCATGAGCGAAGCCGAAACCCAGGAAGCCGTCCCGCCGCTGGTGCCCTACCTGGAGCCCAATGCGGGCAAGCCCTACATCGCCGGATCGCGCTGCGAGGCGTGCGGCCATGTCTTCGTGGGCGAGCGTCAGGTCTGCGCCAAATGCACCGCGCGCGGCAAGATGAAGCCCGTCCACATCGCCGAGACCGGCAAGCTCTACGCCTTCACCATCGTCGAGCGCAGCTTCCCCGGCGTCCAGGTGCCCTTCGTCGACGTCGTGGTCGACATGGACGACGGCGCCCACCTCAAGGGCACGCTGCTCGACGTCGAGCCCAATCCTGAGAAGATCCCGTTCGATCTGCCGGTGAAGCTCGTCTATCGCGAGGCGGTGCCGATCAACACCAAGGGCAAGCCCTACCTCACCTATTATTTCGTGCCCGCCTGAGAACAGAACGACCAGAGCGCAGAACGGAAGGAACGCGCCATGAGCAATGATGTCTATATCGTCGGCGTCGACATGATCAAATTCGGTCGCTACCCCGACCGGACCGTGCCGAGCCTCGCGGCCGAAGCGGCGCTGATGGCGCTGGACGATGCGGGCCTCGGTATCAAGGACATGCAGGCTTTGTTCTGCGGCAATCTCGGCCAGGCCTCCGGCATGGTCGGCCAGCGCCTGCTGAACGAGATCGGCCAGACCGGCATTCCCGTCACCAACGTCGCCAATGCCTGCGCCACCGGGGCCACCGCCTTCCGCGACGCCTGGATGTCGATCAAGGCCGGCGTCTACGACGTCGTGCTGGCGGTCGGCGTGGAGCAGATGGGCAAGGGCCTTCTCGGCGGCGGCAGCAACGCGCCCTCGCCCGAAGGCATCATCGGCTCGGGCACCATGCCCGCCATGTTCGCCCATATCGGCAACGAGCATACGCGCAAATACGGCACCACCTTCGCACAGTTCGCCCGCGTCTCGGTGAAGAACCACTGGCACTCGACGATGAATCCGAAGTCGATGTACCGCAAGGAGACGCCGCTTCAGGAAGTGATGGCGTCCGAGATGATCGCCTATCCGAACACCAAGCTGATGTGTTCGGTGAATGTCGACGGCTCCGCCGCGGCGGTGCTCTGCTCGGAAGCCAAGGTGAAGCAGCTCGGCCTCATGGACCGCGCCGTGAAGGTGCGCGCCTCCGAGATGAGCTCGACCCCGTTCGAAAGCCGCCAGGCCGCGATGCCCGACTTCACCGCCGCGACCCGCCTTGCCGCGAAGAATGTCTACGAGCGTGCCGGCGTCGGGCCCGACGACATCAACCTCATCGAGTTGCATGACTGCTTCGCGACCGCCGAGATCGTGCATTACGAAAATCTCGGCATCTGCGCCGACGGCGACGCCGGAAAGCTGATCGACAGCGGCGAAACCCAGCTCGGCGGCCGCATTCCGGTAAACGTCTCGGGCGGCCTGCTCTCCAAGGGCCATCCGCTCGGCGCCACCGGCATCGCCAATATCTACGAGGTCGCGACCCATCTGCGCGGGCGGGCCGGCGAGCGCCAGGTCGAAGGCGCCCGTCTCGGCCTCACCCACGTCGTCGGCGGCGGTCCCGGCATGGGCACGGCCTGCGCCATCCACATCCTCGAAAAGGTCTGACGCATGCAGGACCTGAAGGGCGCCGTCGCGGTCGTCACGGGGGCGGGCAGCGGCATCGGCTACGCGCTCGCCAGGGGCGCCCAGGCGCGCGGCGCGAAGCTCGTCATCTCCGACATCCGCGAGGATGCCCTCGCCGACGCGAAGGCGAAGCTCGCGGACGGCGGCGAGGTGCTGGCGATGCGCGGCGACGTCGCCGACGCCGGCGACATCGAGGCGCTCGCGAGCGCGGCCGTCGACCGCTTCGGCAAGGTCAACCTGCTCTTCAACAATGCCGGCGTCTTCGCCTCCGGCGTCGCCTGGAAGACCTCGCTCGAAGAGTATGAGTGGGTCATCAACGTGAACCAGAAGAGCGTCATCCACGGCATCCGCGCCTTCGTGCCGCGCATGATCGCGCAGGGCGATCCCTGCCATGTGACGACCATCTCGTCCGGCGCCGGCATCACCGTGAACCCCGGCTTCGCGACCTACTCGATGACCAAGCACGCCGTCCTCGCCCTCACCGAGGCGCTCTATCTCGACCTCACGGCGCAAGGGGTCGGCAATATCGGCGTCACCGTCGTCATGCCGGGCGTGATCCAGTCGAAGATCATGTTCCCCGAAAAGACCGGCCCCGATGCGATCCAGGACGAACTGAAATCGCGCCTCGCCAATCCGGCGCTGGGTGCGCTGGAGGCCTTCATGCGCCAGGCCGTCGACACCGGCCTGCCCGCCGACGCGCTCGCCGATCTCGTCTACGGGGCGATCGCCAGGGGCGACCTCTACGTCCTGCCGAACTTCACCGACGACGCCTCGCAGGCCACCGCGCAGGGCATCGGCCTCGGCCGCGCCAGGGGCGAGAACGCCTATCCGCGCGTCATGCAGGCGCTCTTCAGCCAGTTACAACAAGCGCCGCAATAGGCGCGAGGACCGGGGAAGGCAACGTCAACCAGACCAAGGGATGCACGATGTCTTACTTTCTTACCGAAGACCAGGAAGCCATGCGCCGCGTCGCGCAGAAATTCGCGCGCGAAGAGCTCATGCCGATCGCCAACCAGATCGATCTCGATGAACACGCGCCGGAGTGGCTCACCAAGCGCTGCGGCGAACTCGGCTTCCTCGCGATCCGCATCCCGGAAGCCTATGGCGGCATGGGCGGCGACCTCACCACCGCCTGCATCATTCTGGAGGAACTGGCCAAGGCCAGCCCCGCCTTCGCCGGCCTCCTGTCGGTGGAGATGATCCTCTGCCCCGGTGTCGTCGACATCCTGGGCACCGACGCACAGAAGCGCCGCCTGTTGCCCGATTCGGCGACCGGCCATCGCGTGATGGCCTTCTCGCAGACCGAACCCGCCGGCGCCGGCAACACCAAGTTCCACCAGACCCGCCTCACCGCCGACGGCAACGCCTGGCGGCTCAACGGCCACAAGCTCTTCTGCACCCAGGGCGCCGCGAAGAGCTATCTCGTCTTCTGCAAGACCGAGCGCGACGGCCAGCAGGGCTATGGCTGTGTCGTCGTGGAGCGCGAGGACGAGGGCTTCGAGGTCCAGAAATACGAGGACAAGCTCGGCTGGCGCGGCACCAACACCGGCCCCATCGCCTTCAACGACGTCAAGGTCTCGGCCGACGACGTGCTGGGCGA
This sequence comes from Alphaproteobacteria bacterium, assembly GCA_020852355.1. Classification (GTDB taxonomy): domain Bacteria; phylum Pseudomonadota; class Alphaproteobacteria; order ATCC43930; family Allostellaceae; genus Allostella. The sequence continues at coordinate 52,058 of JADZBA010000319.1, forward strand.
CCTGCTCACCGGCAACGCCGACATCGCCCCCGTCAACCAGGCGAGCTTCATGGGCCACGCCGCGACCTCGCTCGGCTGCATGGAGGGCCTCTTCGACCTCACCGTCGCCTATGTGAAGGACCGCTCGCTCTACGGCCAGCCGATGCACCGCCTCTCGCCGGTCACCGACCGACTGGCACAGGTCTACGCCAAGATCGAAGCCTGCCGCAGCTTGCTCTATTCCAGCACGCGGCTGCTCGACGAAGGCAGGATGACCGGGCCGCAGGGCTCCATCTGCAAGGCCTATATCTGCGACACCGCCTTCGAATGCACCAGCCAGCTGCTTCAGATGTGGGGCGGCAGCGGCATGATGAACTCGACCGGCGTCAACCGCTACATGCGCGACGCGCGGGCCAAGATGGTCGCCGAGGGCGCGACCGAGATGCACCATGCGATCATCGCGGCGACGATCGGCTTTCCGGTCTCGATGGTCGAAGGCTGAAGAAAACAACGGGCGGGAAGCGCCCGGATGAGGGAGGACAGCGCAATGATCGACTTCACGGCACTCGCCCGCGAGCGGGAGCGTTACGCCCGCGACGGCGTCCTGCTCCTGAAGAATGCGCTGTCCTTGCAGGAGATGGCGCTCGCCCGCCAGGCCTATGACTGGAGCATGTCGCATCCCGGCCCCTCGCGCTTTGACGTCATGCAGGGCTCCGAAGGCCGGTTCTTCACCGATACCAACAACCCGAAGGCCTTCGATGCCTACAAGCCGTTCCTGAAGCGCACCGGCCTCGTCGATGTCGCGGCGACGCTCTGGGGCGTCGAGGATGTCTGGTTCTTCTACGAGCAGGTCTTCGTGAAGGAGGGCGGCCAGACGGTGCGCACGCCGTGGCATCAGGACACCTCCTATGCCCCGATCGACGGCAAGCATCTGATGGCCTTCTGGATCTGCTTCGAACCCATCCCGGCCGACCAGAGCCTCGAATTCATTCCGGGCACTCATAACGGCGTGCTCTATGACGGCTCCGCGCTCGACGCCAACGATCCGCTGCGCCCGCTCTACGGCGACGGCTCCATGCCGGTCCTGCCGGATGTCGACGGCCATCGCGAACGCTTCAACATCGTCTCCTGGGCCGTCGATCCCGGCGACGTCGTCGTCTTCCATCCCTCCGTCCTGCACGGCGGTGCGCCGACCGGGCCGGGCCAGAGCCGCCACACGCTGACCTTCAAGCTGTTCGGCCCCGATGCCATCGTGGCGCGGCGGCCGGGCGCCGGCGAAGGCGTGAAGGACATGCCCAAGGGCTCCGAGCTCTCGCCGATGGCGCAGGTCGTCGCCACCATTCCGCCGGGCGGCTCGTTCCGCCATCCCGGCTTCCCGCAGCTTCGCCCGGCCTAGCCGCGCCCGATCTTCGCAACAGAACGGTTCCTTCGATGTCCCAGACCCTGCCGCCGTCCGCCTATCCGGTGTCGCCCATCATCAATGCCCTCAGGCGCGACGCCAGCCGCGTGCTGGTCGAGATGGTCGACGGCGAATCCTGGACCGCGGGCCGGATCCTCGATGCCATCAGCCGATATGCCCAGGCCCTCACCGCCCGCGGCGTCGGCGTCGGCACCCGGGTCGCGCTGCTCGCCCGCAACAGCGTCGAGGTGCTGGTCCTCCACAACGCCACCGGTTTCGCCGGGGCCGGCCTCGTCGCGCTGCATCCGATGGGCTCGGCCGACGACCACATCTTCGCGATCGAAGACGGCCAGGTCGATGCGCTGATCTATGATCCGAAGAAGTTCGGCGAACGGGCCGCCGAGCTTCAGCGCCGCACCAACCGGCTGAAGACCATCCTCTCGCTCGGCAAGGGCGATGTCGGCGAGAATCTGTTCGAGGAGATCAAAAAATACACGCCCGGCCCGCTCGTCGCGCCGCAGCTCCCGTCCAACGCCGTGACGCGGCTCTCCTATTCCGGCGGCACCACCGGCAAGCCCAAGGCGATCCCCGGCAACGCCCGGGTCGGCGCCACGGCGCTCGCCATCATGCTCCAGGAATGGGAATGGCCGATCAATCCGCGCGTCCTCGCGGTCGTGCCGCTCAGCCATGCCGGCGGCTCGCTCTTCGCGCCGGTCGTGCTGAAGCACGGCACGATGGTCGTGATGGCCGGCTTCGAACCCGGCGCCGTGCTGAAGGCGATCCAGGACTACAAGATCACCTGCACCATGCTGGTGCCGACGATGATCTACGCGCTGCTCGATCACCCCGACTTCGACAAATACGATCTCTCCAGCCTCGAGACGATCTTCTACGGCGCCTCCCTCATGTCGCCGGCCCGCCTGAAGGAAGGCATAGAGCGCATCGGCCCCGTCTTCTTCCAGTTCTACGGCCAGGCCGAAGCGCCGATGACCGTCACCACGATGCGCCGCTCCGAGCACGACCCGAACAACCCCCTGCGCATGCAGAGCTGCGGCCGTCCGGTGCCGTGGGTCGACGTCGCGCTGCTCGACAACGACAACAACCTCGTCAAGGACGGCGACCCCGGCGAGATCTGCGTGCGCGGCCCGCTGGTGATGGACGGCTATCTCGACCGCGAGGAACTGAACAAGGAAACCTTTGCCGGCGGCTGGCTGCACACCGGCGACGTCGCGGTGAAGGACCCCGACGGCTTCTTCCGCATCGTCGACCGCAAGAAGGACATGATCGTCTCCGGCGGCTTCAATGTCTTCCCCAGCGAAGTCGAGAACGTCATCGCCGGCCATCCCGCCGTCGCCCAGGTCTCGGTCTTCGGCACGCCCGACGAGAAATGGGGCGAGGCGGTCACCGCCGCCGTCGTCCTGCGTCCCGGCGCCAAGGTCGACGGCGCCGAGCTCAGCGCGCTGGTGAAGGAACACAAGGGCCCCGTCCAGGCGCCCAAGCACGTCCACTTCATCGACGCCATCCCGCAAACCGCCGTCGGCAAACCCGACAAGAAAGCCCTCCGCAAACAGTTCGCCTAGCGCGCTGGGAGACCGGTGGCGGGCCGCCAACCCGCCCCTCGCGCTTCCCCCTCTATCGTCATGGTCCGCGCAGGCGCAGGCGGACCCTGGCACCGCGGTATCAGCGCGCCCGCGCGTAGCTGTCTTCGAGCGCCTTGTAGCCTTCGGTCAGCCAGGGGCGCTCGACCGTGTCGGTCCGCTGCACGGGCACGGTCTGGAACTCGTTCGCCCAGGCGCGGCGCAGCCGGTCGGTCCGGTTCGGGCCGGCATAATGCCAGGTGCGGGCGTGGTGGAACGTCATCCCGCCCGCCTCCAGCGGCACCGGCACGCCCTTCGACACGTCCGGCGCGTCGCGGAACTGGAGCACGTGGATATAGGGATCGTCGTTCTTGTGCTTGTGCGGCAGCACCTCGGACTCATGCGAGCCCGGCACGAACCACAGGCAGCCATTGTCGGTGTCGACCTTGTCGACCGCCAGCCACGAGCCGAGCGCGTTGTAGGTTTTGGTCATGTCCCAATAGGCTTCGTCCTGGTGCCAGGGCGTGACCTCCGGGCTGAGGCGGCCCTTGAAGATCAGATGCCCCCAGCTCGACACGTCGTCCAACGGAACGTCCAGCAGCTTCGCCGAGATCTGCCGCGCATTCTTCCACATGCGCGTCTCGAGGATTTGCGGCGCCTGGGCCTCCGGCCGCAGCAACTGCCCCAGCTTCGGCGTGTCGGTGGTGCCGTAGCGATTCGCCAGGTCGAAGATGCCGTTCAGCAGCCCGGTCGGCTTCGCGCCGAGCAGGATGTCATAGGTTTCGCGCAGCCAGGCGAGTTCGGCGTCGTCCATGATGCGCTCGACGGCGAGGTAGCCGTTCTCGCGGTAGAAGGCGATTTCCTCGGGCCCGATATCGACCTCGAAATCGGATTCCGGCAGCGGCGGGATGGACATGGGCATTCCTCGGATCGGCTATCTAACATGTTAGATTGTTTCCGCTACCGCGGCAACGGCTCGCAAGGCGGCGGAAGCCCCACCGCCATCGCGCGGCAAATATTCCAGCGTCACAGCCTGCCTTGGGCGAACAGGTCCAGCGGATCGGCCAGGTCCACCGCGCCCAGATAGCCGAGCCCCATGCTGAGCCCGTCATGCGCGGCATAGCCGAGCAGCGTCTGGGCCAGCGGGCTCAGCCGGCGCACGCGGTCGAGCGTCAGCGAGAGGTAGTTGTTCTCCTCGGTCCGCAGCCAGCCCAGGCAATAGCTCACATGCATGCCGCGCCGCCGGCGATCCCGGCTGACATTTGCCCCGCCCGCATGCAGCGTCGAGCCGAGATAGATCACCGCCGCACCGGGCGGCATCTCGGCGGCGATCACCTCGTCCGGCCGCGCCCGCCGCCCAGGCTCCCATATGTGGCTTCCCGGCACGATCAGCGTCGCGCCGATCTCGGCGGTGAATTCGTTGAGGGCGATCACCGAGGCGAATTGGCGGTGGGGATGCTGCGGCCCGATGTCCGGCCACACGACCTGGTCGCGGTGGAGGATCTGCGCCGTCGCGCCCGGGCAGCGCTCCAGCACATGCGCGACGTTGAGCTGCATGTTCTGGCAGCTCTTCTTCAGCACCCGGTCGCCGATCGCGACGAACACCGGATGGCACAGCACCTCGTCGATGAAGCTGTCCGACTTCTGCGCCACCGCCAGCACATGGCGCATATGGGGCCCGTAGAACGCGGCGTAGCCGTCGTTCACATAGCCCTGGTCCTTGGTCTCGGCCTCCTCGAGATGCGGCTCCAGCTCGGCATTGAAGCGCCGCAGCACCGCCTCCGAAAGGAACCCTTCCACGATCACCGCGCCGTCCGCCAGCAGGGCGCCGACGATCGCCTCGGCGGGTTCCGAAGCCGGGATGCGTGACAGGACGGGTCTGGTCATGGCTCGTTCTTAATACACGAAACAGTGCATTAATGAACCGCTGGCCGCGCCTGTCAATCGCAGCGCGCGGTGGCCGCGCCGCCCGAACGCGATATAACGAGGCCGCATGGAGAGTTCGCGCGTGATGCTGCGCCCCGGCGGGCGCACGGAGAGCAACCGCAAGGCCGTCGCCGACGCGGTGCTGACGCTCGTCACCTCGGGCAATGTGATGTTCGAGGCGCAGGACATCGCCGATCTCGCCGGCGTCCACCGCACCACCGTGCGCCGCCGCTGGCCGACACGCGAGGCGCTGCTGGCGCTGGCGATGGAGGAACACACCGCCCGCTTCACCGTCGACCTCACGGGCGACTGGAAGACCGTCCTCCGCCGCATCGCCTTCGGCCTGCGCGATTTCATGGACGATCCCGTCGAGGACGCGCTCAACCGTGTCGTCGCCGTCTCGGCCAGTCCGCAATTCACCGACCTCGTGAAGCGCCAGTGGGACCGCCTGATCGAGGCCTTCGCCCAGCCCCTGCTGGCCGCGCAGAAGAAGGGCCGCATCGCCGCCTCGGCCGACATCGCGCTGGCGCTGTTCGCCATCGCCTCCAGCGTGCTGACGCAGAAGGTCTATGCCGGCCGCCCGATGAGCGACGCCCGCCTCGAACGGCTGGTGCGCCAGACCGTACGGGCGCTTACGCCCTGACCCCGCCGGCCGCGGCCGCTTCGGCCCGCGCCGCCAGCTCCGCCTGTATCCGCGCCAGCTCCTTGCGGTCGATGCGATAGCGCCTGAGCAGGATCACCCCGCCGATGCCGAGCAGCCCGGCGACCGGCCCCTGCACGATGCCGATGGCGTCCAGCGTCGCCGGCGCGATCGCCGCCAGGTCGGCATTGGCGAGGTCGCTCGGGAAGCCGATGATGTCGAGCGACAGGCCAGCGAGCAGGCCGCCGATGCCCGTCGCCGCCTTGATCGACACCGTCAGCCCGGCGAAATAGACGCCCTCGCGCCGCGACCCGAACAGCAATTCGTGCTCGTCCACCGCGTCGCTCATCATCGACCCCCACGCCACGAAGGCGCAGGTCCCGGCCATGCCGCCCGCGAAGGCGATGGCGCCGAGGATGATGTGCAGCGCCGTGCCGGTCGGCAGCACGCCCAGGATCGCCAGCGGCGCCGCCACGAACTGGACGCCGCAGGTCGCGAAGAGCCCGATCAGCGCCACCTCGCGCTTCTCGAAGCGATGCGTCAGATAGGCCGAGAGCGGCAGCCCGGCGACGAAGCCGGCGATGTTCACCAGCGGCAGGGTGGCGACCACTTCGTCGGGCAGCTTCCAGAAATAGAGATTGGCGTGGACGCCCAGCGTCGCCGCGAGCCCCGCCGAGGTCCAGAACAGCAGGGTCGAGAGGAACAGGCTGAGGAACGAGCGCGCCTGGAACACCTCGGTCAGCTCGCGCACCAGTTGGCGCAGGCCGAACTGTGTCGGGACGTTCAGCCGGCGCAGTTGCGGCAGTTGCGGCAGCGCCCCGAAGGCCGAGATCAGCGAGGCGGCCAGGGCGACCGCCGCGATGGTCCAGCCGAACGCCGCATAGGCGCCGCGGTCCAGCAGCCCCTCGTGGCCGCGCATGAACACCCAATAGCCCAGCACCAGCAGGATGATGTTGCCCACGCAGTTGAAGAAGGTGCGATAGGCGAACACGAACGAGCGCTCGGTGTAGTCGTCGCTGAGTTCGGCGCTCAGCGAGGCATAGGGCAGGAAGAAGAACGAGGTCGCGAGGCGCAGGGCCAGCAGCACGACGCCGGCATAGAGCGCCAGCATCCAGCCCGGCGGGAAGGCGGGGATCGAGAAGATCAGGCCGAAGGCGAGCGCCGTCGGCAGGCCGGAGGCGAACATATAGGGCAGCCGCCGCCCGAGGCGCGCATTGGTGTTGTCGCTGATCGAGCCGACGAAGGGATCGGCGACGCCGTCGATCACCGTCGAGAGCACGAGGATGGTCCCCGCCGTCGCCCCCGACATGCCGCACACCGCGGTGAGGTAGTAGAACAGGAAGATCGCGACGCCGTAGGTGACGGTGCCGTCGACGATGTCGCCGATCGAGAACAGCGTCTTGACCCGCAGCGGCAGCCGCCCCCGGGTGGCCTGTGCGTCGGGCGGTAGGGGCAGGGCGCCGGCCGCGTCGGCCGGGTGCGCAGTCGACGACACGGATTTCGCTCCGCCAGGGTCCGGGGTATTAACGCACGATGCGGTGCATTAAGCGCAGGCGGCGCGGCGCCGTCAACGCCTTGGGGCCTGCGCCTGGGAAAAATGGCCCCGCCGGTGAGGGCGGAGCCAGGTGCGGGGACGAAACTTCGAAATGCGCCTTGGCGCGATCCGTCAGAAGCTGTGCGTCACGCGCAGGCCGAAGAGCCGGCGCGGGCCGCCATAGACGATGCCGTTGATGTGCACCACGGGGATCGTGGCGGACGGCGCGGCCGCCTCCACGTTCTGCTTGGCGCCGGCATATTTCTCGTCGGTCAGGTTGGTGCCCCACAGTTCGAGCGCCCAGGGTCCGTTCTCGTAGCGGATATTGCCGTTCAGCAGCGTCACCGATTCCAGTTCCGTCGCCTTGTTCTGGAACAGGCGCGCATAGGACTTGCCGCGATAGCCGATGTCGAGACGCGGGGTCAGCGTCGCGCCGTCTTCGCCGCCGCTCATGTGGAAGGTGTATTCGGCGCCGAGATTGGCGGTCCATTCCGGCGCGAACGGGGTGCGCGCGCCGTCAAGGTCAAAGAAGTCCGGACCGCCGTAGAAGGCCTGGAACTCGTTCGCGACGCGCCCGAAATTGCCCAGCTCGCTCTTCGAATAGGCAAGGCCGCCGTCGATCCCGAAATCGCCGAAACGGCCCTGGAAGCCGAACTCCACGCCGTAGATGATGCTGTCGGTCTTGGCGTTCTGGAGAATGGTCGTCGTCAGGCTGGCCGGCACGCCCGGCGCCTCCAGCCCGAAGTCGGCCTGGTAGTTCTTGAACACCTGGTAATAGACGTTGAGCTGCGTGCGCAGCCGCCCGTCGGAGAACGCGCCCTTCCAGCCGGCCTCGTAATTGACGACCGACATTTCCTTGTAGTCGAGATGATCTTCGGCGAGGTCCGGTGGGTAGAAGAGGTTGATCGAGCCCGGCGTGTGGCCGCGCGAGATCACGCCATAGAGGAAGTGGTCGTCGTTGACCTGATAGTTGAGCGCCACCTTCCAGTCCGTCGAATCCTCCTCGAAGTCCTGCTTGTGGCCGTCGCCGGTGAAGCCGTCCGCGAGCGGGAAGAGGCCCGAACTGGGCGAGCCGACGCCGCCGAGGCCCGTCGGGTCGAAGGCGAAGTTCGTGAACTGCGTGAACTCATAGTGGTTCCAGCGCGCCCCGACCTCGACCTGCAATTGATCGGTGATCTCGTAGCTGACCTGGCCGAAGATCGCATAGCCGGTCTCGTTCTTGCGCCACGGCGTGGTGAAGTCGACCTGGTCTCCGTTATTGGTGTTGAAGCCGAAGGCCAGCGGCGGGATCGAGTTGATGTAGCGCTGGATGAACACGCCGGTGACCCATTTGAGCCGGCCTTCGTCGGGCGACAGCAGGTTGAATTCCTGCGAGTAGTTGAAGAAGTTGCCGCCGCTGACGAAGCCGAAGGCCTGCGGGTCCGAGCCGTTGATGTCCCAGTTGGCGAGCGTGCTCACCGTCTGATAGCCCGACAGCGAGTTGAGCGTGATGCCGTTGTCGAAGGCATAGCTCAGCTTCAGCGACGCGCGGGCGCCCTTGTCGCGATAGATGTGCCAGCCGTTGACGACCGGCGTACGGATGTCCTCGATCTCGTCGGTGCCGGCGCGGAAGCCGGTCGTCGCATGCGTGCCGAAATAGAGATAGTCATAGTCGATCTTGAACGTCGCCGTGAAATTGTCCGTCGGCTTCCACAGCATGCCGAGACGCACGCTCCGCAGGCGGCGGTCGTCGTCGCCGCGGAACGGCCCCGCGCCGTTGCCGAAGGCGCCGGGCAGCGGATTGGTCTCGATGCTGTTGAACAGCGAATCGCGGTTCTCGCCGTGGAACGACAGGCGCACGGCGAAGGTGTCCGTGACCGGGATATTGACCACGCCGGTGGTCTCGATGAAGGCGAAGTCGCCGATGCCGGCCATCAGGCTGCCCGAGATGTCGTCGCCGAGTTCCGGGTCGCGGGTGCGGATGAAGACCGCGCCGGCCGAAGCGCTCTTGCCCGCGTTGACGCCCTGCGGGCCGCGCAGCACTTCGATGCTGGCCATGTCGTAATAGGGTGCGTTCTGGAAATAGCCGGTCAGCGTCGGCACGCCGTCGCGGTAGATGGTGACGCCGGAGGGCAGGTCGACGTCCACCTTGGCCTGGCCGACGCCGCGGATGTTGAACGTGTTGGCCGACGCATAATCGGCGATCTGCACGCCGGGCGCCGCGAACTGCACCGCCGTCAGGCCGACGATGCCCTTCTTCTCCAGCGTCTTGCCGCTCAGCACGGTGGCCGAGATCGCCGTCTTCTGAAGATTGGTGACCCGCCGTTCGCCGGTCACGACCACGGTTTCCGCCCCGTTGCCGGCACGCGCCTGCTGGTCGCCGGTGGGCTGTCCCTGCGCCACCGGTAAAATGGCAGCGCTGCATGCACTCGCCAGCGCCCAAGCCTTTACATGCTGAAAAGCCTTCATTCGCCCCTCCCGCTGTTTCTAACGCACGCGTTCGTGCGTTTGACTAACATGCTAGCGTGGGGTCGTCTAGCCCGGGTCCCGTATGTTTCCCTGTCGCGTCAATCCGCCGCGGCATAGGCGGCGAGAAAAGTCTCGACCGCGCCGCCCACATGGGCGGCGATTTCCTCCTCGCCGGCCATCGGGCTGACATTCCACAGCCGCCGGTGATGCAGGCCGGACTTGCAGAGGTCGAAGAATTGCTCCGCCGCGCGCCTGAGATCGCCGGCCCGCAGGTGGCCCTGTTCCACGGCGCGCTCGAAATAGGCCGCCAGCCGCGCGATGCCGCGCTGGAAGCCGCGTTCGTAGAGCGCCCGGCCGACTTCCGGGAACCGGCCGGACTCCGCCGTCACGAGGCGATAGGTCGCGATCGCCTCCTCGCCCAGCGCGAAGCCCAGGAACCGCCGGCCCAGCCGGTTGAGCGCCTGGGCGAAATCGCCGCCTTCCAGCTCCACCTCATAGATGAAGGCCATGATCTCTTCGCAGCGCGTCTCGATCACCGCGACGAAGAGATCCTCCTTCGACGGGAAGTAATTGTAGAGCGTGCCTTTCGAGCCGCCGAGCCGCGCGGCGATCGCCGACATCGAGGTCGCCGCATAGCCGTCCGCCAGGAAGGCCGCATGGGCGATCTCGATGATGCCGGCGCGACGATCCGTCTCGCGCTTGCGCTCCCGCGTCTTCAAAACTGGTTCCATGATGCGCGCTGTGCGTTCTTGACCCTGAGGATGCGGTCCCTGTATAACCGTACTGTACGGTCATATCAATTTCATCAATGAAATCAAATAGCGCGCCTGCCGACATCTCTCCGGCTTTGCGCAAACCCCTCTCCGGCCTTGCCGTGGCGCTGGTCTTGTCGGTCTCCGTCGCGGCCTGCGCGCCCGATCTGGGGCCGAAGCCGGCGCTCCTGTCACCGGCCGATCTGCACACGGAACGCAGCTTCGCCGCCCCGCAGGCCGACTGGCCGACGACGGCGTGGTGGCGCGCCTATGGCGACCCGGGGCTCGATGCGCTGATCGGCGAGGCCCTCGCCGGCGCGCCCGACCTGAAGATCGCCGAGGCGCGCATGCGCCAGGCCGAGGCGGCCGCTGAGGCCGCAGGCGCCGCGACGCTGCCCGCGGTGGACGCCGACGGCTCCGCCCTCGCCACCCGCCAGAGCCTCAACACCGGCTTCCCCGAAGCCTTCAAGGATTTCCTCCCGCGCGGCTATCACAACGACGCGCGCGCCACGCTCTCGCTCGCCTATCAGCTCGATTTCTTCGGCAGGAACGCCGCCGCCCTCGCCGCCGCGACCTCCGCCGCCGACGCCGCCCGCGCCGATGTCGCCGCCGCCCGCATCCAGCTCTCGACCGCCGTCGCCGCCGCCTATGCCGAATTCGTCCGCCTCGCCGCCGATCGTGCCGCCGCGGCCGATGCCGTGAAGCTGCGCCGCGCGAGCGCCGGCCTCGTCGCCGACCGCGTCAGCCACGAACTCGAAAACGAAGGCCAGCTCGCCCAGGCCCGCTCCGACGTCGCCGCGGCCGAGGCCGATCTCGCCGCCGTCGACGGCCGGATCGCCCGTGTCCGCAACCAGCTCGCGGCGCTGCTCGGCAAGGGCCCGGACCGCGGTCTCGACATCGCCGTGCCGTCGCGCCCGGCCTTGCGCCCCTTCGGCGTGCCGCGGGCGCTCGCCGTCGATCTCCTCGGCCGCCGGCCCGACATCATCGCCGCCCGACTGCGCGCCGAAGCCGCATCGCAGCGCATCGACGTGGCGCGCGCCGACTTCTATCCCAATGTCGACCTCACCGCCTATATCGGCCTCCAGTCGCTCGGGCTCGGCGATCTGCTGAAGGCCGATTCGCAGATCGGCCGCATCGGCCCCGCCATCCATCTGCCGATCTTCGACGGCGGCCGCATCGAAGGCGCCTATCGCCAGGCGCGCGCCGCCTATGACGAGGCCGCCGCGCTCTACGACAGGACGCTCGCCGACGCCCTGCGCGAGGTCGCCGACGCGCTCGCCGACCAGCGCGCGCTGGCAGGCGAACTGGCGCATGCCCGCGACGCCCGCGCCGCGATCGAAGACGCCCACCGCATCGCCACGGCGCGCTACCGCGCCGGGCTGTCGCGCTATCTCGACGTCCTCGCCGCCGAGGACAAGCTGGTCGCGGCCCGCCGCCGCGTCGCCGATCTCGAAGCGCAGGCCTTTGCCCTCGACGTCGCGCTGGTGCGCGCGCTCGGCGGCGGCTTCGCCGAACATTCCTGAAGGCACCCTCCATGGACCGTCCCGACACCTTCGAGGCGCCTAAGGCCCCCATCGCCGCAGCGCCCGCCGCCCCGCCCGCCGCCCCGCCGCCCAGGCGCACGATGCGCCGCCGCCTCTTCGCCATACTCGGCCTTGCCGTGCTCGCCGGCGCGGTCGGCTACGGCGCCTATTACTATCTCGTCAGCGCGAATTACGAGACGACCGACGACGCCTATGTCGACGCCTCCGTCGCCGCGATCACCCCCCAGGTGCAGGGCCGCATCGCCGAGCTGCCGGTCAAGGACACCCAGCATGTGAAGGCCGGCGACATCCTCGTCGTCATCGGCGACGCCGACGCGAAGCTTGCCGTCGCGCAGGCCGAGGCCGCCTATTCGCTCGCCCGCCGCCGCGTCCAGGGCTATTTCGCCGATGTCGCCGGCGCGAAGGCCGAGCTGGCCGCGCGCCAGGCCGACGTGAAGCGCGCCGAGGGCGACTATCGCCGCCGCGCCGGCCTTGCTGCGTCGGGCGCCGTCTCGGGCGACGAGATCACCAGCGCCCGCAACGCCCTCGACAACGCCCGCGCCGCCTACACCGCCGCCGAACAGAAACTCGCGGGCCTTGAGGCCCTCGTCGAAGGCCACGACATCGACACCAACCCCGAAGTGCTCTCGGCCGAAGCCTCGCTCGACAAGGCGAAGCTCGACCTCGCCCGCACCGTCCTCCGGGCGCCCATCGACGGCATCGTCGCGCAGAACACGGTGCAGGTCGGCCAGCAGGTCGGCGTCGGCGCGACGCTGATGATCGTCGTCCCGATCGCCGAGGCGCATGTGAACGCCAATTTCAAGGAAGTGCAGCTCGAACATGTCCGCCCCGGCCAGGCGGTGGAGCTGATCTCCGACCTCTACGGCTCCGATGTCGTCTTCCACGGCACCGTCGAAGGCATCGGCGGCGGCACGGGCGCCGCCTTCTCGGTCATCCCGGCCCAGAACGCCACCGGCAACTGGATCAAGGTCGTCCAGCGCCTCCCGGTCCGCATCGCGCTCGACCCGAAGGAGCTCGCCGAACATCCGCTCCGCGTCGGCCTCTCGATGTCGGTCTCCATCGACATCCGCCAGTAGCGGCCGCGGAGAGGCGCATGGCCGGCAGCCGGCAGCTCCCCAGCGACGATCCCGTCCTGCACGGCCTTCTCCTGGCCGGTGCGATCTTCATCCTCGCCATGGCGAATTTCATGGCGATCCTCGACACCACCATCGTCAACGTCGCAGTGCCGCACATCGCCGGCGCCCTCGCCGTGTCGCCGCACGAGGGCACCTGGGTCATCACCTCCTATGCCGTCGCCGAGGCGGTGACGGTGCCGCTCTCGGGCTGGCTCGCCGCGCGCTTCGGCGCAGTGCGCGTCTTCGCCGTCTCGGCCATCGCCTTCGGCCTCTTCTCGGCTCTCTGCGGCTTCGCGACGAGCCTGCCGATGCTGGTGCTCTTCCGCGTCCTCCAGGGCCTTGCCGGCGGACCGCTGATGCCGATGTCGCAGACCCTGCTGCTCCGCGTCGCGCCGCCCGAACGGGCCAACATGGCGATGGGCCTGTGGATGATGACGACCATCATCGCGCCCATCGCCGGCCCCGTCCTCGGCGGCACGATGTCCGACACCATCGGCTGGGAATGGGCCTTCTACATCAACGTCCCGTTCTCGGTGATCTGCGGTGTCGTCGGCTTCCAGATGCTGCGCACGCGCGAGACCTCGATCGTCAAGAACCCGGTCGACTTCGTCGGCCTCATCTTCCTCATCGTCTTCGTCGGCTCGCTCCAGGTGATGCTCGACAACGGCCAGAACGAGGACTGGTTCGCCTCGTCCTTCATCCGCATCCTCGCCGTCACCGCGGTGCTCGGCTTTGTCGCCTTCCTCATCTGGGAGCTGACCGACGAGCACCCGATCGTCAATCTCCGCGTCTTCCGCCATCCCGGCTTCGCGATGTCGACCGTCGCGATGGCGCTCACCTTCGGCTCGTTCTTCGCCTCCGTCGTGCTGATCCCGCTCTGGCTCCAGACCAACATGGGCTACACCGCCACCTGGGCCGGCTATGTCCTTGCCTTCCAGGGCATCCTCGGCGTCTGCATGGCCCCGGTCGCCGCCATGCTGGTCAGCCGCTTCGATCCGCGCCTCTTGATGTCGGTCGGCCTCGCGATGCTCTCCTACGCGATCCTCATGCGCACCGGCTTTGCCCAGAACATGACCTTCGGCCAGCTCGTCCTGCCGCAGGCCTTGATGGGCTTCATGCCGTTCTTCTTCATGCCGCTGATGACGATGGCGATGGGCTCGGTCGAGCGCGAGGAGACCGCCTCCGCCTCCGGCCTCGTCAACTTCACGCGCACCATGTCGGGGGCCTTCGGCACGGCGCTCGCGACCTCGGCGTGGACCAGCGCCACCGCCGACAGCCGCGCCGAACTCGTCGGCGTGCTGAACGATCCGGCCGCCGTCATCCAGACGATGCAGCAGGGCGGCCTGACCCCCGATCAGGCGCTGCACGCCTTCGACAACATGGTGCAGGGCCAGGCCGTGATGCTCGCCACCAACCACATGTTCCTGATCATCGGCCTCATCGTCGCCGTCACCGCCGTCGGCGTCTGGTTCATGCCCCGCCCCACCGGCCTCGCCCAAGGCCTCCCCGCCGGCGGACACTGATACCCCACTTGTCATCGCCGGAACACGTCCGGCGATGACAAGTGGGGACAATGTGGGAAAGCCCGGCCCCGCGTCCCCTAATAACTCTTCGGCAGGTCCAGCACCTTTTCCGCGATGAAGCTCAGGATGAGCTGCTCGGTGATCGGCGCGAGCCGGGTCAGCGCGGCTTCGCGGTACAGGCGCTCGACGTGGTATTCCTTCGCATAGCCGAAGCCGCCATGCGTCGCGACCGCCTGCCAGGCCGCGTCGTGGCAGGCCCGCCCGGCCAGGAATTTCGCCGCGTTCGCCTCGGCCCCGCAGGGTGCGCCGCGGTCGTAGAGTTCGGCCGCCCGCTTCACCATCAGCCAGGCGCTCTCCAGATACATCCAGCGTTCCGCGAGCGGGTGCTGGATGCCCTGGTTCTGGCCGATCGGTCGGTCGAAGACGACGCGCTCGCGCGCATATTTCGTCGCCCGGCGCAGCGCGTCGCGGCCGATGCCGATCGCCTCCGCGCCGATCAGGATGCGCTCCGGGTTCAGGCTGTGCAGGATATAGCCGAAGCCCTTGCCCTCCTCGCCGATGCGGTCCGCCTCGGGAATGAACAGCCCGTCGATATAGATCGCGTTCGAATCGACCGCCTTGCGCCCCATCTTGGGGATGAGCTGCACGTCGATCCTGCTGCGATCGAAGTCGGTATAGAAGATCGTGATGCCGTCGGTCGGCCGCGCGCAGTCCTCGTATTTCGTCGTGCGCGTCAGCAGCATGATCTTGTTCGCCACCTGCGCGGTCGAGGTCCACACCTTCTGCCCGTTGACGACATAGCCGCCCGGCACGCGCTGCGCGAAGGTCTTGATCCGCGTCGTGTTGAGCCCGGCATCCGGCTCGGTGAAGCCGAAGCAGCACTGGTCCGCGCCCGCCACCAGCCGCGGCACCCAGCGCGCCTTCTGCTCCGGCGTGCCCTTCACGACGATCGGGTGCGGCCCGAAGAGGTTGATGTGGATGGTCGAGGCCGCCGCGAAGCCGCCGCCGTGGCTCGCCACCTCGTTCATCATCACCATCGCCTCGCTGACCCCGAGGCCCGAGCCGCCATAGTCCTGCGGCATCGTGATGCCCAGCCAGCCGGCCTCCGCCATCGCGCGGTGGAATTCGCGCGGGAAATGCCCGTCGTCGTCGCGGGCCAGCCAGTAATCGTCGCCGAAGCGCTGGCACACGGCGCGCACGCCCTGGCGGATGGCGTCGAGTTCCTCCTCGGTCGGCTGCGGGCGGGGTGTGCTCATGGGCGAACCTTCTCGTCTGGGATCGGGGCCCATCATGCCGCCTCGCCGGGCAATGACAAACCGCCGATCGCGCCGCAGGATGGGCGGATGGCCACCAGCACGCTCCAGATCGACGTCGCGCCCGATACCGCCGTTACCGCCCTCTGGGACGCCCCGGCGAAGCCCCGGGCGGTGCTCGTCCTCGCCCATGGCGCCGGCGCCGGCATGCAGCACAAGGCGATGGCGGCGACGGCGGAGGGCCTCGCCGCCCGCGGCATCGCCGTGCTGCGCTATAACTTCCCCTATATGGAGCGCGGCTCGAAGCGCCCCGATGCGCCGCGCATCGCGGAAGCCGCCGTGCGCGCCGCGGTCGCCGAAGGGGCCGCCCGCGCCGGGGGCCTGCCGCTCTTCGCCGGCGGCCGCTCCTTCGGCGGGCGCATGACGTCGCAGGCCGAGGCCGCTGCGCCGCTGCCCCAAGTGCGCGGCCTCGTCTTCTTCGCCTTCCCGCTGCATTCCGCCGGCGCCCCGGCCGTCACCCGCGCCGCGCATCTGGCGAAGGTCGCGCTGCCGATGCTCTTCCTCCAGGGCTCGCGCGACGCGCTGGCCGAGGCCGCCCTGCTCCGGCAGACCGTCCAGGGCCTCGGCCGCCGCGCCACGCTGCATCTGGTGCCGGACGCCGACCACAGCTTCCACGTCCCCGCCCGCAGCGGCCGCACCGACGCCGACACCCTGACCGACCTCCTCGACACCGCCGCCGCCTGGATGGCCACCTCGGCGGACTAGGCGCGCGCGGAGTTAAGTAAGCTATCGCCACAATTTCACGGTGAAGGGCCTGAGTTTAGCTATGGCCCGGAAAGTGGGGACTTCCCATGAGCGTCGAAGAAATAATCTACATGCCATTGATCGGAGAGGGAGTAAGTGTATGGCGCCCGGTATCTGGGAAGAAAATAAGAACAGACATATATAAAATACTTCCATATGACTACGACCCGTCCGTCGAGGAATGGGAATTCCCTCCGGGTACGTGTGTTGTATGCGAAATCAGGCGGATGGATGTCGGACTCGTCAAGCTTGCAGTCAGGAAGGTATAAATTCCACCGCAATTGTGGGGATAATCTAAGATCAAAAATAGAACTTTTGGAAGACTGATTCAGCCCTTTGATGGACAATAAGCATTTGCTCTTGAGGCCAATTGCTTCATCTCCCGCCCGGCGCTAGAGTCTTTATCTTGCGGGTATAACTACCCCGCACGTATACTCAATTTTTATTCTCCGGACTTCTGGATTTCATTTTAGCTTGGATATGATCAAAATATCTGTCCACTAGGAAATTAACAACCAAAATGGCCAGAACGATACCCGAATCGATCGCAATTATTTTGAAGACAAACACAGAGAGAACTATTAGTAATATGACCAATATTTGGTATATCCCGAATATACGACGATATCTCTCGACATTCATCATGCTGTTACGTCTTCATTTTGTATTACGGTATTGTGGCGACTAAGTAGCGCCCCCGCCCGCCTAATTCCTGTCACCGATCTCACCCCCGCGCGGCGTCGGCGGCTGCGAACTGGCGGAGCTGTGCGTCGTGGACCTTGCGGAAGGCCGGGCGGCCGGTGACGCGCTGGACATAGGCCTCGCTCGCCGGGCGATGGCCGAGGGCGCGGACCTCCGGCACCCGCAGTACGTCGGCCATCAGCAAATCCGCGACCGTGAAGCGTCCGGCGGCGAGCCAGTCCCGCCCGGCGAGGACGGCTTCGAGCTGGCCGAGCCGCTGGCCCAGCCACCCCGTCAGCCTGTTCTCCGCCTCGCCCGAAATCGTCAGGAACCACCACGGCACCGAGGCCATCTCGATCGAGTTCAGCGCGGCGATCGTCCATTGCAGGGTCTCCGCTTCGCCGGCCGGATCGCGCGGCATCAGCCGCTCGCTCTGCCGCGCGAGGTGCAGCAGGCAGGCGCCGCTTTCGAATAGCTCCAGGTCGCCGTCGCTGAGGAACGGCACCTGCCCGAAGGGCTGGCGCGCCAGGTGGTTGGTCTCGCGCCCCTCGAAGGGAATGGTGCGGACGGTGTAGTCGAGGCCCGCTTCCTCGCACGCCCATCGCAGCCTCAGGTCGCGCACGAAACCGCGGGGGCGCTCGGGCACCCAGTCGAGGGTCCAGATGGTCAGTTCGCCCATGCAAGCAAGCCCTCCCGCCGGCGCGTCCCTTGAAAACGCCCATGAAGCCGCAAGCCACGCCCGGGCGCAACGTGAAGCTGCGCGGCACGCGGGAGAAGGGGCTTACTTCGCCGCGCTGCGCTTCGGCCGCGGCCGGTCTTCGCGGACCGCCGCCGCCGGCACCACGATGTCGGCCAGCGGCGCGCCCCAGTCGGCGGCGAAAGCCTTCGACAGATTGGCGACGTTCTCTTTGCCGATGCGCCGGATCAGCTCGCCGGTCAGCGCCTCGACCGCCATGTCGGCGTCCTTGCGCATCGTGTGCCCCTTGGCCGACAGCGCCACGATCTTGGAGCGCTTGTCGGCCGGGTCGTCGCGCATCTCCAGCATGCCCATCTCGATCATCTGGCCGATCGTCGTGTGCATCGCCTGCCGGCTGACCCCGACATTGCGCGCGATCTCCGACGGGCGGCGCACCCCGGTCAGCACATTCACCATCACCATCGACTGCGGCCGCGTCACATGCGCCCAGCCGCGCTTCTGGAGGAAGGCCTGGAGGCCGTCGTCGAACCAGCAGAAGGCCTGGAGCAGCGGCACGATCAGATAGCGCGTGGTTTCCATGTCTTCGCGGGGGGCCGGCGTCCGCCCTCAGGCGCGCCAGGACTCCAGCGGCTTCGGATCGAAATATTCGTCCAGCCGCGTGATGCGCCCGTCCGCCACTTCGCACACGATGCAGGCCGGCAGCTCCAGCACCTTGCCGTTCGGCAGTTCGGCGACCAGCAGATGCTGCTGCACGAAGCCGCCGGGATAGGCGGTCAGCCGCCGGTCGGTATAGCTCCGCTTGGGCGCCGTCTTGATGAAGCCGCGCAGCGTCTTCAGATTCTCGTCCCGGCCGATCGTCGTGCGGTCGAAATTGTGCCAGATTCGGGCGTCGTCGGCGTAGATCGCGTGGATCGTGTCGGGATCGCCCTTTTCGATCGCGTCGAAGAAGCGCTTCGCCAGCGCCTCGATGCCTTGCACGCTGTCGGCCATTTCGTGCCTTCCCCTGATTGTAAGTTTCCTTGACGAAACTGCGCGCCGCCGCCCTGTCTGTCAACACGGGGCGAGACGGCAGCCGCGCGGGCGGGGCCGCCGGCCGCTACGCCTTCTCGGCGCGGGCCAGCCGCGAGAGCAGCGTGTGGCGGGCCGAGAGGATATGGCTTTCCATCACCGATCGCGCCCATTCGCCGTCATGCGCCTCCAGCGCCGTGACCAGTTCGGCATGCTGGGTCATCGAGCGGCGCATCTCGCGCAGGTCGTAGCGGCGGAAGGTCGAGAGCACCAGCGGCACCTCGACGATCGCGCTCAGCAGGCCCTGGAGCCGCGAATTGCCGCTGGCCTGGACGATCAGCTTGTGGAAGGCGTTGTTGCGCGCCGCGATCGCGTCGATCTCGGGTTCGCCGTCGCTCTGCACGAAGCTTTCCATCTCGTTCGCCAGCCGGCGCAGCTCGGCGAGCTGTTCGTCCGTCGCATGGCGCGCCGCCGCCTCGGCCGCGAAGCCTTCCAGCAGCACCCGCAGCTCGTAGATCTGGTGGATTTCCGATTCGCTCCAGCTCGAAACGAAGGCGCCGCGATTGGCGATGAACCGGATCAGCCCCTCGGCATGCAGCCGCCGCATCGCCTCGCGCACCGGCGTGCGGCTGAGCCCGCTGGCCGCGGCGAGCGACTGGGCCGTGATATGCGACCCTTGCGGGTAGATGCCGCGTACGATGCCGTCCCGTATCGTCTCGTAGGCCTTCTCGACAGCAGCAGCCATGCCCAGCGCATCCGTTCCGCGGGCCGGCGATCGCCCGTCCCCCTTCGGCGGCTAAACCGTCCCCGGGATTTGTCAAGCTGGATGCAATCTGTAAGGAACCAGCGCCGCCGCGCGATGGCCACCCCGGTCGCGGCCCAAGGATAATCCTTGGAACCATAGAGGCTTGAGGACCATCGGATGCCGGAGGCCAGGCCCCCGACCGAACTCCGGCCTGTGGGCGCTTGAAACCTGTTGCATGCAAGATCGCCCGACTGTATCCAATCCCTATGCGTGGCGGCGGGCCGGTTCAGGTCCGGCGCCCTTGGCGCGTTGCGGGCCTGGGGAAAGTCTGTCAGGTAAACTGACGATAGAGGGGTGGGGTTTCTTTCGTGCGCGCATTGGAAGGCATAACGGTCCTGGATCTGACCCATATGCTGTCGGGCCCCTACGGCACGATGCTGATGGCCGATCTCGGGGCGCGCACGATCAAGGTCGAGCCGCCGGGCAAGGGCGAGGGCACCCGCCGCCTTTTGGAGAAGTCGCCGGACTATGCCCGCGACGGCATGGGCGCCTATTTTCTCACCCTCTGCCGCAACAAGGAAAGCGTGGCGATCGACCTCAAGGCCGAGGAAGGTCGCGCCCTCTTCTACGAGATGGTCAGGCATGCCGACATCGTCGTCTCGAATTTCGGCGTCGGCGTCACCGAGCGGCTGAAGATCGACTTCGCGACGCTCTCCGCCCACAACCCGCGCATCATCACCTGCGCGATCTCCGGCTTCGGCGAGACCGGGCCGATCCGCGACTGGCCTTCGTTCGACCTGGTGGCCCAGGGCATGGGCGGCGGCATGTCGCTGACCGGCACCGAGGGCAGCGAGTATCTGCGCTCCGGCATCCCGATCGGCGATCTCGGCGGCGGCATGTTCGGGGTGATCGGCATCCTCGCCGCCCTGCGGGCCCGCGACACCACCGGCAAGGGCCAGCATGTCGACATCTCGATGTTCGACGTCCAGCTCTCGATGCTCAACTATATCGGCACGATGCAGCTCATGAGCGGAAAGCTGACCGAGCGTGTCGGCAACGGCCATTTCGTGCATGTGCCCTACAACACCTTCCACACCCGGACGCGCCCGCTCATCATCGCCGTCATCACCGACAATTTCTGGGCGACGCTGGTGAAGCTGCTGGAGGCGCCCGACCTCGACCGGCCGGAATTCGCACACCAGCCGGGGCGCTATGCGCAGAAGGATTTCATCGAACGACGCCTCAATGAGATCTTCGCGACGAAGACCTGCGAGGAATGGCTCGCCTTGCTCGAAACCGTGCGCATTCCCGCCGCCCCCGTGAACGACGTGCAGCAGGCGCTCGCCGAACCGCAGACCCGGGCGCGCAACATGAAGGTCACGGTCGCGCTGCCCGGCGGCGGCACGGTCGACCAGCCCGGGAATCCGGTGAAGCTCTCCGACACCTACGAGGACATCTACACCCCGCCGCCGCGCGTCGGCGAAAACACCCGCGAGGTCCTCGCCGCCATGCTCGGCATGGGCGACGCGCGGCTGAAGGAACTCGCGGCCCGCGGCGTCATCGACCTTGGGCCGAAGGGCTGAACGCAAACCAAGGGAGCACCAGGCGTGACCCGCCGCATCGAGATCGTCGAGGTCGGCCCGCGGGACGGCCTCCAGAACGAGAAGACCCTGCTGAGCGTCGAGGAGAAGCTCGACTTCGTCCGCCGCCTCGAAGGGGCCGGCGTGCGCCGCATCGAGGCCGTCTCCTTCGTGAACCCGAAGCGCGTGCCGCAGATGGCCGGCGCCGAGGAGGTGATGGCCGGCCTGCCGCATCAGGCCGGCCGCTCGCGCATCGGCCTCGTCCTCAACCGGCGCGGCTGGGAGCGCGCCGTCGCGGCGCGCTGCGACGAGGCCAATCTCGTCCTCACCTGCTCCGACACCTTCGGCATCAGGAACCAGGGCGCCTCGCGGGCCGAACAGATCGCCGCGCTCGCGCCCATCGCCGCCGACGCCGGCCCCGGCAAGCCCTCGCTCTCCGTCACCATCGCCGTCGCCTTCGGCTGCCCCTTCGAGGGCGAGGTGCCGGACAGCGCCGTCGCCGAGATCGCCGAGGCCTGCGCCGCCGGCGGCGTCGCCGAGATCGCGCTCGCCGACACGATCGGCGTCGGCGATCCGTGGAAGGTGCGCCGCCTCGTCAGGCTCGTCCGCCGCGCCGCGCCTGCGGCGAAGCTCCGCCTGCATTTCCACGACACCCGCAACACCGGCCTCGCCAATGCCGCCGCCGCGGTGGACGAGGGCGCCGACATCCTCGATGCCAGCGTCGGCGGCATCGGCGGCTGCCCCTTCGCGCCCGCCGCCACCGGCAACATCGCGACCGAGGACCTCGTCTACATGCTCGCCCGCGGCGGCTTCGAGACCGGCCTCGACATTGCCGCGCTCGTCGACACCGCCGAGTGGATCGGCGCGAAGCTCGGCCGCCCGCATCCCTCCGCCCTCTCGCGCGCCGGCGTCTTCCCCAAAGCCGCCTGACCCCGGGCGGAAGTGGCGATCGCCTATGGCTTGTCTTCCCCCAGCGGAGGCGAAGCCGGAGCGGTGCGGAGGAAGGCCTACGCCCCCAGCTCCTCCAGCATCGCCGGCACGCAGGTGAGGGCCCGCAGCGCGTCGTTCAGATGCGTGCAGCCTTCCGTCTTGGCCAGCAGCACCGGCACCTCGTCGCGCAGCGCCTCCAGCCGCATCGCCTTCACGCGGTGGATGTTCAGCACCGCGCCCGGGCATTCCACGTAAGGCAGCACGCGCGGCGTCGCCTCGACCGAAAGGATGCGCCCGCTCTGCGGATCGGCGGTCGCCGTCAGGTGATATTCGTGGATCGCTGCGCGCCCGCCCTGCGGCTTGGTCGCGCTGTCCTGGAACATCGCGTCGATATGGACGAGGCCGTCGACCCACACATCGATGCGGCGTGACCGGCGCAGCGTCACCTCGGTGGTGAAGGGCATCTCGTGCCAGCCCGCCGGATCGTCCGGATGCGGAAGAAGCGTCACGTCCTGCGAGCGGTCGCTGAAGCGCGTCGTGCCGTCGCCGTTGAGGCTGCTGGAGCCCGGGCGGAAGCCGGTGCAGACGCCCTCCATGCTGGGCATCTCCCTCATGTGAGCGGGCGGATGCGCGTTGAAGTCGACCCAGCGCGACCACGCCCAGTTGGCGATCAGGCTGGCCCCGGAGACGTCGTCGAGCAGCAGATAGAGCGGCGTCGAGCGCGCCGCGTCCTCCGGCAGCGCCTTCTTCAGCGCGGCGCGCAGATGCCCGCCGCCGCGGCAGCCGATCAGCGTCGCGGCGAAGGCCCGCCCCGGGCTGACCTCCAGCGTCAGCAGCGCGCGGTCGCGTCCGATCGAGGCGGTGTAGCTGTCCGCCTGCACGACGGTCACGTCTTCCGCGGCGGCGCCGGTGCGGATGTCGCGGCCGCGCGAATCGAAATGCATCGCGCCGTCCCGCCCGTCCGGCCAGGTGACGTCGATCGAGGTGGTGCGGCGGACCGAATGCAGCCGCCGCAACGGCGCATGCCCCATCGGCCCGCGCACCGGCGGAAGGGTCTCCAGAACAGACAAATGGCTCATGCCTGCTGGCTTACAGGCGCAGATGGGGCCGGGCCAACGGAGAATTGCTTCGAGAGGGCCGGGCGTAGAGCACCACTCTGTTTCCTCCCCCGTTCTTCACGGGGGAGGTGGCTGCCGGCGCAGCCGGCAGA
>JADZBA010000320.1 GCA_020852355.1 Alphaproteobacteria bacterium
ACCGGCGACACCGTGGAGGGGCAGATCCGCGCGCCCAAGGACGGCGAGCGGTATTTTGCGCTCCTCAAGGTGAACGCGATCAACTTCGAGGATCCCGACAAGGTCCGCCACCGGATCAACTTCGACAACCTGACGCCGCTCTATCCCGACGAGCGCCTGAAGCTCGAGATCGAGGATCCGACGCGCAAGGAATACACGACGCGCGTCATCGACCTGATCTCGCCGCTCGGCAAGGGCCAGCGCGGCCTGATCGTGGCACCGCCGCGCACCGGCAAGACGGTGATGCTGCAGAACATCGCGCACGCCATCGCCCGCAATCACCCCGACGTCTACCTCATCGTGCTGCTCATCGACGAGCGGCCGGAAGAGGTGACCGACATGGCGCGCTCGGTGAAGGGTGAAGTCATCAGCTCGACCTTCGACGAGCCGGCGCTGCGCCATGTCCAGGTGGCGGAGATGGTGATCGAGAAGGCCAAGCGCCTCGTCGAGCACAAGCGCGACGTGGTCATCCTGCTCGATTCGATCACCCGCCTCGCCCGCGCCTACAACACGATCGTGCCGTCCTCGGGCAAGGTGCTGACCGGCGGCGTCGACGCCAACGCCCTGCAGCGGCCCAAGCGCTTCTTCGGGGCGGCGCGCAACATCGAGGAAGGCGGCTCGCTGACGATCTGTGCGACCGCCCTCATCGACACCGGCAGCCGCATGGACGAGGTCATCTTCGAGGAGTTCAAGGGCACCGGCAACTCGGAGATCATCCTCGACCGCAAGCTGTCCGACAAGCGCACCTTCCCGGCGATCGACATCACCAAGTCCGGAACCCGCAAGGAAGAGCTGCTGGTCGACAAGAAGACCCTGCAGAAGATGTGGGTCCTGCGCCGCATCCTCATGCCCATGGGCGTGACCGACGCGATGGAGTTCCTGCTCGACAAGCTGAAGCACTCGAAGACGAACAACGATTTCTTCGAGCAGATGAACACCTGATCCCGGGGTCAGGTCTGCAGCGTGTACTTCGGATCCAGTCGCCGCACCAGAAGCGACAGGGCCCAGGAACATACGAAGTAGACCGCCCCCATGGTCAGGTACAGCTCGTAGGGCGCGAACTCGCGATTGTTCACCAGGACGATCGCGCGGAAGAAGTCGATCAGGCCGATCACGTAGACCAGCGACGTGATCTTGAACATCATGACGAAGTGCGCGATCAGGGCGGGCAGCATGTTGCGCAGCGCCTGCGGCAGGGCGACGTGGACGAAGGTCTGCGTCGCGCCGAGCCCGCTCGACCAGGCGGTCTCGTGCTGGATGCGCGGCACCGAGGCGAGGCCGGCACGGATCACCTCGGCCAGGTAGGCCGAGGCGATCATCGAGAGCGCGACGATGCCGGCCGGCCAGGCCGAGAGCTTCATGCCGATGAGCTTCGGCGCGCTGAAGAAGACCCAGAAGATCACCATGATCTGCGGTACCGCGCGGATCAGCTCGATGTAACCAACCGCGAGATGGCGGATGCCGGGCGGCCCGTAGAGGCGCGCGGCGGCCAGGACGGTGCCGGCGACCATGCCCACGGCGACCGAGACGATGGTCAGCAGCCAGGAGACGCCGAGGGCGCGCAGCAGGAACGGCGAGGCCTCCCAGACGACGGACCAGCGCAGATCGCGCAGGCTCCAGGCGACGAACCCCAGGATCGCGAGCAGGGCGAGCCGCCAAAGGACCTCCTTGCGGCGCTCGCCCAACTCAGCCCCCGAAAAAGCGGCGCTGCAGCCCGGTCATGGCGAGTGCGATGGCCAGCGCCAGAACGAGATAGAGCACCGTCACTGCCGTCGCCGCCTCGAAGCCGCGGAACGTCTGGTGCTCGATGTGCTGGGTCTGGAAGGTCATCTCCTGCACGCCGATCAGCATGATGACGGAGGAGTTCTTCACGACCTCGATGAACTGGCTGGTGAGCGGCGGCATGATCGTACGGAAGACCTGCGGCAGCAGGACCCAGACGAAGACCTCGTGCCGGGCGAGGCCCTGCGACCAGGCGGCCTCGGACTGCTCGCGCGGCACGGTGCGGAAGCCTGATGCCACGACGTCGGCGATGTAGGCGCTCTGGTGGGAGACGAGCGCGATGAGGCCGGCGGGGATCGCATCGAAACCGAGCACGAAATAGAGGAAGAACAGCTTGGCGACCACCGGCACGTTGCGCATCGCCTCGACATAGGTATCGACCGAGCGCCGGGCGACGAACCCCGGGAGGCTGCCGATACAGCCGAGCGTGGTGCCGAGGACGAAACTGCCGCCGATGGCGACGGCCGAAAGCGCGACCGTCAGGCCGAGACCATCGATCAGGACCTGGCGGTAGTCCCAGAGGACCGCCCAATCCATCGCCGGAGCACGAAGTCGCCTACTTGCCGATTCCCGGCTGCAGGCGGAACTCCGACCACATCCGGAAGCGCGGCGGCGCCCCGAAATGCTTGGCGTAGAGCTCCTGGTAGCGGCCCTGCGCCCACAGCTCCTGCAGGGTCCAGTTGAGATAGTTGCGCCACTTGGAGTCGTCCTGCCGCAGCATGATCGCCCAGGGATCGACGAAGAAGTCCTCGGACGTGGTCAGGCTCGGGCTCTTCTTGACGAACGCCTCGCCGCTGAAGCGGTTGATGCCGACACCGTCGACCTTGCGGTTGAGGAGTGCCGTGATCGCGTCGGGATACTCCTGGAACAGCACGATCTCGGCGTTCGGTACCTCGTTCTTCATCAGCTCGATGATGAAGCTGCCCTGCGTCGTCGCCAGTTTCTTCGGCGGTCCGTAGTCCTTGACGTTGAGGCTGGCGCCCTTGGCCACGACGAGCGCCACGCTGTCCCAGACGTAGGGGATGGTGAAGTCGACGACCTCCTCGCGCTGCTTGGTCGGTGTGCTCGGGCCGATGTCGGCATCGATGCGGCCGCTTTGCAGGAGCGCGATGCGCGTCTGCGACGTGACCTGGACGAACTCGACCTTGGCACCGAGCTTCTCGGCGATGATCTGCGCGAGCTCGGGCCCGAAGCCGACGGGCTTGCCCGCGGCGTCGACGGTGCCGATCGGCGGGAAGTCGAAGCGCACGCCGGCGAGGAAGGTGCCGGTGCGCTTGATCTTCTCGAGCGTCGACTCGGCGAGGGCGGCGCCCGACCCGAGGCAGAGAACGGCGGCGAGCAGGACAGCGAAACGACGAAAGACGAGGCGCATCGAAAGTCCCTCCGCGGCTAAGTCGAGAGCGGATGATTTCAGTGATGGAGAACCTTGTCGAGAAACTTGCGGGCCCGCTCCGTCGCGGGATGCGAAAAGAACGAGGCAGCGGGGGCGGTCTCGACGATCTCGCCCTGGTCCATGAAGACGACGAGGTCGGCGACCTCGCGCGCGAAGCCCATCTCGTGCGTGACCACGATCATCGTCATGCCGCTGCGCGCGAGGTCGCGCATGACGTCGAGGACCTCGCGGATCATCTCCGGGTCCAGGGCGGACGTCGGCTCGTCGAACAGCATGATGCGTGGGTTCATCAGGAGCGCCCGGACGATCGCGGCGCGCTGCTGCTGCCCGCCCGAGAGTTCGCCCGGATATGCGCCGATCTTGTCGGCGAGGCCGACGCGCTCCAGCAGCTCGCGCGCCCGCCCCTCGGCCTGGGCGCGCGTCTCGCCCCGGACCTTGCGGGGTGCGAAGGTGAGGTTGCGCAGTACGGTCATGTGCGGATAGAGGCTGAAGCGCTGGAAGACGAGGCCGATCTCGGCGCGGAAGTCGGCCGAACGCAGGACGCGGTCGTCGAGCGTACGCCCCATCACCGTGATGGTGCCGGACTGGGCGCGCTCCAGCCCATTGATGCAGCGGAGGAGCGTGCTCTTGCCCGATCCGCTCGGGCCGCAGACCACGACGACGGCACCGGCGCGGACGTCGAGATCGACGCCCTTGAGGACGTGTAGCGGCCCGAAGTGCTTGTCGACGCTACGGAAGCGGATGATCGGCTCCGCCTCGTCTTTCGTGCCTGCCGCCGCCGTCATCGCCGCCCCTGCGCTTTGACAAGCCGTCGACGCTATTTGACAGTGACCGATCGATCAAGGCACGGGCGGCCGGGCGCCCACGCGGGAGAGGATTGATGGGCGAGCAAGCGGCGGCGTTGCGCCGGATCATCGAGGAGCCGGGACTGGTCCCGCTGGTCGGGGCCTACGACGTGCTGTCGGCGCGGCTCGCCGAGCAGTCGGGGTTTCCCGCGATCCATGTCGGGGGCTACAATCTCTCGGCCAGCCGGCTCGGCATGCCCGACGTCGGCTTTCTCACCATGGCCGAGAACCTGGACGCGCTGCGCGCGATCACCGGCCGCGTGTCGATCCCGGTGTTGGCGGACGGCGACGACGGCTACGGCAACCACCTCAACGTGACGCGGCTGGTCCGCGAGTTGGAGCGCGCCGGGGTGGCCGGCGTGCATATCGAGGACCAGGTCTTCCCCAAGCGGTGCGGCCACATGGAGGGAAAGCGGGTCGTCTCGAGGGCCGACATGGTGGCGAAGATCGCAGCGGCGGTGGACGCCCGGCGGGATGCCGACTTCGTGGTGGTCGCGCGCACCGACGCGGCGGCGGTCACTGGCTTCGACGACGCGCTGGAGAGGGCGGCGGCCTATGCGGAGGCCGGAGCCGACGTCCTGTTCGTCGAGGCGCCCGAGCAGGAGGAGCAGGTTGCGACGATCGCGCGCCGCATCGGCAAGCCGCTGATCTACAACTGGTGCTTCGGCGGCAAGTCGCCGGACGTGGCGCCGGCCCGGCTCTCCGCAATGGGGTTCAAGTTCCTGCTGCTGACCGACGTGTTGTTCGCCGTGGCCCACACGCTGCGCGATCTCTATGCCGAGGTGCGGCACACCGGGACCTACGCCGGCTTCGCGCCGCGCATGGTGCCGTTCGCGGAGTTCAACCGCATCGTCGGGATGGGCGAGGTCGAGGCGCTCGACCAGCGCTACGGCCGCTGAGCGGCCTTCAGGTCCAGTCGAGCTCGACGCGTCGCTTCGCTTCGTAGGCGTCGATCGCGGCGGCGTCCGCGAGGGTGAGCGACAGCTCGTCCTTGCCGTCGAGCAGCCGCCGGCGATGGGCCTCGTCGACGGCGAAGGACACGCTCGTTTCGTCCGGGAGGACGATGGTGCGGCGGTCGAGATCGACGGTCATCGCCGACCCCGGATGATCGGCCAGGAGCGCGCGGGCGCGCGCCGCGACATCGGGCTCGACGACGGCCGGCAGCAGCCCGTTCTTCAGGCAGTTGGCGTAGAAGATGTCGCCGAAGCCGCTCGCCACGATGGCGCCGATGCCGAAGGCCTGGATCGCCCAGGGCGCTTGCTCGCGCGCCGAGCCGCAGCCGAAATTGGCATCGGCGACCAGGATGACGGCGCCGCGATAGTCCGGGCGATCGAGAACGAAGCCGCGGCCCTGTTCGGCGGTGTCGAAGCGCAGGTCGTGGAAGAGATAGCGACCATAGTCCGGCGTGCGCCGCCGCAGGAGGAAGCGCGCCGGGATGATCTGGTCGGTGTCGATATTGGCGCCGTCGACCGGCACGGCGATGCCGCGGAGCGTCCGGAACGGCGTCATGGCGCGGGAGCCGGCGGAAGCCGCCGCACGTCGATGATGCGGCCGGAGATCGCCGCGGCCGCGGCCATGGCGGGGCTCATGAGGTGGGTGCGGGCGCCCTGCCCCTGGCGGCCAACGAAGTTGCGGTTCGAGGTCGAAGCGCATCGCTCGCCCGGCGCGACGCGGTCGCCGTTCATGGCGACGCACATCGAGCAGCCGGCGTCGCGCCATTCCAGGCCGGCGTCGCGGAATACCTGGTCGAGCCCCTCCGCCTCGGCCGCTCGCCGGACCGCGCGCGAGCCGGGGACGACGATCGCCGGCACGACCGCTCGGCGGCCACGGACGACGGAGGCCGCGGCGCGCAGGTCCTCGAGGCGGCCGTTGGTGCACGAGCCGATGAAGACCCGATCCACGGCGATCCCGTCGAGGGGCGTTCCCGGTGTCAGGCCCATGTAGGCGAGCGCACGTTCCATGCGGTTGCGGCGCGTGGCCGACGGTGCCATGGCCGGGTCGGGCACGGCCTCGGTCACCACGTCGGCATCCTCCGGGCTGGTGCCCCAGGACACCATCGGCGCGATCGCCGCCGCGTCCAGCGAGACGTCCCGGTCGAAGACCGCGTCCGCGTGGCTGCGCAGCGTGGACCAAGCGGCGACGGCGCGCGTGAACGCGGCCCCGTGGGGCGCCTGCTCGCGGCCTTCTAGCCAGGAGAACGTCGTGTCGTCGGGCGCGATCAGGCCGGCGCGGGCGCCGCACTCGATCGACATGTTGCAGAGGGTCATGCGGCCTTCCATCGACAGGCCCGTGACGGCATCACCGGCGAACTCGACGATATGCCCGGCGGCACCCTCGGCGCCGATGCGGGCGACGACGGCCATGATGACGTCCTTCGCCACGACGCCGAAGCCGAGGCGACCGGCGACGGTGATACGCATCTGCCGGTAAGGGCGCTGCCATAGGGTCTGAGTCGCCAGGATGTGTGTCGATTCGGACATGCCGATGCCCAGGCCGAGCGCTCCGAAGGCTCCGTGCGTCGTGGTGTGAGAATCGCTGCACGCCACGATCAGTCCGGGCAGGACGATGCCGGCCTCGGGTGCTACGACATGGATGATCCCCTGGCGCTGGTCGTCCGCGGCGAGCGTCGGGATGCCGAGAGCGGGCGGTACCGTGCGGACCCAGTCGAGGGCCGCCCGGATTTCCGCGTCCGCAGGCTGCGCCAGGCGATCGATCGTGGAGACCGTGTGGTCGGCGACCGCGAGAGTCAGTTCCGGCCGGCGCACGGCCAGCCCGCGGCGCTCCAGATCTTCGAAGCAGAAGAAGCACGTCTCGTCGAGGAAATGCCGGTCGACATAGAGGAGGCTCTCGCCGCGATCGGAGCGCCGTATCTCGTGCCGCGCCCAGATCTGTTCGGCGAGCGTCGTCGGACGACGGGCAGCAGCGTCACGCATTGAAGATCGGCGTGCTCTCGCTTCCACCCTCCATGAGGGCGCGAAGCAGGGCGTGGACCCGCCGCGTCATGGCGCCGGGACGGCCGTCGCCGACGGCGCGGCCGTCGATCGCGACCACCGGCACGATTTCCGCCATCGTCGCGCTCTCGAAGACCTCGTCGGCGGTCACGAGGTCGTAGACCGTCATCGGCCGCTCGGCGACCGGGATGCCTTCTCGGCGGCAGAGATCCATCACCGTCTGGCGGGTGACGCCGGCGAGGATGTTGCCCAGCGGCGGGGTCAGCAGCGTGCCGTGGTCGACGGCGAAGACGTTGTTGCCGTAGCCCTCGGCGACGTAGCCCTGCATGTCGAGCATGATGGCCGTCCCCGCGCCGGC
>JADZBA010000321.1 GCA_020852355.1 Alphaproteobacteria bacterium
CCGGCGCTGGCCCGGATCCTCGGCCGACGGACGATCCGCCGCTACCGCGACGCGCCGGTGCCCGACGGGCTGCTGACGCTGCTGCTCGCCTGCGCGCAGTCGGCGCCGTCCAAGTCCGACCTGCAGCAATGCTCGATCCTGGTGGTCAAGGACGAGGCCAAGCGCGCCACCATCGCCGGCTGGCTGCCCGGCCAGCCCTGGGTCGGGCAGGCGCCGGTGTTCCTGGTCTTCCTCGCCGACATGCGCCGGGCGCGCCGGCTGGGCGAGATCCACGGCAAGCCCAACGAGAACGACAATGTCGACGGCTTCCTCAACGCCACCGTCGACGCCGCGCTCGCGATGCAGACCTTCGCCCTGGCCGCGGACGCGGCCGGGCTCGGCTGCTGCTGCATCAGCATGATCCGCGACCATATCGAGGCCGCGACGCCGCTGCTCGGCCTGCCGCCCGGCGTGTTCCCGATCGCCGGCCTGTGCGTCGGCTGGCCCGAGGGGCCGGGGCGGATGTCGATGCGGCTGCCGCCCGAGGCGGTGGTCCATGTCGACCGCTACGACGATTCGGCGCTGCCCGGGACGGTCGACGCCTACGACCGCCGGCGCCACGCTCGGGCGCCGATCGCGGCCTCGGGGCAGCGCGCCGTCGAACGCTGGGGCACGGCGGAGTTCTGCGGCTGGTCGGACAACGTCGCCCGCCAGCTCTCGCTGCCCGAACGCGCCGGATTCCGCGCGTTCCTCGCCCGCCACGGGGTGGCGCTCGCCTGAACGCACGCGGGCCCCGTCCACACCCGGCGGACGGGGCCCGGCCCGAGCGAGCCGACTGGGTCCGGTGTCAGCTCGACCGAAGGCTGCAGGCGCTCTTGCGCCGGTGATGGGTGGTGACGAGATCGCCCGCCACCTCGATCGTCAGGGTCATGTCGCCCATGCGGTAGACCAGCGGCGGGACCGCACCATGGCTGACCGCGATCGGGGCGGCCATCGGCGCGCCGTACTTGCGCAGGGCCGCGAGGTGGAGCTGCTGCACCTGGGCCGCCGTCGCCGACACGTGGTAGGCGACCGCGACGACCGCGCCCTTGCAGAAGCCGAGATCGGCCCGGGGCGCCGCGCCGACCGGGTTCAGCGCCCGAATGTCCTCGGCGAAATGGTCCATCAGCGAGCCCTGCCCGAGGCCCGCGGCCGTGCGCGCCTCGGTGGCGGCGAAGGCGCCGATCGCAGTGGCGGTGGCGGCCAGGAAGGCGGCGGCGCGCAGGGCGTTCTGGAGGGTGCGGGACATGGCGGGCTCCGGCGTCGAGGGATGGTGGCTGCTCATCCCCTCGGTCGCCGGCGCCCCGCCGCAGGTTCAGAAGAAAATCGCCCGTGCCCGCGATTTGGCGGAGCGGGCTTCCCCACCCCCGTCGGCGGGCGCGTCAGCCCGCCGTGGCGTCCCCGGTCAGGCATTCGTCGACCGCCGCGATCAGGTCCGCCTTGCGGATCGGCTTCTGCAGGGCCTTCGTCGCACCCAGCATCTGCGCGATCTCCATGTGGTCGATCGCCGCCAGGGACTGCATGGTCGGGGCGGCGCGCGGGCCGCCGGACATGGCGATCACCGGGATGCTCTTGCTCATGGCCCGGATGCCGCGGATCGTCTCCATGCCGTCGGCCCCCGGCATGAAGATGTCGGTGATCACGAGGTCGAAGGCCTGATCGCCCAGGATCGCCAGCGCTTCGCGCCCGCCCGCCGCGGAAACCACGGCATGGCCGGCGGCCTCGAGCATGCCGGCCAGCGTCCGCCGCACCAGGTCGTCGTCATCGACGAGAAGGACCCGCGCCATGCGGCAAGCATGCGCCCGCCGACCGCCGGGTGCAACGACGCGACGTGCACCGGCGCGGCGCGATTCAATTAAGGCGGGAAGCCGTCTCGACGGAGGAACGGTGGCGCGACGGGATCCCGCGGCCGGGCGGCCTACCGCTTCGCCAGCGCCCCCTCGCGCAACGCGGTCAGCGTGGTGCGCGTGGTGATGAGATCGGGATCGGTCTTCATCTCGATCACCGCCAGCTTGCCGGAATCGCAGGCGCGCCGGAACGCCGGCGCGAAGTCCGCAGTGCGCTCGACGGTCTCGCCGTGGGCGCCGTAGGCGCGCGCCAGCGCGGCGAAGTCCGGGTTGGTCAGGGCGGTGCCGTGGACGCGCGCCGGGAAGTCGCGCTCCTGGTGCATGCGGATCGTGCCGTACATGTTGTTGTTCATGACGATCAGGATCGGCCTGGCGCCGTACTGCATCGCCGTCGCGATCTCCTGGCCGCTCATCATGAAGGCCCCGTCGCCGGCGAAGCCGACGACGCGCCGGTCGGGATGGACGATGGCCGCGGCGACCGCGGCCGGCACCGCGTAGCCCATGGCGCCCGACGTCGGGCCGAGGAAGCGGCCGGGCCGGCCGAACTGCAGGAAGCGCTGCGGCCAGCCGCTGGCGTTGCCGGCGTCGACCGTGATGATCGCGTCCCGGGGCAGCATGGCGCGGAGCGCCACCATCGCCTCGCCGGCATGGAGCGCGCCGGCGTAGGGCGCGGGCGTGAGCTGCGCCTCGTAGGCGCCGCGGGCGGCCGCGAGCCAGTCCCTCCAGCGGCCGCCGCCGACCGGCGGCAGCGCCCGCAGGGCGGCGGCGAACGGCACCACCCCCGCCTGGATGCCCAGCGTCGGACGGAAGACGCGCCCCAGCTCCTCGGCCGAGGGATGGACGTGGACGAGCTTCTGCCTGGGCTCGGGCAGGGCCAGCAGCTCGTAGCCCTGGGTGGTGATCTCGCCCAGCCGGGCGCCGACCGCGATCAGCAGGTCCGCCTCGCCGACCCGGCGCACGAGATCCCTGGAGGCGCCGGTCCCGAGGTCGCCGACATAGGCCGGGCTGGAATTGTGCACGACGTCGAAGCGGCGGAACGAGCACGCGGTCGGGATGCCGCTCGCCTCGGCGAAGGCCTGGATGTCGGCGGCGGCCGCATCGTTCCAGTCGCTGCCGCCGACCAGCAGGAACGGGCGCTCGGCGGCGGCCAGCATGGTGCGGAGCCGCTCCAGGTCGGCGGCTCCGGGATGCGCCTTGGCCGGGTGCGCCGGGCCCGGCACCGTCACCTCGGCGGTGTCGCGCAGCATGTCCTCGGGCAGCGCCAGCACCACCGGGCCGGGGCGGCCGGAGGTGGCGATGTGGAAGGCGCGGCTGACATATTCCGGCACCCGCTCGACGCTCTCGATCTGGCCGACCCACTTGGCGAGCTGGCCGTACATGCGGCGGAAGTCGACCTCCTGGAAGGCCTCGCGCTCGGCCTGGTCGCGGGCGACCTGGCCGATCAGCACGACCATCGGCGTCGAATCCTGGAAGGCGGTATGCACCCCGATCGAGGCGTTGCAGGCGCCGGGGCCGCGGGTGACGACGAGGATGCCGGGCTTGCCGGTGAGCTTGCCGTAGGCTTCCGCCATGAACGCCGCCCCGCCCTCCTGCCGGCAGGTGACGACGCGGATTTCCTCGCGCACGTCGTAGAGCGCGTCGAGGAGGGCGAGGAAGCTCTCGCCCGCCACCTGGAAGAGGGTGTCGACCCCGTTCACCCGCATGGTGTCGACGAGAAGCTGCCCGCCGGTGCGAGCGTTGGCGCGAGTCATGACCCTCTCCCTGGTCCGGTTGCGGCGGGCAGATAAGCGGCCTCGGCCGGGGGAAGTCAACGCGGCGGGGCGCAGGACCCGCGCACCGCCAGCTCCGTGGGCACGACGACGCGCCGCGGTTCGTCGTCGCGGTCGCCGCGGATGCGCTGCAGCGCCAGGGCGGCGGCGCGGCGGCCGACCTCGGCATAGTCCCAGCGCACCACGCTGACCGGCGGCTCGAGAAGCTCGGCCAGGTCGCTGGTGCCGGCCGCGATCAGCGACAGGTCGTCCGGCAGCCGCATCCCGTGCGCGCGGACGGCCCGGATCACGCCCGGCAGCATGTCGATGCCGCCGGCGATGATGGCGGTCGGCGGCATCGCCTGGCCGAGCAGCAGCGAGGACTGGGCGAAGCCGAAGTCGGGATGGAAGCTGCCGGTGCGCACCAGGCCCGGATCGCGCGCCACTCCGGCCGCGTCGTGGGCGGCGACGTAGCCGGCGACGCGCTCGCGCGCCGGATAAAGGGCGAGGCTGCCCGTGAGCAGCGCGATGCGGCGATGGCCGAGCGCGATCAGGCGCGCGGCCGCGGCGCGCACGCCGGCGCGATGGTCGACCAGCACCGCGTCCGCCCAGGCCGGCCGGGCGCGGTCGAAGACGACGACGGGGATGCCGGCGCGCAGCAGGCTCTCCTCCATCGCCGGGTCGTCCTCGGTCGACTGGGCGATCAGCAGGGCGTCGGCGCGGCGCGCCGCCATCACCCCCACCAGCTCGCGCTCGCGCGCGATCCGCCCCTCGGAGTTCGACAGGATGAGGGCATAGCCGGCGTCCGCCAGGGTGTCGTGTGCCGCCCGCACGAAGCGGGCGAGGCCGGCGATGTTGATGTCGCGGATGATGCAGCCGACGGTGCGCGTCGCCCGTCCGCGCATGCCCTGGGCGAGCGGGCTCGGATGGTAGCCCAGCGCCACGATCGCCTTCTCGACACCGAGGCGGATGTCGCGCGCGACCGTGGCCTTGCGGTTGAGCACGCGCGAGACCGTGCCCACCGACACGCCGGCGAGCCGCGCCACGTCGCGGATGGTGGGAACCACGCCCCGGCCGGCCCTCATCGCGCCAGCACTACTAATACCCCTTGGCGACGTCCACCCGGTTCAGCAGCGGCAG
>JADZBA010000322.1 GCA_020852355.1 Alphaproteobacteria bacterium
CCGCCATGGGCGTGCTGGCGATCGCCGAGGCGCACATGGTCAACGCGATCAAGCTGATCTCGGTCGACCGCGGCCTCGACCCGCGCGACTTCACCCTGGTCGGCTTCGGCGGCGCCGGTCCGCTGCACGTCATGCGGCTGGCCGAGGAGCTGGCGATCGGCCGCGTCCTGGTGCCGCCGGCGCCGGGCAACGTCTCGGCCTCGGGCCTGCTCGCCGCCGACGTGCGCCACGACCTCGTCCGCACGCGCGTCACGCCGGTCGTCGAGCTCGATCCGGCGACCGTGGCGGCCGAGCTGGCGGAGATGGCGGCCGACGCCGCCCTGCTGCTCGATCGCGAGGACGTGGCACCGTCGCGCCGCCTGTCGACCGCCAGCGTCGACCTGCGCTACCAGGGCCAGAACTACGAGCTGACCCTGCCGCTGCCCGCGGGCGATCTCGACGGCGAGACGCTGGCCGCCCTGGTGCCGCGCTTCCATGCCGAGCATCGCCGCACCTACGGCTACGACCTGCCCGGCCGCACCGTGCAGCTCGTCAACCTGCGGCTGGTCGCCATCGGCCGCGTCGCCTCGGCGCGCTGGCCCGAGCATCCGGCGGCGCGCGAGCCCGCCCGTCCGGCCGGCCGCCGGCGCGTCGCGCTGGCGACGGGGGTCGGCGCGGAGCTGCCGGTCTACCGCGCGACCGACCTGCAGCCCGACCATGCCTTCGAGGGGCCGGCGATCGTCGAGTATCCCGGCTCGACGCTGTTCGTGCCGCCCGCCTGGACCGTCCGCTACGACGCCATGCGCAACGCCCATGTCGAGCGCGTCGCGCCGGTGCCCGCAAGGAAGGAGACACGCCGATGACCGCGCTCCCGATCGATGCCGTCGCGGTCGCGCCCGCGGTCGACCCGGTCACGCTGGAGATCGTGCGCAACGCCATGAAGGCGATCGCCGAGCGCGTGACGCGGCGCATGATCCGCTCCGCCAACTCGTTCATCGTGAAGGAGATGGAGGATTGCTCGGCCTCGCTGCTCGATGCCGGCGGGCAGCTCATCGCCGAGGAGGCGGGGCCGCCGATCCAGCTCAACACCGTCGGCGTCTGCCTGAAGACCATCCTCGACCACTACTTCCCGCCCGCGGCGTGGCGCCCGGGCGACGTCGTCGTCACCAACGACCCGTACGCCGGCGGCGGCTCGCTCGCCGCCACCCACTCCAACGACTACCTCGCCTTCAGTCCCGTGTTCTTCGCCGGCGAGATCGTCGCCTTCGCCGGGCTGATGGTCCATCACCTCGACATCGGCGCGACCAACATGGGCTCGCGCGGCTGGGGCACGGAGATCTATCAGGAGGGTCTGCGTGTCCCGCCGATGAAGCTGGTCGAGGAGGGGCGGCTCGAGCACAAGGTCATGCAGGTCGTGCTCACCAACACGCGCACGCCCGAGACGCTGGAGAACGACCTCGTCTCGCAGATCGCCAGCGTCCAGGTGGCGGTCGACGACGTCGCCGCGCTCTTCCGCAAGTACGGCGCCCCGACCATGAAGGCGTGCTTCGCCGCGCTGATGGACCATTCCGAGCAGCGCACGCGCGCCGAGATCGCGCGCATCCCCGACGGCGTCTATCGCCATGAGGAGCCGATCCTCGACGACGGCGCCAAGGGCGGCCCCTACTGGCTGCGCGTGACGGTGACGAAGTCGGGCACCGACATCACGCTCGACTTCACCGGCACCGATCCGGTGATCCAGGGACCGGTCAACTGCCCCCTGGCGACGACGCACGCCGCGGTCTTCTACGCCATGCGCTGCCTGATGGATTCCTCGATCCCGGGCACCGAAGGCTGCAAGCGGCCGATCCGCATCGTGGCGCCCCCCGGCACCCTGGTGAACGCCCAGTCGCCGGCGGCGGTGTTCCAGCGCATGATCGTCTGCCACAGCCTGGTCGACCTCGTGATGGGCGCGCTCGCCGACGCGATCCCCGAACGGGTCATGGGCGATTCCTGCGGCTGCCTCTACAACTACACGATCTGCGACCATCCCCAGGCCGGCCGGCGCACGATGTTCGGCGAGGTCGTGCCGGGCGGCATCGGCGCCACTGCCGACGGCGACGGCATCGAGGCGGTCGCCTGCCACGTCACGAACTGCCACATCCCGCCGATCGAGGCGATGGAGATCGAGCAGCCCGTGCTCTACCTGCGGCGCGAGCTGCGCACCGACAGCGGCGGCGCCGGCATGTGGCGCGGCGGCGTCGGCTACGTCCTCTCCTACCGTGTGCTCGGCGGCCGGCCGACCCTCCATCGCACTTCGCAGAAGTCGGTCTCGCTGCCCCAGGGCGTCCATGGCGGCCTGCCGGGCGACGGCGGGCGCTGGATGGTGAACGAGGGCACGCCGGGCGAGCGCCGCATCCGGCACGCCATCGGCGACATGGAGGACCTCGCCCGGAATGACGTCGTCACCCACTACACGCCGGGCGGCGGCGGCTACGGCGACCCGCGCCGGCGCGACCCGGAGCGCGTGCGCCGCGACGTCGCCTACGGGTTCGTGTCGCCCGAGGCGGCGGAGCGCCTCTATGGCGTGAAGATCGAGGCGTAGGGGAACTCCCGGGCATGGCCGCCGCAGCCGATCTCCAGGACCACAGCGAAGGCGGGCTCGGCACGCTGCGGCAGCTCGCGGGCGGCTGGGGCTTCGCGGCCGCGGCGGTGGCGCTCGCCTTCTCGCTGTTCCATCTCTGGACGGCCTGGTTCGGCGCCTTGCAGGGCTCGCAGCAGCCGGTCGTGCATCTCGGCTTCGCGCTGGTACTGGCGTTCCTGCTGCGGCCGTTCGGCCGCGGCGGCCCGATGCGCCGACCGAGCGTCGTCGACCTCCTGTGGATCGCCGGCAGCGTCGCCGCCACGGCCTATCTCGTGCTCGAGG
The DNA here is from genome assembly GCA_020852355.1 of Alphaproteobacteria bacterium. Lineage (GTDB taxonomy): Bacteria > Pseudomonadota > Alphaproteobacteria > ATCC43930 > Allostellaceae > Allostella. Next base: position 2,885 of record JADZBA010000322.1, read on the forward strand.
ACGACACGCTGCCGAGCCGCCTCGGCCTCGTCTATCCGATCGACATCGTCTACGCCTGCATCCTCACGGGCGCCGTGCTGGAGGCGACGCGCCGGCTGATGGGCTGGGAGCTGGCGGGCTTCGCCGTCGCCTCGATCGTCTACGCCCTGGTCGGGCCGTGGCTGCCCGCGCTCGTCTCGCACCAGGGCTTCGGCCTCGACCAGATCTCCAGCGTGCTGTTCCTGACGACCGAGGGCATCTACGGCGACGCGCTGCAGGTATCGGCGGGCTTCATCATCCTCTTCACCATCCTGGCCGCGCTGATGCACGAGGGCGGGGCGGGACAGTTCTTCTCGAACCTCGCCTACGGGCTCTTCGGACGGGTGCGCGGCGGCCCGGCCAAGGTGACCGTCGCCGGCTCCTGCCTGTTCGGCATGATCAGCGGCAGCGCGGTCGCCAACGTCGCGGCCGTCGGCACCTTCACCATCCCGCTGATGAAGCGCACCGGCTTTCCGCCGCACTTCGCCGGCGCGGTCGAGGCGGTGGGCTCGACCGGCGGCCAGTTCATGCCGCCGATCATGGCGTCGGCCGCCTTCATCATCGCCGAGATCCTGGGGATCGGATACTTCGAGGTGGCGGCCGGGGCGGCGATTCCGGCGCTGCTCTACTATCTCTCGCTCTTCGTCACCGTCGATCTCTACGCCGCCCGCCACGGGCTGCTCGGCCTCCCGGCGTCGGAACTGCCGCGGCCGCTCGCCGTGCTGCGCCGCGGCGGGCACCTGTTCCTGATCCCGGGTGCGCTCATCTGGTTCATGGCGGTGCAGGGGCTGACGCCCGGCAAGTCGGCCGTCTTCTCGATCGCCATCGCCGTCGTCCTGCTCGTCCTCGACGTCATCGTGCGGCTGCCTGCGGCAGCACGCGCCGCACCGTTCGCCTGGCTCGCCGGCGGCATGGCGGTGATCGTCGCGGTGCGGCTGGCGGCGGGCAGCGAGGCGGCGGTGATGGCCGCGGGCGCGCTGATCGCGCTGCTGGTCCTGCTCGCCCGCGGCGGCGAGGCGAGCGCGGCCGGGCGCCTCGCGCATCTCGCGGTCCGCCTGGGCACGGCCCTGCGCGCCGGCGCCATCGGCATGCTGGAGGTGGCGCTGTCCTGCGCGTGCGCCGGCATCGTCATCGGCATGCTGATGCTGACCGGTCTCGGGCTGCGCCTGTCGGGCGTCATCGTCGACCTCAGCGGCGGCAACCTGCCGATCCTGCTCGTCTACACGATGATCGCCTCGCTGGTCCTCGGGCTCGGCCTGCCGACGGTCGCGGCCTACGTCGTGCTCGCCGTCCTGGTGGCGCCCGCCATGACGCAGCTCGGCGTGCCGGCGCTGGCGGCCCATCTCTTCGTCTTCTACTTCGGCATCATCTCGGCGATCACGCCGCCCGTGGCGCTCGCCTCGTTCACGGCGGCGGCCATCGCCGGCGCCGATCCCATGCGCACGAGCTGGGTGTCGATGCGGCTGGGCTTCGCCGCCTACGTCGTGCCGTTCTTCATGGTCTACAACCCGGCCCTCATCATGAAGGGCACATGGCCGATGATCGCGCTCTCCGCGGCGACCGCCTCGCTCGGCGTCGCCGCCGTCGCCGCGGCGCTGGAAGGCGCCTGGCTGGCGCCGATGCGGGCCTGGGAGCGGGTGCTGCTCGGCCTCGCCGGGCTGGCGCTCATCGACATGCGCTGGGAGACGTTCGCCGTCGGCACGCTGTGCGCCGCGCTGGTGCTGGCGAGCCAGATCCGCTCGCGCCGGCTCGCGCCGGCGCCGGCCACCCGTTGATCGGACAAGGAGGAGGGGACCATGGGTTCACGATCGGGCATCGCCGCCGCACTCGTCGCCGCCCTGGCGCTGGCGGCGCCGTCGCCGCCGGCGGTGGCGCAGGAACGCTATCTCGTGTTCGGAGGGGGCTCGACGGGCGGCCTCTTCTTCATCGTCGCCGCCGGCATGGCGCGGGTGGTGGAGAAGAACGTGCCCGGGCTGCGGGTCACGGCCCAGGTCACCTCCGGCGCGGTCGAGAACGTCCGCCTGATGGGCACGAGCAAGGTCGATTGCGCGCTCGGTTCGGCCGACAGCGCGTTCCACGCCGCCAACCAGAGCGGTCCCTTCGCCAAGGAGCGCTACACCAACATCCGCTACGTCACGCGCGGCTACACCTCGGCCTTCCACAACATCGTGCTGCCGGATTCGCCGATCCGCGCGCTGGGCGACATCAAGGGCAAGCGCGTCGGCATCCTCATCGGCATCACCGCGCAGGACTGGTTCCCGGCCGTGGCGCAGGTCTATGGCATGACCCAGGGCAAGGACTTCCGCGTCTCCGTCCTGCGCGCGACGGAGCTGGTCAATGCGCTGCGTGACGGCAACGTCGACATGGCCGTCTACATGGGCGGCGCGCCGACCTCGACCATCACCGACATCGCCACCAGCCGCGGCGTGAAGTTCGTGCCGATCGACGCCAGGGAGGGCGACGACCTGATCCGGACGCATCCCTATTTCTCCCGCGGCGTGCTGGAGAAGGGGACCTATCCCGGCATCGCCGAGGACGTGCCGACCATCCGCGTGCCCAATCTCTTCATGTGCCGCGAGGACGTGCCGGAAGCGGTCGTCTACGGCATCACGCGCACGCTGATGGAGAAGGAGGACGAGCTGCGCCAGATCCATCCCGAGGCCGCCGCCTTCGGCCTCGCCAATGCCGGCAAGAGCGTGATCATCCCGGTGCACCCGGGGGCCGAGCGCTACTACCGCGAGAAGGGCATCAAGCTCGGGTCGTGAGGCGCGGCGGCGCCGAGCCGCACGGTCGCCAGGCGCTCGAGCCGGCGACCGTCCCATGACACGAGGCCGAGTGCCGCGAAGCGGCAGGGCATCGCCGGCCAGCGCCCGAGCCGGCGCGCGAGGCGCGTCGCGACGGGTGCGGTCAGGCCGGCGGCCGCCGTGAGGTGCGGCCGGTAGGGCGCGGTCCCGCGGCGGTTGCCGCGGAACGGTCCGATCGCGAGGCGGTGGTGCAGGCGGGCGAGCGCTCCGGCGCCACCGTCCACGCGCAGCATCACCAGCCAGCCGCGGGGGCCGGCGGTGCGCAGTCGCGTCGCGCCGGCGAAGCGGGCGGTCACGGCGCCGGCGCACCCTGCGATCCCGGCGACCGTCGCACGCGCGGCGGCCGGGTCCGCGACGGCGATCGGGAAGACCAGCGTCACGTGCGGCGGAACCGTCGCGAAGCGCGGATCGCACCGCCGCCGCACGGCCGCGATGCGCCGTGCATGCGCCTGCGACAGCAGCGGCTCCGCGATCACCGCCAGCGCAGGCATTACGGCGGGGCGTCCGCGACGAGATGGCGGGCCGCACCCTCGGCGAGGCGCTCGATCGCGCCGATCCAGGCGCGCACGCCGATCCGCGGGCGCCAGGTGTGGGCGAGAGCCATCGCCCGCGGCGCCAGCTCCGGCAGAGCGGCGGCGGCCTGGGCCACCGCATCCGCGACGGCATCGGGATCGGAGCTCCCGGCCACGCGGCCGACGACGCGTCCTTCGATGATCTCGGCGGCCATCGCCGTGTCCGGCGACGCGACGGCGATGCAACCGGCGATGGCGACGTCACGCAGGGGCGGCGGCAGCGGGGACTGCCCTCTGGGTGGCGACGCCGCGGCGACGACGATCGCTGCGGCGCCGATGATGCTCCGTCGGGCATCGGGATCACGTGCCGTCGGGGCGGCGGCCGACGGATGCCCGTCGCGCGCTTCGTCGTCTTCGACGGCGATCGACGCCTGCGGCATGCGTCGTTGCACCGCCGCCACGAGCGCGGGTATCGCGGTGTGTCCCGTCTCTCCCGATCCGCTGCCGAGCACGACGATCCGCGGCGACGAGGGCGATGCGCCGCGCCGATCCGCACGGACCAGATCGAAGAGGTCGTCGATGGCGACCGGCGTCGGCACGACGGAGAAGGCCGAGCCGGTCGCGGCCGCGAGGGCGGTGGCGAACGGCGTCGTCGTGGCGGTCAGCACGAGCCGGCCGGCCGGGAGCACATCGACGAGGCCGCGTACGCCGAGCGCGACCATCGACTGGGGCAGCGATGGCGCGCGATCGCCGGAGGGCGCCGGCGCGGTCTGGAACGTGACGGCCACGCGGGGCCGCGCTCCGGCGGGCATGCCGCGCAGCCACTGCGACAGCGCCAGCAGGGTCCAGGGTTCGGCGTCGGGCAGCAGGATGTGATCGTCGGGCGCGGCCGTCGGCCCCGCGGGTCCGCACAGGTCGACCCTCATGTCGTCCGACGCCTGGATGAAGCGGGCGAGCGGGGCCGCGATGCGGTCGCTGGCCCAGCCGGGCAGCGACCCGACACGGAACACTCCGACGACCGGGGACGCCGAATCCGACGCGGCATCCTCGCGGCCCCAGGCGAGCATCGCCATGCGGCGTTCGTCTGCCAGCCGGCGCAATGCGTCGGCCAGGCGACGGCGTTCGTCGCGACGCTTCCCGAGACGTGGCTCCAGCAGGATCCAGCGGCCGGGCGCCGGGCGGCTCTCGCGGGTCGGCGCCTCGCCCGGTGCCGCAGCGATGGCGGGCACGCCCGCGATCTCGATCAGCGCCTGCTCGATCGCCGTCAGATACGGCCCGACACCGAACGATCGGCGCCAGGGGTCGGCGAGGCGCATGGCAAGGGGCGACAGGTTCGCCAGACCCCCCGCCGCCGTCTCGACTGCCGCCGCGATGGCGGACGGGTCCAGCCTATCGAAGGTCACGCCGGCCGCGCGGCCCTGGGCGATCATCTCGCTCATCCAGGTATCCGAGGGGACTACGGTCACGCAGCCCGCGGCGACGGCGTCCACGAAGATCCCGGAGACGCGCGCCCGGTAGCTCGCGGGCTCGTACGGCACGACGATCACCGCCGATCGCTGCAGCGCCCCGGCGTAGTCCGCGTCCGAGAGCGCTCCGGCATGGATCTCCGCGGCGGCGAGGGGAGAACCGGGCGGGACGTCGCGCGCGCGGTCGAACGTCGCCCGCATCTGCACGAACAGCGCCGCGTTCGGGACGCCGGCCGCGATGGCGGCGGCGACCCGATAGACGTGGTCTCGCGGGCCCTTGTCGCTTCGCGGCAGGCCGAGCAGCGCGATCCGCGCCCGTCCCTCGGGATCGCGCCGGTCCGCGGCCGGCGCTGCGCAGGCGTAGCGCTGCGTCGGATTCGCGACGGGCACGAGGCCGATCGGCATGTCCAGCAGCGCCGCAAGGCAACGGACGAGCGCCGGCGTGGTCGCCGTGAGGGCAAGGCGTTGCGGCCCGAGAACGTCCCGCAGCGACGTCGCGCATACCTGAATGGCGGCCGCCTCGTAGGTCAGGCGGGGCGACCCTGGGGCGAAGAGCGGGCCGGCGTCGTGAAAGGTGGCTGCGACGGCGGGACGCCGCTCGGCGGGCAGCGTCCGCAGCCAGTCGGCAACCGCGAGCATCAGCCAATGACGCGCGGTGGGGAGAAGCACGAGGTCGTCCCGCCCCACCGCCGGGCCATCGCGACCGCAGAGGTCCTCCGCCATCTGACGCCGCGACACCATCAGCCGATAGAGGGGCAGGCCCGCGAGGTGGCGGAAGGCCTCGGGGATGGACGGCGCGCCGAAGAGGCGGACGATCCCGTGACGGTCGGCGAAGTCGGCCGGAAGCGTGGTGGTCCCGTAGATCCGGTAGGTGATGCCGCGTGCCCGGGCGACCTCGGCCAGCGAGCTGGCGAAGGCGTGGGGGTGGCCGGACCGGTGATCCAGGTCCGGCTCGAGTATCGTCAGCCGGCGCATCGGCCACGCGGTCGAAGGGGGCCGCCGGCCGTGTGCCGATCGTGCCTCAGCATCGTCGGAACGCCGGTAATGGCGTCGCTCTAGACGTCGAGGTTGGCGACCTTCAGCGCGTTCTCCTGGATGAAGTCGCGCCGGGGCTCCACGACGTCGCCCATCAGGGTCGAGAACACCTGCTCGGCCTCCACGGCGTCGCTGACCTTGACCTGCAGCAGGGCGCGCGCGTCGCGGTCGAGCGTCGTCTCCCAGAGCTGCTCGGGGTTCATCTCGCCCAGGCCCTTGTAGCGCTGGGTGGTGACGCCGCGCCGCCCCTCGGCCAGCACCGCCTCGACCAGCGCGAGCGGGCCGGTGATGTCGTGGCTGCGGTCCTTGACGCGCAACGTGCCGAAGCCGGCGAAGCTGGCGGCGAGGTCCGCCGCGATGGCGTTCAGGCGGCGCGCCTCGGCGCTCGCCACCAGCGCCGCCTCGACGACGTAGCGCTCGGCGACGCCGCGCACCACGCGCTCCACCGCGAAGCCGCGCCCGTCGGGCCGCCCGTGCCAGGTCCGCTCCAGCGGCGGCGCCAGCAGGTTCAGCCGCTCGGCGACCTTGGCCGCCGCGTCGGCGAGGCCGGCGGGGTCGGCGAGACGGGCCGGGTCGAGCACACCGGCGATGGCCGCCTGCTCGATGGTCGCGAGGTTGCCGATGCGGCGGGCGAGCGGCAGGACCAGCGCGCGGGCCTGGCGCGCCTCGTCGACCAGGGCCCGGAGGTCGGGGCCGAAACGGCGCACGCCGTCGTGCTGGTCGAAGGCGGCGTCCTCCAGGCCGGCCGCCACGAGGTACTCGTCGAGCGCCCGGTCGTCCTTCAGGTAGACGGCGGAGCTGCCGCGCTTGGCGCGGTAGAGCGGCGGCTGGGCGATGTAGAGATAGCCGCCGTCGATCAGCGGCTGCATCTGCCGGAAGAAGAAGGTGAGCAGGAGCGTGCGGATGTGGCTGCCGTCGACGTCGGCGTCCGTCATGATGATGATCTTGTGGTAGCGCAGCTTGCCGAGGTCGAAGCCGCCGTTCTTGGGATCGTCGGGTCCGACGCCGGTGCCGAGCGCGGTCACCAGCGTGCCGATCTCGGCCGAGCCCAGCATCTTCTCGAAGCGTACGCGCTCGACGTTGAGGATCTTGCCGCGCAGCGGCAGGATCGCCTGGAAGCGCCGGTCGCGCCCCTGCTTGGCCGAGCCGCCGGCCGAATCGCCCTCGACGATGAACAGCTCCGAGAGGGCCGGGTCGCGCTCCTGGCAGTCGGCCAGCTTGCCGGGCAGGCTGGCCATGTCGAGCATGCCCTTGCGCCGGGTCAGATCGCGCGCCTTGCGCGCCGCCTCGCGCGCGGCCGCGGCATCGATCACCTTGCGGATGACCGCCTTGGCGTCGTTGGGATGCTCCTCGAACCACTGCTGCAGCTTTTCCGCCGCCACGCCCTCCACGACCGGCCGGACCTCGGAGGAGACCAGCTTGTCCTTGGTCTGGGACG
>JADZBA010000323.1 GCA_020852355.1 Alphaproteobacteria bacterium
CGACGTGCCCGTGCCCCTCGACAGTTTCGAGGCGTTCGACCGGCTCTTCGCCTGGGAAGCCCGCCCGCCGCAGCCGCACGCATTCCCGTTCACGACCTGGCTGGGTGCGGCCGTCCGCTCGTTCTTTCGCCAGGGCGGCGCCCGCTGCTTCGTCGTGCGCGTGGGCGACCCCTGGCCGTATGCCATCCTGCCGGACAACGCCGATGCCGGCGAACGGGCTGCCCACGCCGCCACCCAGCTCGCCCGCATCGGCCAACTGATTCCCGGCCTCCCCGGCAGCGGGACGTCGCCGGCGGAAAAGGCGGCGCCGGAGACGTGGCGCGGACTCGGCGTGCTCTTCGGCCTGGAGGAAGCCGCCTTCATCTGCCTGCCCGACCTGCCCGAGCTCGTCGCCGACACCGCCCTCGAGCCTGCCGGGCTGGCGCCGTTGCCGCCGGCGCCGGAAACCTTCGTGACCTGCACGCCGACGTTGACTCCCCCGCGCGACGAGGTTCGCCAGGTGTCCGCCGGCCCCGCGTGTTCAGAACCTGGATACCTGGCCTGGCGGCGCGCCGTCCGCCACGCCGCGCTGTTCATCCGGACCCACCGGCGCGACGTCCAGCTGCTGTTGTCGCTGCCGCTGCCGGCCCCCGACCTGGCCACCGGCTACACCCGCCATCTCGACCTCGAGTCCCACGTGCTCGGGCTCGGCCGCGGCCGGACGCTCGACGCCACCGACGGAATCGCGACGGCCTTTCTCCAGCTCTGTCATCCATGGGTCGTGACCCCCGGCGCCGAGGCGCTGCCCGGCGGCGTCGAACCGCCCGACGGCACCCTGGCCGGCGTACTCGCGCGCACCATCCCCGAGGCCGGGGCCGGTCACAGTGTCGGCCGCCAGCTCCTGCGCGGCGTCCACGACTTTGCGCCCGCGCACGCGGTCGACGACCTGGTGCTCGAGACGCCGGCCGGCGCGGCGCCCGCCCTAATTCATCGTCTTTCGCTGCTCGGGCCGACTCCGGACGGGCCCCGCGTCCTGTCCGACGTGACCACGAGCCTGTCGGCCGCCCACCTGCCGGCGAGCGTGGGCCGGCTGACCGCGGCGATCCTCCGCGCCGCGCGCCGCCTGGGCGACACGGTCGCGTTTGAACCGGCGGGCGCCGACCTCGCGCGCCGCATTCGCACGCAGCTCGAGCAACTGCTGGCCGACTTCCATGCCGCGGGCGCGCTGCAGGGGGCGACCCCGGGCGAGGCGTATTCAGTCCGCTGCGACGCCACGACCACCACCCAAAACGACCTCGATAACGGCCGTGTGATCGCCGAGGTGCGGTTCACGCCGTCCCATCCGGTCGGCCTGATCGTGATCATCCTTTCCCTGCGTGAGGGTTCGGTCACCGCGCTCGACGTCCTCACCTGAACGCCATGCCCGAAGTCGATTCCATCCCCGTCGGCAACTTCCGCTACGAACTTCGCTTCAACGGCCACCCGCTGCAATCCGCGGGCTCGGCGGGCGGGCCGCAGCCGGTCGCCGGCGGTGCGTTTGCCGAGTGCAGCGGCCTCGAGGCCACGATGGAACCGAAGGCGATCCGCGAAGGCGGCCAGAACTACGGCGTTCACCAGCGCGTCGGCCCGGTCACGTTTGCGACCGTCGTCCTCCGCCGCGGCATGACGCTCAATCGCGACCTGTGGACGTGGTTTCACCAGGTCACGCTGCTCGGGGCCTTCACGCACCGGATGGACGTCGAGATCGTCCACCTCGACCTCGACGGCCGCACCCCGGTGCGCACCTGGCACCTCGATCGCGCCCTGCCGGTGAAGTTCAAGTCGTCCGACCTCAACGCCCGCGGCTCCGAGATCGCGATCGAGGAGCTGCACCTCGTCCACGAAGGACTCAAGCTCGCATGATCCCGTCCGGAAATTTCAAACGCGGCCGGTTCACCTATACCGGCGCCGACGGAGCCGCGGCGACCGTGCCGATCGACTTCAACCCGGCGACGCTGGAGTACAGCATCGCGCTCAACACCCAGGGCGAAGGCGGCCAGACGCAACAGGCCGCCGGCGCGGCGAGCGCGAAGCTCACGCTCGAGTTGCTCTTCGACACCACCGACACCGGCGACGACGTGCGGAGCAAGACGAACCTGGTCGAGCGCCTCCTGCAGCCACAGCCCCCGGCCGGCGGCAGCGACGGTCCGCCGCTCGCGCCACCGATGGTCACGTTCGAGTGGGGGGCGTTCACGTTTTCCGGGGTCGTCGATTCGTTCAAGCAGACGATGGACTTCTTCTCCGCCAACGGGGTGCCGCTGCGCGCCGCGGTGAGCCTGTCGATGTCGCAGCCGAACTACCAGTTCGACCAGCAGGCGCGCTCCGGCGCCGACGGTCGCGCGACCGTTGACCAGGCCTTCGTCCTGCCCGGGGGCAATCCGTCGGCCCTTGCCGCCGCCGCCGGCGATCCCTTCGGCGCCCGCGGCATCGCGCTCGCCAACGGCCTCGAAAGCCTGCGCGCGGAGGCCGGCGTCGCCGTCGCGGTGGGAGGAGGCGTCTCGATCGGTGCCGCCGCCGGATTCTCCGCCGGAGCAGGCGCAAGCGCCGGCATCGGTTTCAATGCGGGCATCTCCGCCGGGGCGTCCCTCGGTGCCGGAGCGGGCGCATTCGCCGAACTTCACGCCGGCTCGGCCGCACCCGCGGCCAAATACCTCGCGCCCGGCCGCCTGCTCGCGGCCTCGTCCGCGCCCGCCATCACGTCCGGCGCTCTTTTCGACGTCACCGGCAAGGCTGTCGCCCAGCACACCAGCGCGTTCAAGGCCGAGGTCGGCACGAACCGCGGCCTCCGTTTCGACGAAGCCTGATATTCATGACCGCCGCCGCCCCGCACTGCGCAAAACCAACCTGCCATGCCGATCATCATTGATCAGGTCACCGCGGACATCACGCCGCCCGCTCCCCCGACCAGCGGCCCGGCCGAAACTGCCACCGACGACGGCGAACGCGCACCCGACCCCCAAACCCTCCAGCGCGAACTGCAGCGCCACGCCGAACGCGCCGCCCGGCTAAGCGCCGACTAAGCCATGCCGCCTCCCGCCGACACACTTGTCTACGTCGCGCGTCCGACCGTCCGTCTCGACGGCGTCGAGGACGAACGGCTCGCCTCGCTGATCACGCACCTGGTGATGAGCGAGCAGGAGGGCGGCCTTTCCGCCCTCGAGCTGCGCCTCGCCAACTCCGCCTCGCTCCACCGCGGCGACGCGGAGTACGCATTCGACGCCGGCGGCGATCTGGATCTCGGTCGGGAACTCATCGTCGGCGCGGGCGATTCGTCGGCGCCGACGGAGATATTCCGCGGTTTCATCACCGGCCTCGAGGGTATCTTCAGCGACCGCGGACCGCCCGAGCTGATCGTGCTCGCCGAGGACGCGCTGCAAAAACTCCGCTGCCGACGGCGCAGCCGGACCTACGAGGATCAGTCGCTCGCCGACATCGCCCGCACGCTCGCCAGCGATCACGCCCTCACCCCGGTGATCGACGGACTCGATGAATTGGTCGGCACTCAGGTGCAGCTCAACGAGACCGACCTCGGGTTCCTCCGGCGGCTGCTCGCCCGCGTCGACGCCGACGTGCAGGTCGTCGGCACCGAACTCCACGTCACCCCGCGCGCCCAGGTCCGTCGCGGCACGGTCGACCTCGCCCTCGGCGCGGAATTGAAGAGCGCCCGTGTGCTCGCCGACCTCGCCCACCAGGCCACCGGGGTCACGACCAGGGGCTGGGACGTCAGCGCCGGCGATGAACTTCAGGCCGAGGCTCCCGCCGACATCCCCGGCCCCGGCCGCGGCCGCTCCGGCGCCGACGCCTTCCAATCCGCCTTCACCGCCCGCACCGAGCATTCATGTCATCTAATGAATGACAAACAGGCCGAAGCCGACGCGGTCGCGGCGGCGGCGGGACGGCGCCGGGCGCGGCGTTTTGTGCGTATCCAGGGCGTCACGACGGGCACGCCGGAGCTGCGCGTCGGCACCCACGCCACCGTCACCGGCCTCGGGGCCTGGTTTTCCAACACGTACTACGTCACCGCCGTCCGCCACCGGTTCGACCTCGTGCACGGGTATCGCACGGAGTTCGAGGCGGAGTGCGCGTTTCTCGGGGAAGCATGAAAATCTCGCCACAACTTCTGCCTGGGAGCGCGGACGTCCCCGTCCGCCTTCTTCCCTGTATCAAGCCAGCGGACGGGGACGGCCGCGCTCCCAGGAGACGGTCACGTTTTCTCATTCCCCTCACCTGATGGCCGCCCTCGACTCCCATCCCCTGGCCCTGCCGGCCTGTCACCTCGCGAAGGTCGTATCCGTTGCGGACCCGCAGAACCTGGCCCGCGTGCAGGTGCGGCTGCTGACGGTCGACGGCGACGGCGCGGCCGACATCTGGGCGCGGGTCGCGGTGCCGTTCGCCGGCGCGGGGCGCGGGGCGTTATTCATCCCCGACGTCGATGACGAGGTGCTCGTGACGTTTCTCGCGGGCGATACGCGTTATCCGATCGTGATCGGCGGACTTTGGAACGGCGCCGCCACGCCGCCGGAGCAGTTCGACGGTGATCGCGTCGACCGCTGGACG
>JADZBA010000324.1 GCA_020852355.1 Alphaproteobacteria bacterium
AGCACGCCCACGACTATCGCTACTTCCCCGACCCGGACCTGCTGCCGCTGGTCCTGACGCCCGAGTTCGTCGCCCGCATCAAGGCCGGCATGCCGGAACTGCCGGACGCCAAGAAGGCGCGCTTCGTCGCGGAATACGGCCTGTCGCCCTACGATGCCCAGGTGCTGGTCGGCGAGCAGGAGAACGCCGCCTATTTCGAGGCGGTGGCCGCCGGGCGCGACGCCAAGCTCGCCGCCAACTGGGTGACGGGCGACCTCTTCGGCTTCCTCAACAAGGCCGGCAGGACGATCGCCGACAGCCCGATCTCGGCTGCCGACCTCGGCGGCCTCATCGACCTGATCCGCGACGGCACCATCTCCGGCCGGCTCGCCAAGGAGGTCTTCGAGGCGATGTGGGAGACCGGCAAGCCGGCATCGGCGATCGTCGAGGAGCGCGGGCTGAAGCAGGTCTCCGACACCGGCGCGATCGAGGCGTCGATCGACGCGGTGCTGGCGGCCAACGCCGACAAGGTCGCGGACTACCGCGCCGGCAAGGACAAGCTGTTCGGCTTCTTCGTCGGCCAGGTCATGCGGGCCACCCAGGGTAAGGCCAACCCCGCGCTGGTGAACGACATCCTGAAACGCAAGCTGGCGGGCTGAGCCTCCGGCACGACGAGACGGCAACGAGGAGACGCGGCGATGGCGATGACGCTCTACGGGAGCCCCCTGTCCTTCCCGACCTACAAGGTCGCCCTGACGCTTTCCATGACCGGGCAGCCCTATACCTTCAAGTACGTCAACCTGCGCCAGGGCGAGCAGAAGACGCCGGAGTTCCTGGCGATGAACCGGTTCGGCCAGGTTCCGGTGCTGGTCGACGGCGACCAGCCGCTGTGCCAGTCGAACGCCATCCTGACCTACCTCGCCGAGAAGACCGGCAAGATGGCCGGGGAGTCGAAGCAGAAGACGCTGGAATGGCTCGCCTGGGAGGCCGACCAGCTCCTGCCCGGCATCGCCCGGCCGCGGTTCTTCAAGCGCTTCATGCCCGATGCCGACCCGGTGCTCGTGAAGCACTATGTCGATCGTGGCGAAGCCGCATTGAAGACGCTCGACGCCGCGCTGGGCGGCCAGCCGTTCCTCGGCGGCAAGTCGCCGTCGATCGCCGACGCGTCGGTCTACGCGACGGTGGTGCATGCGGGCGAGGGCGGCTTCGATCTCGATCGTTGGCCCAACGTAAAGGCGTGGGTCGAGCGCATGGGCGCGCAGCCCGGCGTGAAGCCGGCGCCCGACCTCATGCCGATGCCGCAGTGAGGCGTGGATGATGATCGACCTCTACACATGGTCGACGCCCAACGGCCGCAAGATCTCGATCATGCTGGAGGAGGTCGGGCTGCCCTACCGGGTGCACCCGATCAACATCGGCAAGGGCGAGCAATTCGCGCCCGAGTTCCTGAAGATCAGCCCGAACAACCGCATCCCGGCGATCGTCGATCCCGACGGGCCGGCCGGCCGGCCCTATTCGCTGTTCGAATCGGGGGCGATCCTCGTCTACCTCGCCGACAAGACCAAGCAGCTCCAGCCGGTCGACCCCGAGGCGCGCTACACCGCCCTGCAGTGGCTGATGTGGCAGATGGGCGGCTTCGGCCCGATGCTGGGCCAGGCGCACCATTTCCGCCGCACCGCGCCCGAGCCGATCCCCTACGCGATCGACCGCTACACCAGCGAGGCCAGGCGGCTCTACGGCGTCATCGACAAGCGCCTGGGCGAGGCGGAATATCTCGCCGGCGAGTACTCGATCGCCGACATCGCGACCTATCCCTGGGCGGCCCGCCACGAGTGGCACAAGGTCGATCTCGCGGCGTTCCCCAACGTCAGGCGCTGGTACGACACGATCGGCGCCCGCCCGGCCGTGCAGCGCGGCATGGCCGTTCCCTCCTGAGAGATCCCATGATTCGCGTGGGGCGCGGGATCGGCGCGGCCCCTTGCGTTGACATGCCTACGCAAGCACGGCTAGAACCCGTTCCGCATACGCCGTGTAACGATCCACTCTCGGTGGAGGGGTGGCCGAGTGGCTGAAGGCGGCGGTTTGCTAAACCGTTATAGGGCCCTAAAGTCCTATCGTGGGTTCGAATCCCATCCCCTCCGCCAGACCCCTGGTCGACGACGTCCATAGGTGTCGCAGAAAGCCCCGGAAATCGGGGCTTTTTTGTTGGCCGGCGTCCGGGCGTGGTCGATCGCGACCATGCCGGGGAGCGCGAACGCAAGTCCATCGGGTTCCGGTCGCCACTGGCCGGCGATGACCGTGCCCACCCATCGGACCTCGGGTTTCGTGATAGATGGCATGTGCCGGCCCGTGTTCCGGCATGCCTGCGCATTCGCCCGCACCCAGATCGACCGCGTCCGGGGTGACCATGTCCGCATCGACCGTCGTCCGCCTGGCAGCCCGCTCCGACTTCGCTCAATGGCTGCCGCTGTGGCTCGGCTACAACACGTTCTATGGCCGCTCCGGCGCGACCGCGCTGCCCGACGAGGTCACCCGGGCGACGTGGGCACGGTTCTTCGATGCCTATGAACCGATGCATGCATTGGTCGCGGAGGACGGAGGACGCATCGTCGGGCTGGCGCACTACCTCTTCCACCGCAGCACGACGATGCTGACGCCCAACTGCTACCTGCAGGACCTCTTCACGGCCGAGGCGGCGCGCGGGAAAGGGGTCGGGCGGGCGCTGATCGAGGCGGTCTGCGCGCAGGCGCGCGCGGCCGGGCTGACGCGGGTCTACTGGCAGACCCACGAGAGCAACGCGACGGCGATGCGGCTCTACGATCAGGTGGCCGAGCGCTCGGGCTTCGTCGTCTACCGCCGAAACCTTTGATCGGCGCGGCGCACCCGGCGCCCGCTGTCGGCCAGGGCCTGTGCCGACGGGCGGCAGATCCGTGGCTATCCCCATCTCCGGTCGAGATCCGGCGCCGATCGAAGGACGTGGCGCGCGTGGGCCAGGGCCGGCCGTGTGTGCGAGAATGGCCCACGATCGGCCTGATGAGAGGCACCCGCTCGCGATCGGCCGACTTGGCGCGGGCGCACGTCCAGCCCCAGATACGCGACGGCAGGGAACCGGTCATGACGTTGTCGCCTCAGGAGCATGTGATCGCCCGGACGCTTCGCTCGAAGCGCCCCACCTTCATGCGCATGAGGCTGGCCTACGGCATGTTCATATCGACCCGATACCGCTATCTGTTCGTCGAGATACCAAAGAGCGGAGCGACCACGACCAAGACGTTACTTTGGCAGATCGAAGGATATGGACCGGAACCTCGCGGCTCGATCCACGATCGACCGGTCGGTGATCCGCGCCCTTCGCCGGTCACGGTTTCCCCGGAGGTCGCCGAGGCGGCACTTTTCTCGAGTTCCCACATTCGCTTCTGCTTGTGGCGCGATCCCGTGCGTCGGCTCGCGTCGGCCTACCGCGACAAGCTTCAACTGGGCCGGGACGCCTCGCCCGCATGGGACTTCTGGCGGAGGAAGATCGCCGCCGCGCACGGCATCTCCGACTCTCGCGACATCACCTTCGATCGGTTCGCCGCGTTCGTCTGTGCGCAGCATGACAGCGCGCGTGACCCGCACTGGATGAGCCAGTGGCGCCTCGCGCTGGCCGATCACCTGGACTACGATTTCGTCGTTCGGCTCGACAGCTACGCACGGGACCTGTCGTGCGTCCTGGATGCCGTGGGCGTACCAGCACGGCATCGGCCGAGCCTCGATGCGCGGCTGCATGCGAGCGACAGCAACCTGATGGAGATCTCCGAGGCCACGGCCGCGCTCATCCGATCGGCCTACGAGCAGGATTACGCGCTGCCGGGGCGGGCAGCCCGCTGCCGTTAGATCCGCGCGATCGACGACACCCGGTCGTTGCGACGGGAGATCGGCGTGACCCCGAACAGAGCGCCGGGACAGGGTGCCGGGCGCTCCGGCTAAGGCTGCCGCTGAAGTATCTGATCCCTCGGGCCGCGCTGCACCCGGATCAGCGGGCGAGGGTCAGGCGATGGAGCGCCATCCCGGCCAGCATCGCCACGACGAAGGTGCCGGCCGCGGCGGCGTTCACCGCCAGGCCCGCGAACGCGGGTCCCGGGCAGAGGCCGGCGACGCCCCAGCCGATCCCGAAGACCGCGGCGCCGGCGATGAGCCGCGCGTCGATCCGCCGAGTCTCCGGCAGGTCGAAGGCCGGCGCGGCAAGGGGATGCTCGAGCTTGCTGCGGATTCCCCAGGCGAGGGCCATGGGAATCAGCGCACCGCCCATCACGAAGGCGAGCGTCGGGTCCCA
Organism: Alphaproteobacteria bacterium; assembly: GCA_020852355.1. Lineage (GTDB taxonomy): Bacteria > Pseudomonadota > Alphaproteobacteria > ATCC43930 > Allostellaceae > Allostella. The sequence goes on from JADZBA010000324.1 coordinate 4,295, forward strand.
GGTCCCGGCGAGATCGAGGAATCCGCGCACCCGCGCGGGATCGGCCATCCCGGAGATCGCGAGGCCGGCGCCGAACAGCACGCCCGCGAGGAGAGCCAGGAGAATCTGCCGGCTCACCAGCCACCCCCCATGGCGTTGATCGCCGCCACGGTGGCGAATCCGCTCGCCATGAACACGGCCGTGGCCACCACCGACCGGAACGACAGCCGGGAGAGGCCGCAGACGCCGTGCCCGCTGGTGCAACCCGAACCGAGCCGCGTGCCGAAGCCGACCAGCAGGCCGCCGACCACCAGGGTCCACGCCGATCCGGGGAACCGCGTGGCGATCGGCCCGACGGCCGCCGCGACCGCGGCGGCACCGAGCGGCAGGCCGACGATGAACGCCAGCGCGACGCCGCGCGGCGCACCGGCCGTGGCGAGGCCCACCGCCCGGGCGGCGAGCCCGCTGACGCCCGCGATGCGGCCGGCGCCGAGCAGCATGAGGGCGGCGGCGATCCCGATGAGCAACCCGCCGGCAAAGCCCGCGGCCGGCATGGCGCGGGAGAAGGCGTCCATCAAGCAGGCTCCAGAATCTGTATTACACTGATATCTAATATACTGTTCCCGGGGCGATGTCACCTCTCCGACGCGCACCGCAGGGCGTAGGATCGCGACCGGCAGGCAACGGTTCGGGCGAGGGCGCATCGATGGCGGTGGCGTGGGAGACGATGTTCGGGGATGGCCTGGCGGCCCTCGATCCCGAAATCTCCGGACTGATCGACGCGCAGCGGACCCAGAACGCGGCGACCGTCAATCTCGTCGCGTCGGAGACCTACTGCCCGCGCGCGACGCTGGAGGCGGAAGCCTCGGTCCTGGTCAACAAGAACGCCTCGGGCTATCCGCCGCGCCGGTCGGTCGGCGGCGGCGAGATACTCGACCGCATCGAGCTTCTGGCCTGCGAGCGCGCCCGGCGTCTGTTCGGGGCGGAGCACGCGAACATCCAGGCGCTGTCGTCGACGCTGGCGAACGTGGCGGTGGTGCGCGGCCTGCTGCGCCCCGGCGACCGCATCCTCTCCTTCGACGCGGCGGCCGGCGGCCATGGCAGCCACGGCGGCGCCGGTCACCTCTCGGGCCAGGACTACGTGGTCCGTTCCTTCGGGGTCGACGAGCGCACGGGCCTCCTCGACCTCGAAGGTGCACGCCGAACGGCGCGCGAGTTCCGACCCCACATCGTCATCGCCGGATCGAGCTCCTATCCACGGGCGATCGACTTCGCCGCGGTCGGCGCGATCGCGGCCGAGGTCGGCGCGCTGACCTTCGCGGACATCGCGCATGTCGCGGGGCTGATCGTGGCGGGGCTGCACGCGAACCCGACGCCGCACTACGACGTGGTGACCACCTCGACGCACAAGACATTGTGCGGTCCGCGCACCGGCGGCCTCATCCTGTGCCGCAGCGCGCACGCGGCGGCGATCGACGCCGCCCTGATGCCGGGCCTGCAGGCGGCACCCGGCGCCCACATCATCGCCGCCCGCGCCGCCCTGTTCGCGCTCGTCGCCCGGCCGGAGTTCACGGTGCTGATGCGCGGCGTCGTCGCCAATGCCAGGGCGCTCGCGGAGGGCCTGCGGGAGGGCGGAGCCGTGCTCTATTGCGGCGGCACCGATACCCACATGGTGGTCGTCGACCTGCGCGGCGGCCCCTGGTCCGCGGCCGATCTCAACGCGCGGCTGCTGCGCCACGGGATCGTCGCCAGCACCACCGGCCTGCCTGCCGACCCCGCCCGGCAGGGCCGCCTCGGGCTGCGGGTCGGCACGACGGCCATGACGATCCGTGGCGCCGGCGAGCCCGACCTCAGGGCGATGGGACGGGCCGTCGCGCATCTGCTGGCGGCGGGCCCCGCCGCCCCGGACGATCCGTCGGTCGCCGGCGCGATCGCCGGCCTCGCCGGCCGGTTTCCCGTGCCCGCGGCCTGAACCCTCCGAACGGAGAGCATGATGAAGATCCTGGTGGTCCATGGCTGCGGCATGAACATGCGCGGCAAGGCGCAGATCGATGTCTTCGGCACCATGACCCTGCCCGAGTACGATGCCAGGATCCGCGCCTTCGCCGCCGAGCTGGGGGTCGAGGTCGAGATCTTCCACTCGAACGTGGAAGGCGAGGTGATCAACCGCTTCTACGCGGCGCACGACGAGGACATCGCGGGCGCGATCATCAACCCCGACGGCTTCACGCGGGGCTATCCGGCGCTGGTCGCGGCGATCGGCAGGGTCCGCTTTCCCACCATCGAGGTGCACATCTCGAACCCCGCACGCCGCGGCCACGTCTCCGACGTCGCGACCGCATGTCTGGGCACCGTCACCGGACTGGGCATCGCCGGCTATGCGCTCGCCCTGAGGGGGCTGCGCGACCGCGCCGGCAGTTAGCGGCCTCGTGATCCCGGCTGCTAATAGCGGCGGCCGCGCCGGTCCCAGCGATGATCCCAACGTTGATAGTAGCGCGGATGGTGATAGTAGGGGGGCCTGTACGTCCGACGCGGCCAGGGCGCGACATAGTGGGGAGCGCCCACCCACCGTGCCCGGTCGCGGTACCACGGCCATCCGCGGTAGTAGCTGTCCCAATAGGGCCCTACCGCGAAGGTGACGATGGGCACCGGAAGGCGTGGGCCGGCCTGCTGGACGATCACGGGGCGGCCTTCCTCCAGCGAGCTGACATAGTTGCCGGCGATCCAGCCGCGCAGGCCGCCATAGACGACGTCGCACCAGGTCCAGCCTTCCACGCAGCCGAAGATGCCGATCGGCGCGCCGGCCGGGAGGGTCGTGACCCGGGGGTAGGCGACGCTCGGCCCGGCGCGCAGGTTGACGCCGGTCGTGACGTAGCCGGCGATCGGCTGCGGCGCTTCGGCAACGGGCGGCGGGGCGGCCGGGACCGGCGGCGACGGTGCGGGCGATGGCGGCGATGCGACCCGCTGCCCGCCCTGGCCGGCCCAGCGGTCGCGGTCGGCGTACCAGGGACGCGTGCGATAGTGCTCGTCCCAATAGGAGGCGAGCGAGTAGGTGACGATGGGGATCGCCAGCTCGGCACCGTGGCCGCGGACGGGCAGCTGCCGCCCCTCGCGCTCGACGGTGATCGCCTCGCCGGGAACCCAGCCGCGGGCGTCGGCATAGGCCACGTCGCACCACGACCAGCCGTCGACGCAGCCGGCCACGGTCACCGCGACGCCCGCCGGCAGCGCCGAGACCCGGGGATAGTCGCTGCCGGGGCCGGACCAGAGGTTGACGTTGCCGACGACGATGCCCTGCGCCGCCTGCGCGTGCGCGGCCGCGCCGGGCAGCGTGGCCGCGGCGATGAGCATCCCTGTCGTCGCCAGGATCCTGCGCATGGTGCCTCCTGTCCGGAGCGACCTCGACGGCTCGCCGATCGACAACGAACGGCGGAGCCGATTATTCGTTCCGGGCCGCGCGCGATCCGCGATCGACCCCGCCGCGGCAGGTGCGTAGGCTGGCGCGACCCGAGGGAGAACGCATGACCCAGAGCAAGCCGCCGACCCGGTACGGCCGCATCTTCGAGCCCGATGCCGCGTGGCTCGCGAAGGCGCCGGAGGAGCCTGTCCTGGAGCCCGACCTGCCGATCGTCGACGCCCACCACCATGTCTGGCAGCGCGACGGCTATCGCTACCTCATCGAGGACCTGGCGCAGGATCTCGGCACCGGCCACAACGTCGTCGCGTCGGTCTTCATCGAGTGCCGCGCGATGTACCGGGCGGACGGCCCGGTCGAGATGCGCCCCGTCGGGGAGACCGAGTTCGTGGCCGGGGTCGCGGCGATGAGCGCCAGCGGCCTCTACGGGCCGACGCGCGTCGCCGCGGGCATCGTCGGCTTCGCCGACCTGACGCTGGGCGACCGTGTCGAGGCGGTGCTCGAGGCGCATATCCGCGCCGGCGGCGGGCGCTTCCGCGGCGTGCGCCACTCCGCCTCGTGGGATGCCGACCCGATCATCGGCAGCGGCACGCCGCAGCCGCACCTGCTGCGGCGGGCGGACTTCCGCGCCGGGCTCGCCCGGCTCACGAAGCTCGGCCTGTCGTTCGACCTCTGGGTGTTCCATCCCCAGCTCGCCGAGGCGATCGAGCTGGCCCGCGCCTTTCCCGACGCCAACCTCATCCTCGGCCATTGCGGCGGCCCGCTCGGCTACGGCCCCTATGCCGGCCGGCGCGACGAGATCTTCGCCGCCTGGAAGGCCGGCATGGCGGAGCTGGCGCGCTGCCCGAACGTGTCGGTCAAGCTGGGGGGCATGATGATGCGCCTGGCGGCCTACGACTACGGTGCGGTGCCCGCGCCGCCGGACTCCGCGCGCCTCGCGGCATTGTGGGGACCCTACATCGAGACCTGCATCGCGCTGTTCGACGCCGAGCGTTGCCTGTTCGAGAGCAACTTCCCGGTGGAGAAGATGGGCATCGGCTACCGCGCTCTCTGGAACGCCTTCAAGCGCATCGCCGCGGGTGCGTCGGCGGACGAGAAGCGCGCCCTCTTCGCCGGCACGGCACGGCGAGTGTATCGGCTCTAGCGGCGGCCGCCGCCGGAGAACCTCGCAGGAGCGACGCGACGACTTGCCCGCAGGACGATCGGCCATCCGCAATTCGCGGCCGCTCATCATGGGGTTCCGCGCCGCGGTGGCGAGCAACCACCCCGCCGCTACCCAGGTCGGGCTGGACGTGCTGCGCCACGGCGGCAACGCGGTCGACGCCACCGTCGCCGTGGCGCTCGCCATCGGGGTCGTCGAGCCGCACATGTCGGGGCTCGGCGGCGACGGCTTCTATCACGTCCTGAACGCCGGGGACGGCCGGTCGCTCGTTTTCAACGGCGCGGGCGGCGCGCCGGCGGCGGCCACGGTCGCACGGTTCCGCGGCGCGGCGGACGGGATTCCCCAGCGCGGGGCGCTCGCCGCGTCGGTGCCGGGGATGCTGGCGGCGCTGGCTGCGATGCACCGGCGCTTCGGCAGCCGCCCGTGGTCGCAGCTCGTGGCGCCCGCCGCGGCGCTGGCGCGCGACGGCTTCGCGGCGACCCACAACTATCGCCTCTTCGCCGGCTCGGCGCGCGGCGCGCTCCTCGCCGGCACCGGCACGCGGGCCTTCCTCGGCACCGCGGACGCACCGCCGCCGATCGGCGCGCGGATGCGACAGCCCGAGCTGGCGGCGACCCTCGACGCCATCGCGGCCGACGGCGCGGAGACCTTCTATCGCGGCGCGCTGGCGCACCGGCTCGCCGCCGCCGTGCGCGCGGACGGCGGCCTGCTGGACGCCGGCGATCTGGCCGACTTCGCGCCCGATCTGCAGCCGCCGATCCGCGCCGGCTATCGCGGCTTCGAGGTTCGCCAGACCCCGCCCAACTCCATGGGCTTCTCGATCCTCCAGGCGCTGCGCATCCTGGAGCGTTTCGACGTCGCCGCGCTGGGGTGGGGAAGTGCCGCGCTGATCCATCATCTCGTGGAGGTGCGCAAGCGCGTCCTCGTCGACCGCGACCGCCACGGCGGCGATCCGCGCCGGACGCCGATCCCCCTCGACGCGCTGCTCGGTGACCCCAACGCGCATGCCCATGCCGCGGCGATCGATCCCCTGCGCGCGTCGGACCTGGCAGCGCCCGCCGGAAGCGACGCCGGCGACACCACCTACTTCTGCATCGTCGATGCGGCGGGCCATGCCGTGTCGGCCATCCAGAGCCTGTGCCTGCCCTTCGGGGCGGCCTACGTCGCCGGCGATACCG
>JADZBA010000325.1 GCA_020852355.1 Alphaproteobacteria bacterium
GTCGCCCCGGTATCGGGGTCCTGGACCGGCAATGCGTCGGCGACGAGGTCGATCGCGATCTCGGCGCGGCGGCCGCGGCGGCGCAGCGAATCGGCCAGCTTGTAGCGCGCGATCGCCGCGACCCAGGGACCGAGCGGCGCTGCGCTGTCCCAGGTGTGCCGCTTCATGTGGATGGCCAAGAGCGTCTCCTGCACCACGTCCTCGACGTCACCGGAGACGGCGCCGGCCCGCGCGAGGCCGCGCCGCGCGACGCCGCGCAGCATCGGGGCGAGCGCCTCCAGCAGCCGCCGATAGGCAGCCTCGTCGCCGCTCAGGGATGCCCGCATCCAGGCGGCCCATTGCGTCTCCCTGTCCTCCACGGGCGTCTTGTTACTCCTTCGCCGCTTCCGTCCGAAACGTTACGTCGGCGGCCGGCTCCGTTCGCCCGTGCCCCCGAGGAACACAGCTTCGTGATCGATGTAATGACCGGCGAGGGGCGCGCGAATGGGCTGGATGTGGGCCGACGACCGGCCCGTCACCCAGGGAGAGCACGATGAACCGCTCGACGCTCGCAATCGCACTCGCCGGATCGCTCGCCACCGCACTCGCCATGGCCGCTCCGGTCGCGGCGCAGCAGAGCGACAAGGAACGCTGCTTCGGCGTGTCGATGGCCGGCAAGAACGATTGCGCCGCCGGACCGGGTACCACGTGCGCCGGGACCTCGAAGGTGGACTACCAGGGCAATGCCTGGAAGTACGTCGCCAAGGGTACCTGCACGACGATGATGACGCCCCACGGGCCGGGGTCGCTGACCGCCGTCAAGCGGCCGGCCTGAACGCGGGCAGGGTAGGGCGTCGCCGACGCCCCACCCGCAGGCCGATCGCAGGGAGCCCTCCATGGTCATTTGCGGATTGCCGGCCGCCGCGGGCGTCGGCTTCAGGCCCGAGCATTTCGCCGACATCGTCGCCGCGCCGCGACCGATCCCGCTCGTCGAGATCCATGCCGAGAACTACATGGGCGCGGGCGGCACGCCACACCGGATGCTGCGGACGCTGCGCGAGCGGCACGCCCTCTCGATCCATGGCGTCGGCTTGTCGCTGGGATCGGCAGGGACTCTCGACGACACCCATCTCGGCCGGCTCGCGGCGTTGTGCGATCGCTACCAGCCGGCGGTAGTCTCCGAGCATCTCGCCTGGTGCCGTGACGGGGGCACCTTCCTCGCCGACCTGTTGCCGCTGCCCTATGACGAGGCCACGCTGCATCGCGTCGGCGACCATGTCGACCGCATGCAGACGGTGCTGCGCCGGATGGTGCTGATCGAGAATCCCTCGACCTACGTGGGGCTTCGCGACAGCGCGATTCCCGAACCCGAGTTTCTCGCCGCGCTTGCCGCACGCACCGGCTGCGGCCTGCTGCTGGACGTGAACAACCTGCATGTCAGTGCCGTGAATCACGGCTTCGACGCCGCCGCCCGGCTCTCCGCGTTCCCCCTCGAGCGGGTCGGCGAGATCCATCTCGCGGGCCATGCGCGGGTCGCCGACCCGGCCGGCGGGACGGTCCTCGTCGACGACCACGGCTCTGCCGTGGACGAGGCGGTCTGGGCCTTGTTCCGGGACGTGGTGGCGCGCACCGGCCCGGTGCCGACCGTCGTCGAATGGGACAACGAGGTCCCGTCGTGGGCCGTGCTCGAAGCCGAAGCGACCGCCGCCCAGGCCATCCTCGATCGTGTCGCCCGGCGGCGCGCGGCATAGCGATGGACGCCATGTCGCAGGCCCGGTTCGCCGCCGCGCTCCTCGACCCGGACATGGGCGTGCCCGAGGAGGTCGCGACACCGGAGAACGGCCGGTTCGCCGTCTATCGCAACAACGTCGTGGCGGGGCTCGCGACCGCGCTGGCGACACGCTTTCCCGCGGTCGAAACCATCGTCGGAAGCGAGTTCTTCGCGGCGATGGCCGGCGTCTTCGTGCGCCGCCATCCGCCACGATCGCCGGTGATGCACGAGTACGGCGATGCCTTCCCCGGTTTCATCGAGACCTTCCCGCCCGCCGCCGGGCTCACCTTCCTGCCCGACGTGGCACGGCTGGAGTGGGCGCGCGGCGTCGCCTACCACGCGGCCGATACCGCGCCGATCGATCCAGGGGTGCTGACCCGGCTGGCGCCCGATGCCCTGCCGGGCCTGCGGATCGCGCTGCATCCATCGCTCGCCGCCATCGCGTCCGACCACCCGATCCGCACGATCTGGGCGATGAACTCGGGGGACGGGGAGGCGACACCCATCGAGCGCTGGGAGCCGGAGGAGGTGTTGGTCGTGCGTCCGCACGAGGACGTGCTGGTCCGCCTGCTGCCACCCGGGGGCGCCGCGTTCGTGGCGATGCTGGCGACCGATCGCCCGCTCGGGGAAGCGGCGGCGGGTGCAGCACGCCCCGGCTTCGACCTCGCGGGCGCCCTGGCCCTGCTCATCGGGACCGGGTCGATCGTCGCTGTCCGAACCGATCCATCCTCGGAGGAACGATCATGACCGCCGCGTCGTCCGCGTCGCCCGCCACCCCAGGCCCCGTCGCTCTCGTCCGGCGGATCGTTGCGGCCCTGGACCGGATTCCCTATGCGATCCTCGGTCTGGCGGCCCGGGTGTTCCCGGCTGCGGTCTTCTGGCAGTCCGGGCGCACCAAGGTCGAGGGCTGGTCGGTGTCGGACAGCGCCGTTCTGTTGTTCCGCGAGGAGTACCGACTGCCGCTGGTCGACCCGGTCCTCGCGGCGCATCTCGCGGCGATCGCCGAGCACGTGCTGCCGCTTCTGCTCGTCCTCGGATTCGCATCGCGGTTCGCCGCCCTCGGGCTGCTGGCGATGACGGCGATCATCCAGATCTTCGTTTACCCCGACGCCTGGCCGACGCACGGGGTCTGGGCCGCCGCGCTGCTGCTCGTGGCGGCGCGCGGACCGGGGGCGATCTCGTTGGATCGCCTGCTCTTCGCCGGGAGAGGATCGGAACGCCGCGGTTGATCCCGACCCTCGGCCTGCGGTAACGGGAGCGCTTCCCGCCCCATCGCCGCAGGTCCGATGCCGCCGCCGCTGCTGGTTCTCCAGGACGTCCACCTCTCGTTCGGCGGTCCGCCGCTGCTCGACGGCGCCGAGCTGTCGGTGGGCGAGGGCGAGCGGCTGGCCCTCGTCGGGCGCAACGGATCGGGCAAGTCGACGCTGCTGCGCATCGCGGCCGGGCTGATCGAGCCCGACCGGGGCACCCGGGCGGTCGCACAGGGAACGACCATCCGCTACCTGCCGCAGGAGCCCGATCTTTCCGGATTCGCGACCACGCTCGCCTTCGCCGAGGCGGGCATGCCGGCCGCCGGCGACCACCACCGTGCCCGCCTGCTGCTGGATGCTCTCGGCCTGACGGGCGCCGAGGACCCGGCGCGGCTGTCGGGCGGCGAGGCGCGCCGCGCCGCGCTCGCCCGCGTACTGGCCGCGGCACCGGACGTGCTGCTGCTGGACGAGCCGACCAACCATCTCGACCTGCCGGCGATCGAGTGGCTGGAGGCGGAACTGGGGTCGATGCGCTCGGCCGTCGTCGTCATCAGCCACGACCGCCGCTTCCTGCAGACCCAGTCGCGGGCGACCGTCTGGCTCGACCGCGGCATCACGCGCCGCCTGGAGCAGGGGTTCGGCGCGTTCGAGGAATGGCGCGACCGCACGCTGGAGGAGGAGGAGCGCGACCGGCACAAGCTGGAGCGCAAGATCGCCGCCGAGCTGGACTGGGTGCGCTACGGCGTCACCGCGCGGCGCAAGCGCAACCAGGGCCGGATCCGCGCGCTGCAGGCCCTGCGCACCGAGCGGCGCGAGCAGCGCCGCGCCGTCGGCGACGTCCGCATGACCCTGACCGAGGGCGAGCAGTCCGGCCGGCTGGTCATCGAGGCTACGGGCATCGCGAAGGCATTCGGCGACCGGGTGATCGTGCGCGATGTGTCGCTGAAGGTGCGGCGCGGCGACCGTCTCGGCATCATCGGGCCCAACGGCGCGGGCAAGACCACGCTGCTGTCGCTGCTGACCGGCGGCACGCCGCCCGACGCGGGGACGGTGCGGCTCGGGGCCAACCTGCAGATGGTCACCCTCGACCAGCGCCGTGAATCCCTCGATCCCGCCACGACGCTGAAGGACGCGCTGACCGGCGGCCGGGGCGACACGGTGTTCGCCGGCGGGCAACCACGGCATTTCGCGGGCTACATGCGCGACTTCCTGTTCGCCCCGGAGCAGGCGCGCACCCCCGTCGGGGCGCTCTCGGGCGGCGAGCGCGGCCGGCTGATGCTGGCCCGCGCCCTGGCGGTGCCCTCCAACCTGCTGGTCCTCGACGAGCCGACCAACGATCTGGACCTGGAGACCCTCGACCTGCTGCAGGAGATGCTGGCCGACTATCCCGGCACCGTCCTGCTCGTCAGCCACGACCGCGACTTCCTGGACCGCGTCGCGACCTCGGTACTGGCCGCCGAGGGCGGTGGCCGCTGGTCGGAGTATCCGGGGGGCTATTCCGACATGGTGGCGCAGCGCGGCGTCGGCGTCGTCGTGCTCCCGGTCGCCCGGGCGGCGCGGCCCAAGGCCGAGATCGCCGTCGATCCCGGCGCCCGCAAGCGCCGGCTCGCCTTCGCCGACCGCCGCGCGCTGGAGACCCTGCCCGCACGGATCGGCGCCCTCGAGGCTGCGATCGCCGGTCGCCAGGCGCTGCTCGCGGACGCCGGCCTCTACGCCCGCGACCGCGCCGCGTTCGACGCCGCGATGTCCGGGCTGGCCGCCGACCAGGCGGCGCTGGCGGCAGCCGAGGAAGACTGGCTGCGGCTGGAGATGCTGCGCGAGGAGCTCGAGGGCTGAGCGCCGCATGATGGTCGCAATCCGCGGCTAGCATCGCGTGCGGATCGTGGGCGGGGAGGGTCGGCTGGAACCGTTCGGCAAGGTCACCGTGGTGGGCGGCGGCGCCTGGGGCACGGCGCTGGCGATCATCGCCGATCGCGCGGGGCGGCAGGTGCGGCTGTGGGTGCGCGAGCCGGAGGTGGCGGCGGCGGTGGCCGGGGCCCGTCGCAGCCCGTTCCTGCCGGGGCGCGACATTCCCCTGTCGATCGCCGTCGACGACGACCTCGGCGCGGCACTGGCGGGCGCGGAGCTGGTGGTCCTGGCCGTCCCCTCGCAGTTCCTGCGGGCCATGGCGCGCCGGGTCGAGGCGCTGCTTCCTCCCGGGGTGCCGGTGCTGATCTGCAGCAAGGGCATCGAGGTCGCTTCCGGGGCGCTGATGTCGGAGGTCGTGGCGGCCGAGATGGTGGGCCGGCCGCGCGCCGTGCTGTCCGGGCCGAGCTTCGCCGACGAGGCGGCGGCCGGCCAGCCGACGGCGGTGACCGTCGCGGCGGCCGGCGCGGATGCGGCGCTCGACCCGCTGGCCGCGCGCATCGCGGTCACGCTGGGCACCGCCACCTTCCGGCCGTACCTCTCCGACGATCCCGTGGGGGTCGAGGTGGGCGGCGCGGTCAAGAACGTGCTGGCGATCGCCTGCGGGATGGCGACGGGACGGGGCTTCGGCGCCAATGCCCGGGCGGCCCTGATCGCGCGCGGCCTGGCGGAGATGAAGCGGCTGGCGGAGGCCCTGGGCGGGCGATGGGAAACGGTGACCGGGCTCTCGGGCATCGGCGACCTGACCCTGACCTGCTCCAGCGAGCAGTCCCGCAACTTCTCCTTCGGCAAGGCCCTGGGGGAGGGGCTGACGCCCGAGGCGGCGCTGGCGGGCAAGGCCGCGGTCGTCGAGGGGGCGGCGAACGCCCATTCGGTCACGGAGCTCGCGGATCGGTTGGGCGTGGAGATGCCCATCTGCGACACGGTCGCAGCGATCCTGCGCGGCGAGGTGGTGATCGGCGATGCCATCCGGACGCTGCTGACCCGGCCGCTGACGGCCGAGCCGCGGGCGCTGGAGCCGCACGTCAAGCTGCGTCATCCTGCCGCGGGCTGACGGTCCGGGACGGAGGAGCCATCGGACTCGGGGGGCCTTCCGTGCTATAAGTGCCACACACTCCGGCCCGTCCAGCGACTTCATGCCGGTTGGGCCGTTCCCCCGGGAGCCGCGTCAGGCTCTCGCCCCCCGCGGAGGAATCATATGCAGCCCCACCGGTTCATCGTCGGTCAGAAGGTCGACTTCACGCCCGGCATCTTCGACCGTGGCGCCCGACGCGGCCGTTACGAGATCGTCCGTCACCTGCCGGCGGAAGGCGCCGAGAATCAGTATCGCGTCAAGAGCACCGTCGACGGCCAGGAGCGGGTGGTGAAGGAGAGCAACCTGCGCTGAACCGCGGCGCGGCATCCGAGTGCGCCGCACTTGGCTGACCCGGATGCCGCGCGGCAGTTTCCTCTGCTGACTGCCGGATCGTTTCGTCTTCTCTGGGGCCTGAACTGGTATGCCCGCGGCCCGGTAGCAGTCGCGACGCTGCGCATGCCGCGGCAGCAGTCCGCCGCGCCGCCGCCGGCGCCGCCGGACATATGGCGGCGGGCCTTGCGCATGCTGCCCGTCACCGAGCCCGTCCGGAGCGTGGCATCGGCAGAGACCGGCACGGTCGTGGATCTGGTCCGCA
>JADZBA010000326.1 GCA_020852355.1 Alphaproteobacteria bacterium
ACATGCCGCGCACCGCCACCGGCAAGGTCCTGCACCGCGAGCTGCGCGACCGGCTCGCCGCCCGCCGCTGACTCTCCCTTCCAACCTTCCACCAAGGACGACCGACATGGACCTCAACCAGGATACCGGCGCCTGCGCGGCGTGGATCGCCCGCTTCCTCAAGGCGCGCGGCGTGCATCGCGTGTTCGGCCTGCAGGGCGGCCACATCCAGCCGATCTGGGACCATATCGCCCGCGAGGGAATCGCCATCGTCGACGTGCGCGACGAGGGCGCCGCGGTGCACATGGCGCATGCCCATGCCGAGCTGACCGGCGAACTGGGCGTCGCCCTGGCGACGGCCGGCCCCGGCGTCACCAACACCGTGACGGCGATGGCCAACGCCAGCCTGGCACGTGCGCCGGTGCTGCTGATCGGCGGCTGCACGTCGCGGCCGCAGGCCAACATGGGACCGCTGCAGGACATCCCGCACGTCGACATCCTGCGGCCGGTGACGCGCTATGCGCGCACCGCGCGGGTCGCCGAGCAGGTGATCCGCGAGCTCGACGAGGCGGTGGCGCGTGCCTTCGGCGATCTCGGCGAGCCCGGCCCGGCCTACCTCGAGGTCCCGACCGACGTGCTGCGCAGCCACGTGGCAGCGAACCTGGTGCTGGACGACTGGATGACGCCGCGCGGCCCCCGCCGCATCGCGCCCGACGCCGGGTCGGTCGGGGAGGCCGTCGAGGTGCTGTGGGGCGCCCGGCGCCTGCTGGTCGTCACCGGCCGCGGCGCCCGCGACGCCGGCCCGGCGCTGGTCCGCTTCCTCGACGCCACCGGCGCGGTCTATCTCGACACCCAGGAGAGCCGCGGCCTGGTGCCGGCCGGGCACGACTCGGTGGTCGGCGCCATGCGCGCCGCGGCGATGAGCGAGGCCGACACCGTGCTCGTGCTCGGCCGCAAGCTCGACGACCAGCTCGGCTACGGCTCGCCGGCGGTGTTCCCGCAGGCGCGCTTCGTGCGCATCGCCGACACCGCCGGCGAGCTGGTCGACAACCGGCGCGGCGCGCCGGAGCTGCTGGCGACGCCGGCGCTGGCGCTCGAGGCGCTGGTCGCCGCCGCCGGCAACCGGCCCTCGCAGGCCGACCGCGCCTGGACCGCGGGCCTGCGCCGCAAGCATCTCGAGCGCAGCGCCAAGGCGGCACAGGGCGGCAGGACGCGCGGCGCCGACGGCAAGGTGCATCCCGAGGCGATCTTCGACGCCATCCGCCGCGCCGTCCCTGCCGACTACATCGGCATCGCCGACGGCGGCGACATCCTGAGCTTCGCCCGCGTCGGGCTCGACGCCACGACCTATCTCGACGCCGGCGCCTTCGGCTGCCTCGGCGTCGGCGTGCCGTTCGCGGTCGCCGCGGCACTGGCCTGCCCCGGCCGCCCGGTCATCTCCGTGAACGGCGACGGCGCCTACGGAATCAACGCCATGGAGGTCGACACGGCGGTGCGCCATGGCGCCAAGGCGGTGTTCGTCGTCTCCAACAACGCCGCCTGGAACATCGAGCGCTACGACCAGGAGGAGAACTACGGCGGCCGCGTCGTCGGCACCACCCTGCGCCACTCCGACTATGCGGCGATGGCGCGCGCGCTGGGCGCCCACGGCGAGCGGGTCGAGGACCCGGCCGAGCTGCCGGCGGCGCTGGCCCGCGCCCTGGCCAACGCCCCGGCCGTGATCGACGTCGTCACCTCGCAGGCGGCGGTGTCGTCGGACGCGCGCAAGGGCCTGGGCTTCGTGCCCGACTTCCAAGCCCTCACGGCCTGGGACGACGCCGAGCGCAAGCGGCGCGGGCAGGCGTAATTCGCCGACAGCGGCGGCGGCTGCCCGGCGAACAGGGCCGCGCCCAGCCCGCCGCCGGCACCGCCGCGCCGTGCCGTCGGCGCACGGACGCCGCGCGCTACAGCGGGCCCTCGAGCTTGCGGGCGCGCTCGAGCACGGCGCTGACCGCCGCCTGGCGCTCGTCGGCGGTCGTCGCCTCGGCGTCGGCGGCGAAGTGGCTCGACGACAGGCTGACGATGGTGCCGGGCACGGCGAGCTGCTCCTTCTCGCCGGTGACCAGCGGCGCCACCTTGCGCGCCACGTCGGCCGGCGTGATGCCGCTCGACAGCGACATCATCGGCAGCTCGATCTGCAACGTGCCCTCCACCGTGGTGCGCAGCTCGAGCATCATCAGCGAGTCCATGCCGATCTCGGCCAGCGGCCGATGGCGGTCGACCTCCTTGGCCGGCAGGCGCAGGACGCGGGCGATCTCCTCGACGACGATCTCGAGCAGGGCGTCGGCGACCTCCTCGCGCGGCAGCGCGCGCAGCTTCTCGAGCAGCGCGGTGGCGTCGCCGGCCGGACGGGCGCCCTGGCGCACGCCGACCGATTCGAAGGTCGGGGCACGCGTCGCCGCCAGCTCGCGGCGCGCCAGGGCCCAGTCGATGCGGGCGACGGCATAGGCGGCGGCGATCGGCCTTCCGTCCGGATCGAACGCCCAGTCGAGACCGTCGAGCGCAGTCTGCGCCGCCACCAGGTTGCCGGCGAAGCGCCGCTTCAGCGTGACGTCGGCGTCGATGTTGCGCGCCAGGAAGCCGGCATCCTCGATGCCGCCCCAGGCGATCGCCAGCGCCGGCACGCCGTGCGCCGCGAGGCGCCGCGCCAGGCCGTCGAGGAAGCCGTTGGCGGCGACGTAGGCGTACTGGCCGGGATTGCCGAACAGCGTGGTCGCCGAGGAGAACAGCAGCAGGTAGTCGAGCCGCAATCCGGCGGCGGCGGCCGACAGGTTCAGCGCGCCGGCCACCTTGGGCGCCAGCACGGTCCGCAGCGAGGCCTCGTCGACCGTCTCCATCAGCCGGTCGTCGAGCACCATGGCGGCGTGCACCACGCCGCGCACCGGCGTCGCGGCGTCGAGCTGGTGCAGGAGCCGCCGCACGGCGTCGCCATCGGCGACGTCGAGCGCCGCGAGCACGACCTCGACACCGGCGGCGCGCAGCGCCTCGAGCGCCGCCGTGTCGGTCTCGGCGACGCTGCCCGAGCGGCTGGCCAGGACCAGGTGGCGGGCGCCGCGCCCGGCCAGCCAGCGCGCCGTCGCCAGGCCGAAGCCACGGGTGCCGCCGATCACCACGTGCACGCCGGCGGGATCGACCGGGAAGCGGCCGACCACGGTCTCGGGCTCGAGCGGCGCGTGCGGCGGGCGCACCACGATCTTGCCGATGTGGCCGGAACGCTGCATGACGCGGAACGCGTCGCCGACCTGGCCGGCCGCGAACACGCGATGCGGCAGGGGGGCGAGCTCGCCACGCGCGAACCCCGCCACGACCTCGCCGAACAGGCGGGCCGCCAGGTCGGCATGCCCGCCGATCAGCTGGTCGACGTCGACGCCGAAATACGACAGGTTGCGGCGCAGCGGCCGCAGCCCGACATGGGTGTTGCCGTAGAAGTCGCGCTTGCCCAGCTCGATGAAGCGGCCGAACGGCCGCAGGCAGTCGAGCGAGCGCACCATGGCCTCGCCGGCCAGCGAGTTGAGCACGACGTCGACGCCGCGCCGGCTGCCGGTCCATGCCAAGACCTCGTCGGCGAACGACAGGCTGCGCGAGTTGAGCACCAGGTCGACCCCGGTGGCCCGCAGGAAGGCGCGCTTCTCCTCGCTGCCCGCCGTGGCCGCGATGCGCGCGCCGAGCCGGCGGGCGATCTGGATCGCCGCCAGGCCGACGGCGCCGGCGCCGCCGTGGATCAGCACGGTCTCGCCGGCCGACAGACGGCCGAGATGGACCAGGGAATAGTGGGCCGTCAGGAAGGCGACGGGCACGGTGCTGGCGGAATCGGCGGCCAGCCCCTCGGGTCGCGGGCTGACCGCGAAGGCCGGCACGGTCACGTGGCTGGCGAAGGCGCCGGACGCGAAGGCGACGACCGGTTGGCCGGGCTGGAGCGCGTCGACGCCGGCGCCGACCCGGGTCACGGTGCCGGCGCATTCCATGCCGAGCGTTGCGCCCGCGAACCCGTCCTCCAGCGCCTCCTCGGGCAACAGGCCGAGGTTCCACATGACGTCGCGGAAGTTGAGGCCGGCCGCCTCCACCGCGATCTCGATCTCGCCGGGACCGGGCGCGGCGCGCTCGGCCGAGTCCCAGCGCAGCCCGCCGCGCGCCGGGCCCGGCCGGTCGCCGAGCCGCAGGCGGCGGTTGGGCGGCAGCGCCGGCAGCGCCGGCCGGGTCGGGCCGCGCTGGACGCGGAACACCAGGCGGCGGTCGCCGTCGAAGAAGACCTCGTTCTCCGGGCCGCGGGCCACGATCTCGGCCGCGGCGGCGCGCGCCGCCGCGTCGCCGCCGCCGACCTCGCGCACGCCGAGGCAGGCCAGCGAGAGGCCGGGATGCTCGTTGCGCGCCACGCGCAACGCCGCCGTCAGCACGGTCCACAGCGGGATCTCGAGCGGCGAATCGCCGGGCGCATCAGCGACCGCCCTGCCGCACGCCAGCACCAGCCACAGGCGTGCGGGCGCCTCGACCAGCTGGCGGCAACGCTCGGCCAGGCGGGCCAATGGCGCGACCAGCGAGTCGGCCGTCGCGATTTCCGGACGGCTGGCGTCGATCGTCCACACGATGTCGGTGACGGCCGCCGTCGGATCGGCATCAT
>JADZBA010000327.1 GCA_020852355.1 Alphaproteobacteria bacterium
CCAGCACCGCCGCCAGGACGCTCTCGCCGACATGCGCCGCGACTGGGACGCCGTCGACCAGGACCCGCACGGTTGGCGTCCGAAAGGGCGCGACGCGCAGCAGCCGGGCGCGTCGCTCGCTCGTCGTAGTCTCGGACATCCCGCCCTTTCGAACGGCAGCATCGCATTGCGATACGAAGGGGCGGATGTTAGGCGCTCGGCATCGCGGGGGTCAACGGACGCCGGCGCTGGCCTGCCGGTCCGCCAGTCAGGCGGCGAAGTCGCGCAGCACGCGGCCGGTGCCGGCCTTGCCCGGGATCAGGCCGTCCGGGTCGACGATGCGCGCGCCGTTGACCCATACGCCGTGGATGCCGATCGCCGGGGTGACGAGGCGGGTGGCGCCGGCCGGCAGGTCGTCGACGCGGCGCTTGGGCCCGCGCGCCACCGTGTCGCGGTCGAACAGCATCAGGTCGGCCGCCTCCCCGGGCGCGATGGTGCCGCGGCCCTTCAGGCCGAAGATGCGCGCGGGCTTGCCCGAGAGCTCGTGCACCGCCGCCTCGATCGTCAGGTCGCCGCGCTCGCGCACCCAGCGGCTCAGCAGGTGCAGCCCGAAGCCGGCGTCGCAGAACAGGGTCAGGTGGGCGCCGGCGTCCGACAGGGCGACGCTGCTGTTCGGGTCCTTAAGCAGGCGCAGCACCTGCGCCTCGTCGCTGTTGATGATCTGCGCCGTGAAGAGCGTGCCGAAATCCTCGGCGATGCCGAAGTCGAGCAGCCAGTCGAACGGGTGCTTGCCCTCGCCGGCCGCCAGCTCGGCGGCGTTGCGGCCCTCGAACGCGGCGTGCTGCGGCTTGGCGGCGGTCACGATCTCCACCGTGTGCCACTGATCGGTGAAGCGATTGAGCGAGCCCTCGCGCACCAGCTCGGTGCGCACCGCGGCGCGGAAGGCGGGGTCGGCGTAGAGCCGCTTCAGCTCGTCCGGCCTGCCGTAGAGGGCGATCGCCGGCTTCCACGCCGCCATCGCCTCGAACAGGTAGGCGCCGTCGAGGCGGAAATCCATCGTCACCGGCGTGCACGCGACCTGCCCGTAGAGCCGCCGGCCGCGCCCGACCGCGGCGGCGATGCCGGCGAGGTCGTCGAAAACGCGGGTCGGGTTGGCGTGGTCGTACTGGAGGGCCGCCACCATGACCGGCCGGCCGGACTCCGCCGCCAGCGATTCGAGATAGGGGATCGACGTGACGCCGCCCTTGGTCAGCATGTAGAGGCCGCGCCCGGCCTCGCCCAGCACGTTCACCAGCGCCCGCGTCTCGGCGTCGTCGGCCAGCCGCGAGGGCATCGGGATACCGCCCCAGCCATTGTGCCCCTCGAAGGTGGAGTTGGCGAAGCCGACCGCGCCGGCGCGCATCGCGTCGGCCAGCAGCGCGCGCATCTGCCCGATCTCCTCGGGCCGCGCCGCGCGCTCGGTCGCCGCCTCGCCCATCACCCAGGTGCGCAGGGAGGAGTGGCCGCAGAAGGCGGCGACGTTGGGCACCACGCCCGCGCGCTCCAGCATGTCGAGGTACTGCGGGAAGGTCTCGAACTCCCAGCGCGTGCCGGTCAGCAGCGCCTCCAGCGACATGCCCTCGACCTGCGTCAGGTTGCGCAGCGTGCGCTCGCGGTCGGCTGGACGGCAGGGCGCGATGGTGAAGCCGCAGTTGCCGATGACGACGGTGGTGACGCCGAGCTCGGTCGAGGGCGTCGCGTAGGCGTCCCAGGTCAGCTGCGCGTCGTAATGAGTGTGGGTGTCGATGATCCCCGGCATCAGGCAGAGGCCGTCGGCGCGCACCGTCTCGCGCGCCGCGCCCGGATCGGCGCCGACGGCGGTGATCCGTCCCGCGGTGACGGCGACGGCGCCGCGGAACGGCGCCGCACCCGTGCCGTCGACGATCTCCGCGTCGCGGATGACGAGGTCGTGCATGGGGCCCTCCCGGGGACCGTGGGCCGGCGACACTCTTGATGGTGGCCGTTCCCCGGGGAGATGATCGCCAATCCACCAGGGTCGCACAAGGTCCGCCGCGGCTCAGCCCTCGCCGCGCTCCGCCCAGGCGAACCACAGGGTGACGCCGGCAAGGATGGCGGCCATCGCGGCATAGTAGTGCGGCAGGGACAGCAGGCCGACGGTGGCGCCCGCCGCCAGCGGGCCGACGGCGGCCCCCATGTCGCGCCAGGTGGCGGTGCGCGAGACGGCCATCAGGACCTCTCCCCGCGCGCGCTGGGCGGCCACGATCGGCGCCGTGGTGTCGACCATGGCGCGGGTGACGACCACGGCGATGACCCCGGCGAAGGACGCGTCGAGGACGACGGCCAGCAGGCCGGCGACGACCGTCCCCGAGGACAGCACCAGCAGGCGGACGGAGCCGTAGCGGTCGCACAGCACGCCGCTCGCCGGCGCCACGGCGACGACCACGAGATAGCGCAGCGCCCAGGAGAGGCCGGCGGCGATCAGCGTGCCCTGGTGGCCGGTCTCCTCGCCCAGCGCCGTCGCCATGGTCATGATGAAGCCGCCGTCGATGACCGCGCCGAACACGAAGATGTAGACGTCGACCGGCGCCGGCCGGGTCCACACGCGCTCCTCCGACCGCTTCCCCGGCTCGGCCGGCGGCAGCATCAGGGCGAGCGCGATGGCGGGCAGGGACATGACGCCGACCAGGAGGAAGGATTCGCGCGGCCCGATGGCGACGGCCGCCCAGGCGCCGGCGGCACAGGCGAAGGCGAGGCCGGTCTGGCGCAGCCCGCGGCTGGCGCCCATGCGGGCCCCCGCCTTGCCGTCGCGCCCGCCCGCCCAGGCGTAGGCCATCGTCGTCAGGTTGAGCGCGGCGAAGG
>JADZBA010000328.1 GCA_020852355.1 Alphaproteobacteria bacterium
TCGGCTCCTCCCTGATCGGCCAGAGCTTCACCGGCGAGCGCTGGTTCCAGGGCCGGCCGTCGGCGACGACCGCGCCCGATCCGGCGGACTCGACCAAGTCGGTCTCCGCACCCTACAACGCCGGCAATTCCGCGGGCTCCAACCTCGGCCCGACCAACGCCGCGCTGGTCGACCGCGTGAAGGAGGACGTCGCCCGGCTGAAGGCGGAGAACCCGGGCGCGGCAGTGCCGATCGACCTCGTCACCACCACCGCGAGCGGGCTCGACCCGCACGTCTCGCCCGAGGCGGCGCTCTTCCAGGTGCCGCGCGTCGCCAAGGCCCGCGGCCTCTCGCCCGACCAGGTGCGCCGGCTCGTCCTCGACCATGTCGAGGGCCGGCAGTACGGCTTCCTCGGCGAGGCGCGGGTGAACGTGCTGGCCCTCAACATGGCGCTCGACAAGCTGTCATCCCGCTAGACGCCGGCCGCCTTCCGTCCGATCCTGCGCGGCCCCAAGAGCGGCCTGCACAAGGAGGAGCCCCCGGATGGCCAGCACTGCGGATTTCGTGTGGATGGACGGCAAGGTGGTGCCGTGGAAGGAAGCGACCGTGCATGTCTCGGCGGAGACCGTGCTGCGCGGCGCCAACGTGTTCGAGGGCATGCGCGCCTACTGGAATGACGAGGAGAAGGAGCTCTACATCTTCAAGAACAGGGAGCATCTCCGCCGGCTGCGGCAGTCGACCCGCATCATGCGGATGAGCGTGCCCTACAGCGACGACGAGCTGACCCAGGCCTTCATCGACGTGATCCGCGCCAACCGCTTCACCGAGGGCGTGCATTTCCGCCCGGTGGTCTATTTCGGCGAAGGCGAGGCCTATGCCTGGAAGCCGGAGGAGATCAGGACCGGCGTCTTCGTGCTGGCCTATGCGCGCCCCCACCTCGCCTCCATCGCGACCGGCGTGAAGAGCTGCGTCAGCACCTGGCGGCGCAACTCCGACAACGCCACGCCGTCGCGCGTCAAGGCGGCCGCCAACTACCACAACTCGCGCTTCGCCACGGTCGAGGCGAAGATGAACGGCTTCGGACCGCCGATCATGCTGAACGACCGCGGCGAGGTCGCCGAGAGCCCCGGCGCCTGCTTCATGATGGTGCGCGACGGCCGGGTGATCACCCCGCCCGTCACCGCCGACATCCTGGAGAGCATCACCCGGCAGACGCTGATCGACCTCTACCGCGACGAGCTCGGCGTCGAGGTGATCGAGCGCGACATCGACCGCACCGAGCTCTACGTCGCCGACGAGACCTTCTTCTGCGGCAGCGGCGCCGAGGTGCAGCCGATCACCGCCGTCGATCACTATGCCGTCGGCGACGGCAAGGTCGGGCCGCTGACGAAGAAGATGCAGGACCTCTACTTCGAGATCGCCAAGGGCAAGGTCGCCAAGTACCGCCACTGGCTGACGCCGGTGTACGGCAACCAGAAGCCGCGCTGAGCCGTCGGCCCTCTCCGCCCTTCGGGGCGAGAAGCAGAGGACCCGACGCGCAGCGGCGGGGAGCGTGAGGTGGGCCGCCCACCGGCGCATCCCCACCCCACCTCGACCCTCTCCGCCCCCACGGGGCGGAGAGGGATCAGTCCCTAGGCGAGCGCCGCCTTGAAGCGGACGCGGCAGGCGGCAGGGTCCATGTTGCGCCTGTAGGCGGGCGGATCGCTGGGGGTCACGCGCAGCAGGACGAAGGCGGTGCCGTTGCCCTCGCGCAGCACGCGGGCGGCGTCGGCGATCTCGGCTCCGGTCGACACGGTGCGCGTCGTCTTGATGCCGGCGCCCGCCGCCATGCGCTCGAGGTCGACGCCGAGGCTGGTGTGGCTCTTCTGGTAGCCGGTCTCGCCGTAGTGGCCGTTGTCGACGCAGACGATCGACAGGTTGGGCGGATTCAGCACGGAGATCGTGGCGAGCGCGCCGACGTTCATCAGCAGCTCGCCGTCGCCGGTCAGCACCAGCACGCGGCGGTCGGGCCGGGCGAGCGCCAGGCCGAGGCCGATCATGCAGGCGCCGCCCATGGCGCCGGCCATGGTGTAGACATGGGCGCCGTCGTCGGTCAGGGCGGCGAGGTCCTTGGAGGTGCCGGCGAGGCCGGTGACGATCAGGAAGTCCTCGTGCCGGCCGATCAGCGCCGGGACCGCCTCGCGCCGGTCGAGCACGTAGCCAGGGGCGGCGACGCGCGCCATCGCGGCGCCCGGGTTCTGTGTGGTCATGGGCTCGCTCCTAGAACGCCTTGGCGCCGATCAGCTTCTGGGTCAGCAGCACGGCCACCGACTGGCCGCCCTGGAAGACCATGGTGGCGGCGGCGGTGACCGTCGGGATCACCTCCTCCGGACGCTCGGCACGCAGCACGATGAGGCCCATCGCCTCCAGCACCGGCGCCGTCGCCTGCCCCATGGGGAATTGCCACGGGTTCCCCTCGCCGAACTCGCCGCGCATGCTGATCAAGGTCAGCAGCGGGAAGCGGCCGCCCTTCATCAGCGACAGCATGTTGATGCAATTGCCGGCGCCGCTGCTTTGCATCAGCAAGACGGCGCGCGCGCCGCCGAGATCGGCGCCGGCGGCCAGCGCCACGCCTTCCTCCTCGGTGGTCAGCGCGACCGAGCGCACCTCCGGATCGGCCAGCGAGCGGTCGATCAGACGGCGGTGGCCGGCATCGGGCACATAAGCGAACTGCGTGACGCGGTGGCGCCGCAGCAGATCGTAGAGGTCATCCTGCCACGTCGACGACGCGACCTCGGCCTTGCCATCCATCTTCCCGGAACTTCCCTCCCATGGGCTTGGCGGCATTGTAGTGAGCGCGACGGGTAGCGTCGACACGGCCGGCGCCCTATCCTGCCCGCGAACCGACGAGAGGAGACCGGAACGATGCAGTGGACCGGATGGCGCGCGGCCCTCGTGGCGGCGGCGATCATGATGCCCGCGACCGCGATGGCGCAGGGTGAGCTGGTCGTCTACTCCGCCAACGAGCAGACGCTGGACGAGCTCGTCTTCGACGCCTTCAAGAAGGAGACGGGCATTACCGTGCAGCCGGTCTCGGGCGGCTCGGGGGTCGTCTTCCGACGCATCGTGGCCGAGAAGGACCGGCCGCTGGGGGACATCGTCTGGGGCGTCAGCCGCTCGCTGCTGCAGACGCACAAGGCCTATTTCGCGCCCTATCGCTCGATCAACCACGACGCGATCCCGGCGGAGTTCCGCGACCCCGACGACCTGTGGATCGGCA
>JADZBA010000329.1 GCA_020852355.1 Alphaproteobacteria bacterium
CTGCCCGAACTGCCGCCGGACCCGCCCGACCGGCGCGACATCGAGGCGACGGCGATCGCCGAGCGCGCCGACATCCGCATGGCCAGGATGGAGGTCGAGGGGCTGGCGCGCTCCTACGGGCTGACCCGGGCGACGCGCTTCGTCAACGTGCTGGAGGGAAGCTGGCTCAGCAAGTCCGAGACGGGCGAGCCGGGGCAGCGCGGCTGGGAGGTCGAGCTGTCGATCCCGATCTTCGACTTCGGCACGACGCGGGTCGCCGAGGCCGAGAACGTGTACCGGGCGGCAGCCAACCGCCTCGCGGAACTGGCGGTCAACGCCCGCTCCGAGGTGCGCGAGGCCTACGAGGCCTGGCGCCTGAACCATGATCTCGCGGGGCATTACCTGCGCGTCGTCGTGCCGGCGCGGCAGGCGATCTCCGAGGAGACGCTGCTGCGCTACAACGGCATGCTCGTCGGGCCGTTCGAGCTGCTGGCCGACGCGCGCGACCAGATCGCCGCGGTGATCGCCGCCATCCAGGCGCAGCGCGACTTCTGGCTCGCCGATGCCGACCTGGAGACGGCGCTGACCAGCGGCAGCCCGCGCGGCCTCGGCGAGGCCGCGTCCGTCGTGCCGGCCGCCGCGCGCGCAGGCGCCGCACATTGACCAGCAGGAGACACGCCATGATCGATCGCCGCGGGTTCCTCGGCGGCACCGCCCTGTCGGCCGTCGCCGCTTCGCTCGTCGGCCGTTCCGAGGCCGCCACCCTGCCTGAGGCGGCGAGCCGGGAGGGCGCGGCCACCGAGCCGCCGCTGTCGCCGCCGAGCGGGCGGCCCTACAACCCCGTGGTCACGCTGAACGGCTGGACCCTGCCGTGGCGCATGCGCCAGGGATGGAAGGAGTTTCATCTCGTGGCCGAGCCGGTGGTGCGCGAGGTGGCCCCGGGCATGAAGGCCAATCTCTGGGGCTACAACGGCCAGAGCCCGGGCCCGACCATCGAATGCGTCGAGGGCGACCGGGTACGCATCTTCGTCACCAACCGCCTGCCCGAGCACACCACCGTCCACTGGCACGGCCAGCCCCTGCCCAACGGGATGGACGGCGTCGGCGGCCTGACCCAGCCGCAGATCCCGCCGGGCAAGACGTTCGTCTACGAGTTCCAGGTCCGCCGCAGCGGCACCTTCATGTACCACCCCCATGCGGACGAGATGGTGCAGATGGCGATGGGGATGATGGGTTTCTTCGTCGTCCATCCGCGCGACCCGGCGGTCGCGCGCGTCGACCGCGACTTCGTCTTCCTGATCGGCGCCTACGACATCGCGCCGGGCGCCCGGGTCCCGAAGGTGGCGACGATGACCGACTTCAACCTGTGGACCTGGAACAGCCGCGTGTTCCCGGGCATCGCGCCCTTGCCCGTGCGCCGCGGCGATCGCGTGCGCATCCGCATGGGCAACCTCAGCATGACCAACCATCCGATCCATCTGCACGGCTACGAGTTCGTGGTGACCGGCACCGACGGCGGCTGGGTCCCGCCCTCGGCGCGCTGGCCGGAGGTGACGGTCGACGTGCCGGTCGGCGCCATGCGGACCATCGAGTTCGTGGCCGAGGAGCCCGGCGACTGGGCGTTCCACTGCCACAAGTCGCACCACACCATGAACGCGATGGGTCACGACGTGCCGAACCTGATCGGCGTCGACCATCGCGGCGTCGCCCGGTCGATCGCCAGGCTGGTGCCGGACTACATGGTGATGGGCGAGCGCGGCATGGCCGACATGGGCGCGATGGAGATGCCGCTGCCCGACAACACCCTGCCGATGATGACCGGCGCCGGGCCGTTCGGCGCACTGGAGATGGGCGGGATGTTCACCGTCGTGAAGGTGCGCGACGGCCTGGCGCGCGACGACTACCGCGATCCGGGCTGGTACCGCCATCCCAAGGGCACCGTCGCCTACGAATGGACGGGGCCATTGCCCGGCCGGTCCTGATGTCCCAGATGAGATCGAAGGGAGCAACCATGCATCCGCTTGCAGCCATCCTTGCCGCGGCGCTGCTCGCCGCGGCGCCGGCAGCCGCCGGGCCGGGCGCCCCCGGCCACGGCCACGGGGCGAAGGGGCACGCCGATGCGGCGCCCTACGGCGAGCCCGGCGATCCCGGGAAGCCGGCGCGCATCGTCCAGATCGTCATGCGCGACGAGATGCGGTTCGTCCCCGACCGGGTGACCGTCCGCCGCGGCGAGAACGTCCGCTTCGTCGCCCGCAATCCCGGCGAGCTGCGTCACGAGATGGTTCTGGGCACCATGGCGGAGCTGAAGGAGCACGCCCAGCTGATGCTGCGCTTCCCGGACATGGAGCACGACGATCCCAACGCCCTGACGCTGCCGCCGAAGAAGTCGGGCGAGCTCTACTGGCGGTTCACCAACGCCGGCACGTTCCACCTCGGCTGCCTCGTGCCGGGCCATCTCGAGCAGGGGATGATCGCCACGGTGGTGGTGCGATGACGGGCGTCGGCGCGGCGCTCGCCGCCCTCGTCCTGATCGCCTCGGCGTCGGTCGCGCAGGCGGAGATGATCGAAGGCCAGATTCGCAGGATCGACCCGGAGACGGAGAAGCTCACGATCCGCCACGGGCCGATCGCGCGGCTGGACATGCCGGCCATGACGATGGTGTTCCGCCTCGCCCGGCCCGAGCTGATGCGCGGCCTCGCCGTCGGCGACCGCGTGCTGTTCGACATCGCGCCGACGGGCGGCGCGATGACGATCGTGGAGATTCGCAAGGCGCCCTGACCGAGGGGCGGCGCCGGCCCGTGCCGGCGCCGCCTTCCCCTGGCTCAGCCGCCGATCGGCTTGCCGAACGCCTCCCAGGTCTTGCCGTTGAAGCGCACGAGCTGCATCTGCTCGATCGGATAGAAGTCGTTCGGGCCGGTGTCGATGGTGATGCCCGGCAGCAGCATCGGATGGGTCACGGCCTTGAGGTTCGCCGCCTGCTTCATGACGTTCTCGCGCGTGAGGTCGTCGCCGCACTGCTTCAGGACCGTCACCAGCGTCTGGGCGACGGTGTAGCCGTAGACGTTGAAGGTGTCGTTGAGATTGCCGTCGGGATTGTACTTCTTCATCCAGGCCAGCCATTCGAGGTAGCCGGGATCCTTGGCCCATTGCGGGTCGGTCGGGTCCTTCAGGTAGTAGGAGCTGATCAGCCCGGCCGCCTTCTCCAGGCCGGCGGGGGTGAGCACGGAGCCGACCGAGTTCGAGACGTTGTTGAGGAAGTGCAGCGGCTTCCAGTCGATGTCGTAGACCTTGCGGATCGCCTGGGCGGCGAACTTGGGCGTGGTGATGTTGAAGAAGGTGTCCGCGCCCGAGCCCTTCAGCGTGACGATCTGCGAATCGACCGTCGGGTCCGTCACCTCGTAGGAGGCCTCGGCGACGATCAGCGACGCCTTGGCGCCGAGCCCGTCCTTGAAGCCCTTGAGGTAGTCCTTGCCGTAGTCGTCGTTCTGGTAGAGCACGGCGATCCTGGCGTTCGGCTTGTTCTCCAGGATGTAGCGCGCGTAGATCTTGCCCTCGGTCTGGTAGTTCGGCTGCCAGCCCATCGTCCAGGGGTAGGTCTTCGGGTCGCCCCACTTGGTGGCGCCGGTCGCGACGAAGAGCTGCGGCACCTTCTTCGCGTTCATGTATTTCTGGATGGCGGTGTTGCTCGGCGTGCCGAGCGGCTGGAACACCAGCAGCACGTTGTCCTGCTCAACCAGACGGCGGGTCTGCTCCACCGCCTTGGGCGGGCTGTAGCCGTCGTCGAGCGTGATGTAGTTGATCTTGCGGCCGTTGATGCCGCCCTCGTCGTTGATCTTCTGGAAGTAGGCGCCGATCGCCTTGCCGATCGCGCCGTAGGCCGACGCCGGGCCGCTGTAGGGGTTGACGTTGCCGACCTTGATCTCGGTGTCGGTGGCACCGGGGCTGTACTTCTTCTGCGCCGCCGCCGGGGCGGCCGCCAGGGCGACGCCGAGGGCGAGCGAAACGGCGGTACCGAGCATGCGCATGGTCGTCTCCTCCTGTGGTTGCGGGTGTCGACTCCTTCTGGCGAGGAGGTTCATCGGCGGCTTGGTCGCCGCGTGAGGCGGGCTGCCAGCGTGCGCAGGAAGCCCGCGATTCCGGTCGGCATCAGGTACATGAAGGCGATGAGGAACAGCCCGTAGATGGCCCAGGGCGCCGCCTTGGAGATGTGGTCGGCGACGTTGGGCACGAACTGGATGAAGAGCGCGCCCCACAGCGCGCCCGAGATCGAGGCGAGCCCGCCGACGACGATGCCGACCAGGAGCGTGATCGACAGGAACAGCGTGAAGCTGTCGGGGGCGACGAACTGGATGACGATGGCGCCGAGCGCGCCGGCGACGCCGGTATAGAGGGCGCTGACCCCGAACGTGGTCGCCTTGTAGAAGGCGGTGTCCACGCCCATCGTCTCGGCCGCGATGGGATGGTCGCGGATCGCCACCAGCGCCCGACCGATGCGCCCCGCCAGCAGGTTGCGGCCGAGCCAGAACATCACGATCGCCACCACCAGGGTGAAGAAATAGAGCCACTGGTCCTGGTCCAGCGGCAGGCCGAAGGGCGGGTCGGGCTTGAGGATGACGATGCCCTGCACGCCGCCGGTCCAGTCCTCCAGCAGCTTGTACTTCAGGATCTGCGGCGTCGCGAGGGCGAGCGCGAACGTCGCCAGCGCCAGATAGAGGCCCTCCAGCCGCAGGGCCGGCAGGCCGAACAGGAAGCCGATGACGAGGCACACCGCGCCCGCGGCGGGCAGCGTCGCCCAGTACGGCACGCCGAAGCGGTCCATCAGGATCGCCGCGACATAGGCGCCGATCGCGTAGAAGGCGCCGTGACCGAGGGAGATCTGCCCATTGTAGCCGGTCAGGATGTTCAGCCCGAGGAGCGCGATCGCATAGGAGAGCGCGGAGGTGAGCTGGAAGGTGCGATAGCTGGAGACGAGGAAGGGCAGCAGGCAGGCCAGCGCCAGCAGGGCGGCGAGGCCGATGCGCCGCCAGGTCCGGTCGGTCATGTCCATCGCCGTCAGACCCGGGTCACGAGGACGCGGCCGAAGAGGCCGGACGGGCGCATCACCAGCACGCCGACGATGAGCACGAGGGCGACCGTCAGCTTCAGCTCGGTGCCGACCAGATAGGCGCCCGCCAGGTTCTCCAGCACGCCCACGACGAAGCCGCCGAAGACCGCGCCGGCGGGGTTGTCGATGCCGCCCAGCAGGGCCGCCGCGAAGCCGTAGAGCAGGATGCCCGCCATCATGTTCGGGTCGAGAAAGACGATCGGCGCCACCATCATGCCGGCGACCGCCCCGACCGCGGCGGCGAGCCCCCAGCCGAGCGCCAGCATCCAGCCGACGCGGATGCCGACCAGCCGGCTCGACACGGGATTCTGCGCCGCCGCCCGCATGGCCAGGCCGAGCGGCGTGAAGCGGAAGAAGACGAACAGCAGGACCAGGACGCCCATCGTCACCGCCATCACGCCCAGCTCGTGGGCGGAGACGTAGCCGCCGAGGATGCGGTGGGTCGGGAAGGGGCTGGGGAAGCTCTTGATCGTGTAGGTGTAGATCCATCCGGCCACGCTGTTGAGGATGACCAGCAGGCCGATGAACACGATGACGACCGCCAGCACCGGCGCCTTCTCGACGGGGCGGATGACGATGCGCTCGATGGCGATGCCCAGCACGAAGGACAGCGCGACGGTCGCCGCGAAGGCGGGCCAGTAGGGAACTCCCGCATCGATCATCGTCCAGGCGAGATACGTCGAGAACATCGCCATCTCGCCCTGGGCGAAGTTCACGAGGTGCGTCGCCTGGTAGATCATCACCAGCGCCAGTGCCACGATCGCATAAATGCCGCCGGTCGCGAGGCCGGAGAGCACCTGGTGGAGGAAGGCTTCCATCCTAGTAGCCGAGGTAGGAGCGGCGGATCGCGTCGTTGGCGCCGAGCTCGGCGGCGCTGCCGGCGACGACGACGCGCCCCGTCTCCAGCAGGTAGGCGCGGCTCGCCAGCCCCAGCGCCAGGCTGGCATTCTGCTCGACCAGCAGGATCGCCACCCCCTCGCTCTCGTTGACCGTGCGCATGATGCGGAAGATCTCGCGGACGATCAGCGGCGCCAGGCCGAAGGACGGCTCGTCGAGCAGCAGCAGGCTCGGCCGCAGCATGAGGGCGCGCGAGATCGCCAGCATCTGCTGCTCGCCGCCCGACAGCGTCCCCGCCTGCTGGCGCCGGCGCTCCGCCAGCACCGGGAAGAGGCCGTAGACGCGCTCCATGTCCCGGGCGACGCCGCCGGGATCGCGGCGCGTGTAGGCGCCGAGGCGCAGGTTCTCCTCGACCGAGAGCGCCACGAAGGTGCCGCGCCCGTCCGGCACATGGGCGACGCCGCGCCGCGCCACGTCCTCGGCGGCCAGCCGGTCGATGCGCTCGCCGGCGAGGCGGACCTCCCCCGTCGCCCGGATCAGTCCCGAGACGGCGCGCAGCGTCGTCGTCTTGCCGGCGCCGTTGGCCCCCAGGATGGTGGTGACGCCGCCGGCCGGGACCGCGAAATCGAGGCTGTGGAGCACCGGGGAGGGGCCGTAGCCGGCGGTCAGGCCGCGCGCCTCCAGGATCGGCGTCATGCCGCCTCGGTCCCGAGATAGGCGCGCACGACGTCGGGATCGGCCTGCACCGCGGCGGGCGGGCCGTCGGCGATGACGCGGCCGAAGTTCAGCGCCACCACCTTGTCGGAGACGCTCATGACCAGGCTCATGTGATGCTCGACCAGCAGCACGGTGACGCCGATCCGGTCGCGGATGTCGCGGATCAGCGACCGGAGCTGGTCGACCTCCTCATGGTTGAGGCCGCCCGCCGGCTCGTCGAGCAGCAGCAGCTTCGGGCGGGTCACCAGCGCGCGCGCCAGCTCGACGCGCTTCTGGGTACCGAAGGGCAGGGCGGCGACCGGCACGTCGGCGACCGGCTGCAGGTCGAGCAGTGCCACCAGCTCGGCCGCCGCGGCGCGCGCCGCCTCCTCCTCGCGCCGGACCGCCGGCAGGGCGAGCGCATGGGCGAGGAAGCCCTGGCGCATGCGGCAATGGGCGCCGATCCGGACATTGTCGAGGACCGACATCGAGCGGAACAGGGCGAGGTTCTGGAAGGTGCGGCCGAGCCCGAGGGCCGCGATGCGGTGCCGCGGCGTGGCGAGGATCGGCATGCCCTCGAACAGGATCGCGCCGCCGGTCGGGCGGTAGAGGCGGCTCAGGCAGTTGAAGAGCGTGGTCTTGCCGGCGCCGTTGGGGCCGATCAGGCCGGCGATGGTGCCGGCGGCGACGTCGAAGGAGACGCCGTCCAGCGCGACGATGCCGCCGAAGCGGATCGAGACGTTGCGCACGCTGAGAAGGGGTGTCCCCTCCGCCGACATGAGCCCTGTTCCCCCCGCTGCCCGCCGGTTGCCCCGGCGGGTCGGCCGACGCCGCGGCGCCGCCTTGTCCGGCGGATACTGCCCGACGGGTCGGCCGCCGGCAACCGGCTGCCGCCGGCATGCCGTCAGCGGCGCCCCGTCGAGCGGGTGCCGATGTTGGGCCGCGGCAGGCGCAGGCGCGTCTCGCGGTGGACGATGTAGAGGCCGCTGGCGGCGACGATCGCCGCACCCAGCCATACCCAGGCGTCCGGCACCTCGCCCCACACGGCGTAGCCGAGCGTGGCGCCCCACAGCATCGCCGTGTAGTCGAAGGGGGCGATCACCGCGACCGGCGCCAGGCGGAACGCCTGGGTCATCAGCAGCTGGGCGACGCCGCCCAGCAGGCCCAGCGCCGACAGCAGCGCCCATTCGACGGGGCCGGCCGGCGCCACCCAGACGAAGGGCAGCGCCGCGCCCGCGACGAGCACGCACGACACGGTGAAGTAGAGGGTGATCGCCGTCGTCGTGTCGGTGCGGCCGAGGTCGCGCATGAAGATCATCGCGAGCGAGTAGGCCACGGTGCCGAGCAGCGCCACGCCGGCGCCGACCTCCAGCACGTCGCTGCCCGGGCGCACCATGACGAGCACGCCGACGAAGCCGACGACCACCGCCGACCACCGCCGGATGCCGACCTTCTCGCCCAGCAGCGGCACCGAGAGCGCCGTTACGAACAGCGGCGCCGCGAAGCCGATGGCGATGACGTCGGCGAGCGGCATGGTGCGGAAGGCGTGGAAGAAGCACAGCATCGAGGCGAGGCCGGCGAGGCAGCGCAGCGCGTGCAGGCCGGGACGCCGCGTCCGCAGCCGGCCGGCGCCGCCCTGGTACGCCACCACCACCGCGATGGGGATGAGCGCGAACAGGCTGCGGAAGAACATGACCTGCAGCGTCGGAAAGGTGACGCTCAGCCACTTGATGAGCCCGTCCATCACGACGAACAGCGCCACCGCCGCCAGCATCAGGACGATGGCGCGTCCC
The DNA here is from genome assembly GCA_020852355.1 of Alphaproteobacteria bacterium. Taxonomy (GTDB): domain Bacteria; phylum Pseudomonadota; class Alphaproteobacteria; order ATCC43930; family Allostellaceae; genus Allostella. Next base: position 8,410 of record JADZBA010000329.1, read on the forward strand.
GGCCGGTCGCCCGCCCCCGGCAGCGCCGTCATGTCGGGGCCGTCACGACGCGGGGGCCGGCCAGGGCGGCGCTTCAGGCAGCGTGCCCCGCGGCAGGCGGTCGACATGGGCGGCGATCGCCCCCGCGCGGGTGATCCAGATGTCGCCCGCGGCGGCGATGTGCGCCAGCGCCCGGCGGAGATGGCGCAGCCGGTAGGGCTGGCCGACGATGTAGGCGTGCAGCGCGATGCCCATGACCAGCGGCGCCGTCGCCGCCTGCTCGCGCATCTCGTCGAAATTGTCGACGATCATGTCGGCGAACGCCTCGGCGCCCATGTGGCGGGCGACGATCGCGGGGATGTCGTTCAGCTCCTGCGGGTAGGGGACGGCCAGCAGCGGCCCGGCGCGGGTCGCCGTCCATACCGGCTGGTCGTCCATTGCCCAGTCGAGCATGTAGCGGTAGCCCGTCTCCTTCAGCAGGTCGGGCGTCACCCGGCTCTGCGAGATCCAGGGGCCGAGCCAGCCGGCCGGCGGCCTGCCCTCGTGGCGGGCGAGCATGGCGGTCGATTCGACGATCAGCCGGCGCTCCTCCTCCTCGTCGAGGACACCCTGCCGCTCGCTGTTGGTGCGCCCGTGGCCGACCATCTCGTCGCCGCGGTCGCGGAAGGCGGCGAGCAGCTCGGGGCAATAGCCGTAGAGCGAGGCGTTGACGATGACCGACGCGGGCAGCCGCAGGGCGTCGAGCAGCTCCAGCAGCCGCCAGGCCCCGACCCGGTTGCCGTAGTCGCGCCACGAGAAATTGCGCACGTCGGGCTGCGGTCCGCCCGGCCCGAGCTCGGCCCCCAGCCCCTCCCCGAAGGCGAAATGCTCGAGGTTGAGGCCGAGATAGACGGCGAGGCGGCGGCCGTTGGGCCAGTCGTAGACCGGGCGGCGCGGCAGGCCGCTGTAGTCGTAGCGGCCGTGGCTGGGAAGGTGCATGGCGGGCGATGCGGGGGATGGGGACGCGGGCCATACTGCGTGCGGCCACGCTTCGCGGTCCAGCCCGGCGTGCGGCGAGGCCTTTGCGGGCGCGGCGTCGGGCTGGCAATCTGCGAGTCGCCGTCGCCGCGATGAGCCGTCCGCGGCCGGGCGACGCCAATCGAGGAGGAGCACGATGCGCAAGCTGCTGCTGATCCTGGCCCTCTGCCTGCTGCCCGGCCTCGCCTTCGCCCAGGCCGCGGCGCCGGCGGCCCCTTCCATCACGATCACGCCGCCCAAGGTCGAGATGAAGGGCGTCACCCCCAAGCAGGTGCTGATCGTGGCCGCGGCGGTGATCGCCGGCGCCGTGCTGGGCGAGTTCGTCATCGGCGAGCTCGTCGGCGACGTCATCGGTTCGCTGGCCGGCGCCGTCGCGGGCTACTTCATCGGCTCCTGGGCGGTCGAGGAGGACGACGGGACGATCTGAGCGCGAGCGCCGGCGTCCCTCAGGCTGCCGGCCGCCACGCGAAGAGGCGGCCTCCGCCCGGGGCTTCGATCCGGTCGACGGTCAGCCCGTAGGCCCGCGCGAGGTCGCCGGCGCCGAGCCCCGACATCGGTCCCGCATAGGCGACGGCGCCATGCTGCAGCAACAGCACGTCGTCGGCGTAGGCGGCCGCGAGGTTGGGGTCGTGGGTAACGACCGCGACCGCCAGCCCATGCTCGACGGCGAGGCGCCGGGCGCCGTCGAGGATCTCGTGCTGGAAGCGCAGGTCGAGCGATGCCGTCGGCTCGTTGAGCAGCAGGGCGCGCGCCAGCATCAGGGCGCGGCGGCCCGAGACGCCGGGCTCCATGAGGGAGAAATCGCGCAGGTATCGCAGGTTGCGACGCTCGAGCTGCTCGGCGTCGATGACACGGCGAGTGCGACGCGTTCTTGACTCAGGATCGACCCACGCCGCAATGGATCTTGTGATGTGACCCGAGCGGCCTTATGCGGCAGCTTTGCCGCAGTGCCGCATCGAGGCTTGCGTACGATATTGAGAATGACTATCACTTCCTTCGCACTGCGACCGACATCGGGGACGGCCATGACCGATCATTGGCGATGCTTGCTGGTTTCCGGCCTCGCCGCCGCGGCCGCTGTCGCGGCGCTGCCGGCGCGCGCCGCCGAGCCGCCCGTGCTGGTCGAGCTGAACCGCCTGGAAGAGCGCGGCGCCGACTGCCGCGCCTATCTGGTGCTGGAGAACCGCGGCAAGGCGGCGTTCGACGCCTACAAGCTCGATCTCGTGGTGTTCGACAAGGGCGGGGTCGTCGCGCGCCGCCTCGCCCTCGATGTCGGCCCGCTGCGGGCGGAGAAGCGGGGCGTCAAGGTCTTCGATCTGGCCGGCCTCGGCTGTGCCGACGTGTCGTCGGTGCTGGTGAACGACGTCATCGAATGCGGCGGCAAGGACCAGGCGAAGGACCAGGACTGCGTGGCCCTCCTCGAGGTCCGCAGCCGGACCGCCGCGAAGCTCACGAAGTAGGGACCGGTAACGGGTCATGGATGCGACGGTGCCGGCAGCGGCAGCAGGCCACCTTTCCTTCGTCGACTTCTTCATCACCGCCGATCCGGTGGTGAAGGCCGTGATGGCGCTGCTGGTCGCCGGCTCGATCGGCGTATGGGCCATCGTGGTGGAGAAGATGGCGCGGACACGCGGCCTGCGGCGGGCCGTGGCGGCGTTCCGCGGTGCGCTGGCGAGCGGCCGGGGCGTCGATCCGGGCCAGAGCCCGCTCGCCCAGGCGATCCTGGCGGCGGCGGCGCGCGAGCTGTCGCTGGAGCCGGCCGGGGAGAGCCTGGGCGAGCGCCGGGCGCGCGTCGAGCGCGCGGCGCGGCGTGCCGGTATCGAGGCCCTGCGGCCGCTGGCGGCCGGGCTGCCCTTCCTGGCGACGGTGTCCTCGGCCGGGCCTTTTGTCGGGCTGTTCGGCACGGTTTGGGGCATCATGAACAGCTTCTCGGCGATCGCCCGGTCCCAGGACACCAGCCTTGCCGTCGTGGCACCCGGCATCGCCGAGGCGCTGTTCGCGACCGCGCTCGGCCTGATCGCGGCGGTGCCGGCGGTCGTCGCCTACAACCGCTATGCCGCCGGATATCGTGCGCTCCAGGGCGAAATCGCCGCCAGCGTCGAGCGGCTCGGCGCCGAGCTCGTCCATCGCCGCGCCGCCGCCCACCGGGCGGCGGCCTAGAGGCCGGGCGATGGCCGGCCGCATCGATCTGGGCGACGTCGACGACGACGGCCCGCCGCTCGCCGGCGAGATCAACGTGACGCCGTTCGTCGACGTCATGCTGGTCCTGCTGATCGTCTTCATGGTCGCCGCACCCCTGATGATGGCCGGGGTGCCGGTGCAGCTGCCGCGCAGCGAGGCGAGCCGGGTCAGCGCCCCGCGCGAGCCGCTGGTGGTCAGCATCGACCGCGAGGGCGCGATCTTCCTGCGTCAGGATCCGGTCGAGCCCGATGCGCTGCGCGCCCGGCTGACGAAGCTGGCGGAGACCGAGAAGGACTCGGTCGTCTATGTCCGCGCCGACCGCGGCATCCCCTATGGCCGGGCGATGGAGGTGCTGGGCATCGTCTCGGCGACGGGGTTCGGCCGGGTGTCGCTGCTGTCGGAGGCGCACCGCCCGACGCCGGGGCGGTGAGGCGGACGATGGCTCCCGGTTCCGGGCTCCTGCGCTGGCCGCTCGCCGTCTCGCTGGCGGCGCACGCGGCCGTGGTGGCCGCGGTGGTGGCGTTCGAGGCGATGGCGCCGGAGCCGCCGCCCAGGCCCGTCGAGCTGGTCATGACCGCGTTGCCGACCAGCATGGAGGCGCTCTCCATGCGGGCCGAGGACGCGGCCGCCGCGCCGCCCGAGGCGGTCCGTCCGGTCGACACGAGCGAGGCCGCGCGCCCGGTCGA